>JAJYDU010000183.1 GCA_021790475.1 Planctomycetota bacterium | reverse complement strand
TACATCATACCCAGCGAACCACTGCAATGCAAGCACTTTGTTTTATTATTACTTGCTACATTTCCGATAAAAAGTATGCTTTTTCAGCCTTTTCTTAAAAGTTAAAGGGAAGTTAAGTTAGGGCGGGCGCAGGTGAACTCCTTTCAGTTCACAAGACACAGATAGTTTCACTGACGCACCAGAGAATGCGGGAAGAATTGCAGGTTACGCGTATTATTATGGTTGTGCGCGAAAAGACACCGCAATAACCTTCGCGTGCAGCAAAGATTTTGATGGATTGTGACACAGGAGGTGATTTACAGAACAGGATGGTTTATTCCACCGATCGACGTGCCGGCGGCGGAGGACGTGCAATTCTTGTTTTCTCTGGTATTCTTCTGTTCTAAATTCGATTTAGGCCGCACCAGAGAGGCTGCATTATGAACATTTCGGTGATCGGATGTGGTTATGTCGGCCTCGTCAGCGGCGCCTGTCTGGCCTCCCTCGGACATCATGTGATGGGTGTGGATGTGGATCAAGCCCGTGTCGAAAGCCTGGCGCGCGGCGAGTCTCCTATTTACGAGCCGGGGCTTTCCGAATTGATCCTCGCCCAGCACGCCCAGGGGCGGTTGTGTTTCACCACCGACATCGGCCGGGCCTTTCGCGAATCGGAGACGATATTTATCGCGGTGGGGACGCCTCCCGCCCCGTCCGGCGGCGCCGACTTGCGCATGCTCTTTTCCGTTGTTGACGATCTGGTCCGGATGGTTGACGGGCCGAAAACCCTGGTGATCAAAAGTACGGTTCCGCCGGGAACCGGCGAACAGGTCGCCGCCCGCACCGCCGCCGCCCGCTACCCGATCGAAGTGGTCAACAATCCCGAGTTCCTGCGCGAGGGCACGGCGGTGCAGGATTTTCTGCATCCGGACCGTATGATTTTCGGCGCCAACTCCCCCCGCGGCCTCGAAGCATTGCGTGAAATATTTCAGCCGCTGATCGACCGCGGTTATGCAATATTCTCCATGAGCCGCCAAAGCGCGGAACTGACCAAATTCGCCGCCAACGCCATGCTGGCCATGCGGGTCAGTTTCATCAACGAACTTTCGCTGCTGGCGTCCGCCATCGGCGCGGATATAGAAAGCGTTCGCGTCGGGATCGGTACGGACAGGCGCATCGGGCCGTCATTTCTCAAGGCCGGCGTCGGTTACGGGGGATCATGCTTTCCGAAGGATGTGGCCGCCCTGGAGTACCAGATGCGGCAGGTGGGCATTGAACCGTGCCTGGTCGCGGGCGTGGAGAAAGTTAACCAGCGCCAGAAACTGATTTTCGCCCAGCGCGTTCTGGCGGCGCTCCAGGGCGTCCAACATCCGCAGGTCGCCTTGTGGGGTCTGGCCTTCAAGCCCGATACCGATGATATGCGCGAATCGCCCAGCATTCCCATTGCCCGGACGCTGGCGGCGGGCGGGGTAGCGCTTCGCGTCTATGATCCGCAGGCGATGGACAACGCGCGAAAAATCCTCGGCGATGCGGTGCAATGGAGTCGTGACGTGGAGGATTGCACGCGCGGCGTCGATGCCATCGCCCTTGTTACCGACTGGCCCATCTTCATTACCCAGAACTGGGCGCGCATGGCCGCGATCATGCGCGGCAAGCACGTGTTTGACGGCCGCAATTGCCTGGCCAGCGGAAAGGTCGCCGCCGCCGGCTTGTATTATCATGCCGTTGGCCGGCCGGAGCTGGCTCCCGGCGCTGGGCGTCCGGGCAGCATGGGAGTGATTCCCTCCGGGTAAGGCTTCAGGAGAAAGGAAACGGCCTTTGAGCTTGGACGCTTCCGCCTATCGCGGCTTATCGACGCTGGTTACGGGCGGCGCCGGTTTTATCGGTTCGCATCTGGTGCGGGCGCTGGGCGACGCCGGAGCGCGTGTCCGCGTGCTGGACAACCTCTGCGCGGGCAACGCGGCGAATCTCGCGGAAGTTTCCGGCGGCATTGAGTTTGTTCAGGGCGACATCACGGACCCGGCTCAATGCGAGCGCGCCGCCGCCGGCGTCGCCGTGGTGTTTCACCTGGCGGCCCTGGGAAGCGTGCCCGGTTCCGTGGCCGATCCAATCCGCTACAACGCGGCGAATGTCGCCGGCACGCTCCACGTACTGGAGGCCGCCCGGCGCGCGGGGGCGCGCCGGGTGGTATACTCCGCCAGCAGCAGCGCGTATGGCGAAAGTCCCCTCCTGCCCAAGCGCGAAGACATGTCTCCATCTCCGAAAAGCCCCTACGCGGCGGGCAAACTGGCCGGTGAATATTACGCGCGTGTATATGCCGCCGTTTACAATCTTTCCACCGTGAGCCTCCGCTACTTCAACGTGTTCGGCCCGCGCCAGAATCCGCTCAGCCAGTATGCCGCCGTGATTCCGGCGTTCATCCGCGCGGTGTTGCGCAATGAACCGCCGGATATTTACGGCGACGGCCGACAGACGCGCGATTTCTCGCACGTATCCAACGTGGTGCGGGCCAACATGCTGGCGGGGAGTTGCTCCCGGTCCCTGGCCGGCGAGGTAATCAACGTGGCCTGCGGCCGGAACATCAGTCTCCTGGCCTTGCTCGAAAGGATTGAAGACCTGCTCGGCCGCAAAGTTCCGCGCCGCCACCTGCCGCCGCGGGCCGGCGATGTACGCGATTCCCTGGCCGACATTACCCAAGCCGGAGTAATTCTCGGTTACGAACCAATCACCGACTTTGACGAGGGGCTTCGTCAAACGGTGCAATGGTACGCGAAGCACCATGCGGTGGGAAAATGACCATATCCCTGCCACCTTTGGGTTTGCCTTTCCGGCTGATCGATCGCAGCCTTTTTCCCTCCACCTGCTGGATCACCGGCGAGCCGGTGCAACCGGCGGATCAAGGTTTGTCCGGCGGGGTTCGCCGGCGGCTCGAGCGATTTCTGGGCTGGCCGTTCTGCCCGCGCTGCGGCGCCACGCTGGGTCCCTGGTCCGATTTATCCGGCTGTCGCCGTTGTCCGGCGCGCCGTCTCGGTGTGGAGCGGATTGTTCGTGCGGGACCGTTGGACGAGCCGCTCTCGTCGCTGGTGCGCCTGCTCAAATTCCATGGTCGCTGGCCGGTTGCCGCCATCCTGGCGAGTTGGCTTGGCGCCGCTCTTGAGCAACACGCCGCCGGGCAGGTAGACGTGTTGGCGCCGGTGCCCCTGCACTGGCGGCGCCAGTGGCGGCGCGGTTTCAATCAGGCGCACGAGATCGCCGCATACGCCGGCGGCCGGCTGAATCGGCCGGTTCTCGATGTGCTGCGGCGCATCCGCCCCACGGCGCCGCAGACCCGGACGCAGAGCGTTACCGCCCGCGC
The DNA here is from genome assembly GCA_021790475.1 of Planctomycetota bacterium. GTDB lineage: Bacteria > Planctomycetota > Phycisphaerae > WQYP01 > WQYP01 > JAKBMM01. The sequence goes on along the minus strand of JAJYDU010000183.1, from coordinate 883 downwards.
CGATAATCTGCGCGGCGCGTTTGAAGCTTTCACCCACCCCCTGCTTGCCGGCAAACGCGTGTGGCTTGTCGATGATGTGTGCACCACGGGCGCCACCCTGCGCGCCGCCGCGGCGGCCCTGCGGGCGTTGCCCGCCGGAATCCGCCCCGCCTCCATTTGCGCCGCCGTGGTGGCGGTGGCCGACTCCACCCCGATACCCGCCAACGATTGAAGTCGATTCACAAGTCTTCGGCTGGTGTGACAGGCTGGTGGGGAGGCCTTGCCCCGCGGAGAAGCGCCGGTTATATTTTCGCCGTCCGGTTTCCAACTTCAATTGGAGGTATCGCGCTATGCCGGTCCAGAATCAGAATCCGATGTTCCGCATGACACGCCGCGGCTTTATGCTCGCCTCGGGCGCGGCGACGGCCTGCGCCCTGGCCGGTTGCCGGTCCATGCCGGGCGCTTCCATGGAAAATTTTCCGAGGAAGCTGGCTCTTTACAAATCCCTTTTCGGGATCACCCCCCATGGCGCCAAGGTGTATCAATACACCCTGACCAACTCCCACGGAATGGTGGTGCGGCTGATCAGCTACGGCGCCCGCGTGCAGCGAATCCAGGCGCCCGACGCGCGTGGAAATATCGGCGACGTGGCGCTCGGTTATGAAACACTCCCGCCGTACCTGAACGCGGACGACCCTTATTTCGGCGCCACCATCGGCCGTTACGCCAATCGCATCGCCAACGGGACTTTCACCCTCAACGGCACAACTTACCATGTTCCCATCAACAATGGTCCGAATGCCCTGCATGGCGGTCCGAACGCCTTTGACCGCCAGGTGTGGAACGCCACCGCGGTGCAGGAAGCGGGCCGACCCGGCGTCCGATTCAACCTTTTCAGCCCGGC
>JAJYDU010000182.1 GCA_021790475.1 Planctomycetota bacterium | reverse complement strand
AGGGATACGCAGCCATGAGTGTGTTACTCAAGGCGCTGGGACGCGGGGTTGACGCCGCCCGGACCGCCGCGTAGAGTGTTGCTTATTCGTGCCGCTCTCCATTTTCAACGGAGAGCGGGACAAGCCCGACTCCAAGAAATGGCCTGCCATCGGAATTAATCGTATCCCATCCGTCTTCGAAATGCGGGTATCCATCAGGTATTATCAATAAGGTTGGCAGATGTCTGTATCACGGTCTGCCGAAAGAAGGTAGAGGCTTACCCATGAATGTTTTCAAAATCACGCGGCAATCCAAGGCGGGACAGAAACGGTCATCCAAGTGGTACGGCAAGGTCCGCTCTGGTCGACGGTGGCGCATGGTGGCGCTCTATTCAGACCGTGCCGCCAGTATTCGCCAGTTGCAGGAATTGCAGAAAATCGAGGATCAGAAGGCTTCCGGTATAATCACCGTGGCCACCGAAGCCGCCGCCAAGCCTTTGACCGAACACATCAAGGATCGGCTGTCCGATCTGGAGCGACAGGGAAGTTCCCCCAAGCATGTCTACACTATGAAAGTGAGCTTCAATCGCGTCTTGGTCCTCATGAAGTGGCGGACTTTGGCCGAGTTGACGGCCGACAACGTGGCCAAATTGCCGGATGTTTTGCAGGAAGAGGGTCTGAATGCCCAGACCATCAATCGCTATATCGCCCACTTGAAAGGCCTGGTTCACTGGTGCCAGAAGCGCGGCCGGCTGGGACATGATCCCCTTATCAGCATTCAAAAGCTGTCCGAGGCACCCCGGCAGCGCGTGGGGCTGACCGGCGAACAAGTCAATCGGTTACTTGCCGCCGCACCGCCGGAGCGCGCCGCTGTCTATCAGTTCGCGGTATTGACCGGCCTGCGGTGATCCGAACTGCAAGCACTCAGATGGGGTGATCTTCACATGGACGCACCGGCGCCGTTCATTCAATTGCGGGCTGACGTAACCAAGAACGGCAAGGCCGATCAACTTCCTCTCCATGCGGATCTGATCGCCTTACTACAATCCTGGAAGCCAAGGCAGGTCGAAGAAGCCATCTTCGCTCAAATCCCCGGGATGAAGGCCTTTCGTCGCGACCTGCAAGCCGCTGGTCTGGATGCCGGTATCGATTTTCATTCGCTCCGTCACACCTACTGCCAACTTCTGGTGCGGGCGGGAGTGTCTCTGAAACTTGCGCAGCAACTTATGCGGCATTCTGATCCCCGTTTGACCAGCAACATCTATGGTCGCATGGGCATTCTGGACACATCCAAGGCCATTCAAGACATCAACTTGGGGAAGTCTTTATCCACTCCGGCAGTTGCCGAAATGACGAACTCTCCAGTCCCGCAGCGCAACCACGGGCGCAACCATGAAATGTGCTTTTCCGGGCATTTTGATACGCCAGCCTGCACGCTGGACCAGGTCAACCCGGACGGGTTGAACAATAAGAAAATCATTGAAAATACAGGAATTTGCGCGACCGTTCATGCTGATGCGCTAAAAGCGGGCGACCGGATTCGAACCGGCGACGTCCAGCTTGGGAAGCTGGCATTCTACCGCTGAATTACGCCCGCGGTTACCGTCACGATACCATCGCGCTGCTGGAGCGACAAGCCGTCTTCATCCGTCCCAGCGATTCCGCAGGGTGGGTTGCTAAAGCCGACCGGACAGCGGGGTGGGCGGTTTTGTGGCCAGAGGCAGATTCGCAGGGCGTTTTTCGGCTCGGTGGACGGGGAATCCCCGCAGTGCGCCGGTGGCGCGTCGGACCAGCGTCAGCGAAGGGGGCAGGCCAGCGCCGTGCCTAAGGAGCACGGGCCTGTTCCGGCAACCCCACGAACAATTCGGTCAGGATTGGGTGGGCCACATGCAAGGTGTCACCGGCCGCGCGGAGCGCCGGCTTCAGATCGCGGATGTAGAATGCCGCCAACACCCCGGCGGCCAGCAGGGTCAGGAGCCCCATCGCCAAGTCGCCATAGGCAACTCGCCTGCGGAGAGATGCCCCCGGCGCTGTGCCGATACACGTGGTTGCCATGCCAGCGACTGACCAGTTCGTTAAAGCCCTAGGTCGTGTCCCGTAAGTACGGATCATCGTTATAATGCTCCTTTTTGCACCGGACATTCGCAACACAGGAGTTCGCAAGGATGCGACGATACGAACTGACGGATGCGCAGTGGCGGCAGATCGAACCGTTGTTACCGCCGCGACAGGGGCGGGGCCGACCATACCGGGACCACCGGACCATGCTCCATGCTTGGTTCTGGATCCTGAACAGCGGTTCCCCCTGGCGGGACTTGCCGGAGCGTTTCGGCCCCTGGAAGACGGCGTACAACCGTTTCAACCGGTGGCGACAGGTCGGGTTGATCGACCGCTTGCTGCAGGCCTTGCCGATTCGCTTGGATGCCGCAGGCCACATCGATGGGGACCTGTGGTGCGTCGACGGCAGTTCCGTGCGGGCCCATGGGTCCGCGGTGGGCGGTGGAAAAAAAAGGGGGTACGCAAGAACCGGCGGATCACGCATTGGGCCGCAGCCGCGGCGGTTGGGGCACCACAATCCATGTGGTGGCTGACGGTCCAGGCACCCCGCTGACGGTGGGGATCACGCCGGGGCAGGCTCATGAATCGACGGCGGTAACCGCCACCCTCCAGGCGGTACGGATTCTGCAACCGCTGGGCCAGCCGCGATGCCGTCCCGCCTGTGTGACGGGCGACAAGGGCTACGATATTCCGCGGATACGGCGGTGGCTGCGGCGGCGCGGCATCCGGGCGGTCATCCCCGAAAAAAGTAAACCCTACGGGCGTGGGCCGGGCCGCCCGCCACGGTTCGACGCGCCAACTTATCGCCGGCGCAATGTGATTGAACGTTGCATCGGTTGGCTCAAGCACGCCCGGCGCATTGCCACCCGGTACGAAAAAACGGCCGTCAATTTCTTGGCCATGCTCAAATTGGTGATGATCCAACATTACTTTAAAACTCACTTACGGGACACGACCTGGCGCTAACGCGCTCAAACTGTTGGTCGTCCCATTTTCACGAGCCATCGGAAATGGGACTGCATCGCAGCGAAAAGAGTTTTATGTTCGACATAGCGCAGATCAAATTCGTGGCAGGCCTGTTCGACCAGTTTAGACAAGGCCGGATAGTGCACATGGCAGATCTTGTGAAACAGGTGATGCTCGATCTGAAAATTCAGCCCCCCAAGAAACCAGCCGAGCCAACGGTTGTCGCGGGCAAAATCAACGGTGGTTCGCACCTGGTGCACCGCCCAGTCGGTGGGCATCCGGCCAGCGCCTCCGGCGCCCAAGACCGGCACGGGAAAATCAGCTTCGCCCACGCAATGAGCCAATTGGAACACCACGCTCAACACAACGCCGCTGACAAAAGCCGCCGTCAAATATACCCCTAACACCGCCCACCATGGATGCAACAGCATCGGAATTCCAAACGCCAGCAAAAAGAATACGACCTTGCCCGCGATGAAGACAGCCAGATCCGTTCCTTTCGGCCGGAGAATCTTGTGCTTTCCGATGCGGCCCCTGAGAATTTGATAAAAGTCGTCGATGAGATGCCACTTGATAGCCATAAAGCCGTACAACAGCCAGAGATAAATGCCTTGCAAGCGGTGGAACTTAAACCGCCGCTGCTGTGGCGAGAGCCGTCCGAGAAATCCCAGATTGATATCGTCGTCCTGGCCGTTGATGTTCGGATAGGTATGGTGAATGGAGTTGTGTTTCCAATCCCACAGGTACGAACTGCCGCCCATCAGATCCAGCGTCAGGGCCATGACTTTGTTCAGCCATTGCCGCTGGGAGTAAGCCCGGTGTCCGCCATCATGTTGAATGTTGAAGCCGATCGCGGCCACGGACACTCCCAGTATCACCGCCAATGGCGCCACGACCCACCAACTCGTAGCGACAAAGAGTAAAAGCACATACGCGGAGATAAACCACGCGAGGATCGTCGCCGTTTTAAAATACATTCGGGGGCAATCACGGCGGGATTTCCCGGTGCGCTCAAAATAGGCGTCTACCCGCCGTCTCAACTCGCGGATGAACCGATCACTGCCGCTGAACTTCACGTTCGCACCATCCGTGGCGACTGCCGCGGCTGAATCTGGTCCCGGCGTACCGGGATTTGTGATGGCGTCGGGGAAGGATGCGATCATGGCACGCTCCGCGGGTAACCATTCGGAAACCCGGCGGGCATAGCATCAGGCGAGAGCGAGGATCGCAAACACACGGCGGGCGGGGATCCCATACCAGAGTATAAACACCGTGATGGCGCGATGCAACCAGGCGATTGGGAGGAGTGGCGATT
>JAJYDU010000037.1 GCA_021790475.1 Planctomycetota bacterium | reverse complement strand
ACGCCCATTTTTTCCAGAAGCGGTATTTTTTCCTTCAAAAACCGCTCCAAGCCAATGTTGGCCAGACCAATGGCGTTGAGCAGCCCGGCGCGGGTTTCGATTACGCGATAACTTTCGTTTCCTTTGCGCGGTGTTTTGCTGATCGCCTTGGTGACAAAGGCGCCCAGTTGGCTCAGATCGGTGAAGTCGGCATATTCGTCGGCGTATCCACAGGTTCCCGAGGCGGTCATCACGGGGTTCGCCAGCGGTATTTTTCCCAGTTGAACGCCAAGAACCGGTTGGCCGCCGGGGGGGATGGAGGCGATGTTGTTCATGCTTGCCAGTGTGCCGCGCCCCGGCGAGTGTGTAAAGCGGCGGGTAACCGTTCACAGGAAAAAATGTAGAGCCAATGCCCTCATGTTTACCCGTGGGCAAACATAAGAGCAGTGGAATTTAGAGCAGGGGAGAAGGAGAACCAGTAAGACTGGAGCAATAGTACTGCAGTCGCATGGAACACAACGCCATCTGCGGTCACCTGCGCAACTGTTCATCTGTTCCATCTTCCCGCTTCGTATCCGCGCCGCCGTAAATGCCGCCGCGTATGTACGGAGCGCAGCGCGAATGAAAGTTTTCAGCCGCGGGTCCTGACCCGCGCGCGATTTACCCCGGCGAGTCCTCTCGCCGGGGTAATACCGGCCTGCGCGTTTCTCCGGCCGGCATCCCGCCGGCGAAGCAAATTTAATTAAATTGCCAGAGTCTTCGCTTGACTTATGGCCTGGCGGGTTATGGAAAGCATCTATTCGCCAGGACCATCGCTGTTTTTCCAACCCCATGAACGGTTACAGCGGCGGCGGAGGTTTCTATCCTTTCAGACCGGTCATGGCAATGCTTTCCACAAAGTACTTCTGCGCCGCGAAGAACAGGATCAGGCACGGCAGCATGGTGATGCAACTGGCGGCCATGAGGTATTGCGGATGCCGCACCCCGTATTGACCGTTAAAGTTCGCCAGAGCCAGGGCCAGCGTGTATTTGTTGGGAGAATTAATATAGATAAGTGGATTAAGATAATCGTTCCACGTCCAGAGAAAACTGTATATCGCCGTGATGGCGATCACCGGGCCGGACAGCGGCAGCATCAGCCGCCAGTAAATGTTCCAGTTCGAGGCGCCGTCCAGGCGGGCCGCCTCCACCAGTTCCTCCGGAATTTGCGCGAAAAACTGGCGAAACATGAACACGAAGAACGGCGACGCCAGCCAGGCCGGGATAATCAGCGGCAGATAGGTGTTCACCCAGCCCAGCGAACGAAACAGCAGAAACACCGGAATCATGGTGACCTGCCCCGGCAGCATCATGGTCGATAGCATGAGGATGAAGATCAGATTCCGCCCGCGGAAGCGAAAGCGGGCGAAACCGAAGCCGACCAGACTGCTGGAGATGATCTGCCCCAGCACGGCCCAGGTGGTGACGAAAAGTGTATTGGCCAGTGTGACGCCGAAGTGAATCCGCGCCAGAGCCGCGGGATAGTTGCCCCAGTGGATATGACGGGGGATCAGACTCAGCGAACCGGCCTGCTCCGCCTGTTCGCTTTTGAGGCTGCCGCTGAGCATAAAGGCAAAGGGCAGCAGAAACACCACCGCGCCCAGCGCCAGCAGGACGTAAAACGCCAGCGTCTGACCGGTGGAATACCTGCCGAACCACAAGCGTATCCGCGCCGGTATTGGATTCATCCGGCGCGGCGGGTCCGGCGCGCCGCCGGCGCGCCGGGGGGACTCTCCCAAACTGATTCCGCCGCTGCTCATGTTTTAAGTCCCTCGTAATACACCCAGTTGCGCGACGCACGGAAAATCAGCAGGGTCAGCGTCAGCACAATGGCAAAAAGTATCCACGCCAGCGCGGAGGCGTAACCCATGTGGTAAGTCTCAAAAGCCTGCTGATACAGGTAGAGAACGTAAAAAAGAGTATCGTTGTGCGGACCGCCGTTGGTCATCACCTGCGCCTGCGTAAATACCTGGAACGAACCGATGATGGCCATGACCACGTTGTAAAAAATAAGCGGGGAAAGCATCGGCAGGGTGATATGCCAAAGCCGTCGTCCGGCGCCGGCGCCGTCGATCCGCGCGGATTCATAAAGGGTCGGAGGAATTCCCTTGAGTCCCGCCAGATAAATAATCATGCCGCCGCCGACGCCCCAGAGCGCCATGATGACAAAACCCGGTACCGCCCAGCGACCGGCGTCCAGGCCGAACCAGTCCGGCGGCGTGGTGTGCAGAAGATGGGCCAGGGGCTTCAGCAGGTGATTCAACAGCCCGTACTTGGTATTGAAAATTGCCAGCCATAGCGTCGCCAGGGCCACACCGCTGACCACGGAGGGCAGAAAATACGCGGTCCGAAACAGCCGGATTCCCGGCAGGCGGGCGTCCATCAGCAGGGCGATGGCCAGGGCCAAAATCTGGCTCAGAGGCGCCAGCAGCATGACATAGTAAAACGTTACCCACAACGATTGGGTAAAGTTGCTGTCATGGACCAAGGCATGCTGGTAATTGAGCAGGCCGACGTAGCGGGCGTGGCGCAACGGTTCTATGGCGGTCCAACGCGTCAGGGAAAGCAGCAGGGACAGCACCATCGGCCCGAGCGTCAGCGCCAGAAAACCGATCAGCCAGGGGGAAATGAATAGCCAGCCGGCCCGGGCCTGGCGTCGTTCCAGCACCCCGATTTTTTCCCGCCGCGTGAGCAACCAGCCTGTGATTGCCAGCACCATCAGCGTTGCGGCGGCTATCCAACTAATCTTGCGCCAGGGCATGGCGGGAAATGTCGGTTTTTCCAGCGGCGAAGCGAGAAAACGCTTCCATTGCCGGGCGACCTTTTGTGCCGCGCTTTGCGTCGATTTCTCGCCTAGTTGCAGGGCGTCGCTTATTTGTTCTTCCATAATCAGGTTGAATTCGCCGTGGTGCGGAGGCGTGTACGGAAGCGGGGCGTTTTTAATCGCATCCAGAAACAGTTGGGTGTGGCGGGGCCTGCGGCCGGGAGTCAAGAAAGCCGGGGAATGGGCGACCGAGCGCAGCGTCGGAATCGCCAGTCCCAGGCGCGCCGCCATCGCCTGCCCCCCGGGTCCGCAGAGAAATTTAAGCAAGGCGAAGGCGTGGCGTGGATGTGGCGTATGCGCGGCGATGCACCAGGCCACGGTCGCAATACTGGAAACAGTTCGTTTCTCATGCGGCAGCGGAACCACATCCCATTGGAAGCTGTGAATCGCCCGGTAGGGGGGTGTTGTCCAGCGCCCCTGGGGGCCGATGCAGCCGATGTGTCCGGTGAAAAATTCCTCGCTGCCGTGCTTGGCGATGCCGGTTGCGTTGAACACGCTTTTGTCGATGAAGCGTGTGCGGTAAATCATTTGTAAGGCCCGCTGCGCCGCCGGTGAATCCAGGGCCACTCTCCGGTAGTTTCCGTTTTGAAAAAAATGTCCCCCATAAGTCCAGAGGATGTTCTGCAGTGTGGCCGGCCAGGTGTTCAACACGCCGCCGTAGATGCGCCCCGTCGGCGTCGGTTTAAGAGCGGAAATTTTTTTCATGTCCCGCTGATATTGCCGCCAGGTCCAGCCGCGGTAGGGTACGGAAATATGCGCCTCGTGAAACAAGTTCAGATTGACATACATGACCATGGTTGAAAAATCTTTCGGCAGGCCGTAAAGATCTCCCCGGCCCACGACGCGCCCATTGCAGCGATAGGCATTGAGCGGAACCGGATAAAAATCGCGCAACCATTGGAAGCGGCCGGCCCGGCGCTGGGCGCGAATGTAGGGTTGGATATCCAGCAGCAGATGATCGCCGACCATCCGCCGGAAGTCGTCGTAACTCAGATAAAACAAATCCGGCGGCTCTCCGGCGGAAAACATGGTTTTGAGTTTGGAGGTGTAATCCCCATTAACGTTGATATCCACCACGCGCACGGAAGGATGCCTTTTTTCAAAGGCGCCAATCAGGATTTTCTCGATGCGTACCTCGGCCGGAGAACCCCAGTGCAAAATGGTCAGAACTATTTTCCCCTGCCGGCGCTGGTATGTTCCGGCCCAGCGGACCAGGACGCTCCCGAACGACCAGACTACAATTGCCAGAACCAGCGCCAGCAGCGTCCGGCGAGTCAGGCGTCCCAGGATGGCGGCTTTTGAGAACATGGTTCGAGGCATGGATACTTCCATTTTGTTGTATTGGAGTATGGTCCGCCGCGTCGTTACCGCACCATAAAATCAATTCGCGCCCGCGCCGCAATGAGATGGGGCCGGCGACGCGCTTCGTGCGTGTAGGAAAGCCGAAAGCGACTCCGGCAGCCGGGAGCCTGCAGTGTCAGGGTGTGCCGGCCGGGCGCTACGCCCCGCAGATCAACCGTATAAGCCCGCCGGGAGGGGGGAATATGGCGGGCGATGATTTTGGCGTCCAGTCGCAACGTGAAGCCCGTGGGAGCTTTGCCGACGCAAGCCCACCGCACGGTTATGCGCCGCGGTTTTACCCGCTGGCCGCGGTGTGGCGCGCCAATCGCCAGGAGCGTTGTGCGGGGATGTTTCTGGTGATATAGATGAATAAAGGCGCGTGTCAGATTCAAATAGTAAAAACCCCACCCGCCCGTGCCGTGATAATCGCGCGTCGTAAGCGAGGTCGGTTCGATATCGTTGCTCAGGGGAATGTTATAGCAATCGGTGTAATTATCATGTCGGGGGCCCCAACCCTCGCCGATCCCCGGACCGTCGAACTCGTTCCACTGGCATATCGTCAGGAAATGCGGGCGGTAGCGCAGGGCGGTATTGAATTCCCTCAGGTAGGTGTATCCATTGTCTCTGGCCCGCGCCGTGGGGGCGAGCCAGCCGCCGGCGGAGAAAAACGCCGGCGTGATGGTCAGCGCCTCGCATTGGCCGTCGTGGTAGGTCGCAATTGGGTGAATCACACCGTCCATCCATGACCAGTAACCAGCGCGAACAAGGGAGTGCTCGTATTCCAGCTGCGCAATTTGCCAGCGCACGGTAAAATATCGGCGATTAATCGGTGGCTCGCCGGAAAAACTCGGACCCCCGCCATATATCAAAATCAAGGGCTTATGCCGATAGTGGAGCCACAAGCCGGCAAAACGCGGGTTTTGAATATATTTTCGATAAACCCAATCCATTTCCTTGTTAATCTGGGTCGTCGTAGTCACCGGCGGACCGTTGTTGAGTCCCAAATCCAATGTCACTTGGGGGGTGCTGATGCCTTGCCGCCTCATTTGGGCGTAGGTTTTAAGCAGCAAGGTAGTCGCGTTGATCTCTTGTCTTGTTCGCAGGGGCCGCCGGCGCCACTGGGTTCCGCCGGGAAAAAAAAGATTATCCACCCAGTCGATTACAATGTAATTGATTCCCATTTTATCCAGCCAAAGGGCATGCTGGCGAATAACCTGGGGATTCATAGAGCCATACCTTCCGATCAGTGATATGGCCTCGGCCTTATACCATGTCACGCCGAGCGGGGTTAAGTCTGTTTCATAAGACATGCCCACCAGATGCCGATGGCGGGGCGGCGCCGGGAACTTCCGGGCACGTACGTGTACCGCCGCGGTATTGGATGTCAACACATGGGTCGGCGGCGGCTTGCCGACCGGAAGTATCAGCCATCTATTGACCCCCGGCCACCCCTGAATTCCATCGCCCCATAAACCCCAGCCTACCCTGGCGATCACTTGCACACGCTGCTCGCGCGCGCCATAGGGCCTGTGGGGTACTGGCCAACCGGCGGGTTTGGCCGCGAAACAACGCCAGGATTTATTGGTGCGAATCACTTTTTCCGTGCCGTCGGCGTTATGAATCGTGAGCCGCGCCAGCAAGCCCGGCGCAAAACCGGGGTGATTGCTGTATCCCAGTATGGACAGTACATTATCGCCGGATTTGAGAAATCTCCGCAGTTGATGAAAATGTTTCACACGCCACAAACTGCCGGAACCGATCCGATGCCCGTTAAGCCAGGCCTTGCACTTCTCGTAGCCTGTCAGCAACATCCGGGCGGCTTGGCCCCCCCCTTGGCCAAGATGGAATCGCCGCTGGAAATAAATTCTCTGATGAGGGGCGAGTCTGTAGGACCATATCCAGTCCGCGGGGGGGATACAAAACGGGGGCAGGGTCACTTGAATCCGGGCTATTCCCGGCTGCGGCAGCGGGAGCATCAGTCTCGCCACACCCTCCTGGTTCGTTCTGGCGGGAGCCCCCCACTGCTTGCCGTTGAGATATGGCCATAAGGTAACACCTTGTATCCACTTGGCGCCATGTCCCGGCGATAATCTTGCCGTGACGATGACCGTTCGTCCTTCGCCAACCGAAGGATGATTGACGCTGATGCGCAGGGCCGCCGCGCCGGGCGCCGGCTCCCGGGCGCCGGCCGACACGACGACGGCCAGGGCCAGCGAAAACAGCGTGAAAAAACGGGGCTGCATGATGGATTCTCCTTTGGGCCGACCTTTATATTCCCGCTCCTGGCGAGCCGGCGCAAGCAATGAATTAATATTATATTACATTTGTATGCGCTAAGGCGCGTCTCCGGCCTGGAGCCTGTCCCAACAGGCTCTTATTGCATGACTTTGCCTCCGTCTACCACAATATTCTGCCCGGTGACGCCGCCGGCGGCCCGCGAAAGCAGAAAAAGAGTCAGGGGCGTCACATGTTCCTCGGTTAACAGAAATTTCAGGCACTGATCTTCGATCAGATCCCGCTTGTCCCGCTCCGTCACATGTTGGCGCAACTGTTTTTCGGTCATGATCCAGCCGGGAGAAACGCAGTTGACCCGAATCCCCGCCGGTCCCAGTTCCCGCGCCAGGGAGCGCGTAAAGCCGATAATGCCCGATTTCGTTGCGTTGTACAGCGTAAAAGGCGTCAAACCGAGCATGTAGTTGGTGCTGGAGATGTTAACCACTGCTTTGCCGGCGCCGGCTTCCAAATACGGCAACGCGGCCTGCGCCGCAACAAAATACGCCCGCAGGTTGATGGCGATCAGGCGGTCGAAGTCCAGGATGGTGGTCTCTTTGAAGACCAGACGCGGATCGACCGCGGCGTTGTTGACCAGATAATCAATGCTCCCGCGCCGGGTGCCGGCCTGGCGCACGAAGTCACGGGTTTTTCCGGGGTCTTGCAGATCGCAGCGCCGGAAGTGCGCGTGCGGTCCCAGCCGGCACGCCAGGGTTTCGCCGGCCTGGCGGTCGGTTCCGCAGAAATATACCTCGGCTTGCAGCGCCGCCAACGTACGCGCCAAATGGCGTCCCAGGCCGTTCGTGCCGCCGGTCACGACCGCCACTTTGCCGTTAAATTCTTCCGGCGAAGCCAGGGGGGGAATCTGGTTGTTCATGGGTGGATCATCACCTTGTTACGACTCTGTCCGGACATAACTTCCAGCGCCCTGTGAATTTCCGATAGTCCAAAACGGTGCGTGATAATCTTCTCAATGTTGACCAGGCCGCATTCCATCAACCGGATGGACTTTTGCATGGCCAGGGGCGTTGTGCCGAAGCTTGCATCCATGCGCGCTTCCAGAAAATGGGTCAGGCCGCCGTCAAGATCGAAAGTTTCATGGGTGGTGATGCCGAAGACGTTCCAGCGCGTGCCGCGGCGCAACAGGTTGACCATAAGCCGCACGGCGCTGATCGGTCCGGCCGCTTCGACAACCACGTCCGGCCCGTTTGGAATAATCTCATAGACGCGTTTGCGGACGTCGGGGTCCCGGGCGTCTACGGCGTGTGTGGCGCCCAGGTGCAGGGCTTGCCCGCGGGCGTGCGCGCTAGGATCGATGGCGAGCAGCCGCCCGGCGCCGGCGGCGCGGGCCACCATCAGACACAACAGGCCGATGCCCCCCACGCCGATCACGACCACATCATCGCCCACTTTCATTTCGCTGTATTGGATCACGCCCTTCCACGCGCCGGAAAGCGGCTCAGTTAAGGCGGCGACGTCAAACGAGAGATTGCCGGGCTTGCGGAAGAGACACTGTTCCTTCGTGAGCATGAATTCAGCAAAAGCGCCGGGCCGGATGTCGGCCGGACCATCGCCGCCGGTGCTGAAGGCGTGTTCGCAGTAGTGGGTATGGCCCACGCGGCAATGTTGGCAAAAGCCGCAATAACCCGAAGGCTGGCAGATCACTTCATCGCCGATCCTGAAATGCGTAACGCCGGGGCCGACCTGGTCCACAATGCCCGCCGTCTCGTGGCCGGGAATGAACGGAAAGTTCACGTTGCGGCGGATGCCTTTGATCGCCTTGTAATCGGTGGCGCAAATACCGCACGACTTGACGCGTACCACCGTGTCGCCGGCGTTTTTCGCCTGCGGTTTGGGGACATCCTCCAAACGCAGATCATTGAAATCGTGAAGTACGGCGGCTAACATAGTCCTCGTTTTCCTTTCTAACAGGGACGATCTTCATCGCCAATCGCGCGTGTAGAGGGCGTTTTCTTCAAACAACTCGTTGACCATTTCACGAATCTTCGGTAGGGCGAGCACGGTCCCGGTCAGCGGATCAGTCTGAATCGCCTGGAGGATCATCCGTCGATCTTTTCGTAAAACTCCCTGTACCGCCAATTCATGCAGATGAATGTGCGGCGACATCACCGCCGCCAATTGCGTTGGAATCCGGCCCATACGGCAGGGGAAAATACCGTTGCGATCCGCCACACACGGAACCTCCACAATCGCTTCGGCCGGCAGGTTTTCGATCAGGCCGCGGTTGCGCACGTTGCCGTAAAAGATTTCCGCCTCGTCGGATTCCATGGCATGGATGATGCGGGCGCCGTATTCCAGGCTGCGGTCATATTGGATCGGCTCGGCGCCGGCGATCTGTCGTTCGATCTGGGCCGTTTTGTGCCGGTAATATTCCCAGTCCACCTTGTAGCCCCAGTAGGTTTCCACCGCGTAATGGTCCGCCGCGGCCTGATTCTTGCGGAACCAGGAGTAGTATTCCGATTGATGGTACGGACCTTCCGCCGGGTAATAACCCAGGTATTCCAGCAACTCAAAACGTACGCGTTCCGCCGGATATTCTCTGATAATGCGTTCGGCCGCGGCGGCAAGCCGCGGGTAGAGATTCTCCTTGCCATGTTCGAGTTTCAGGTAGAAATTCACATGGTTGATCCCGGCCGCGGCGTACTTGATCTCCGCGGCCGGAACGTTGAGCCATTGGGCAATCTGTGGATACATACCCTGAATGCTGTGGCAAAGCCCCACGGTGCGTGGATGACCGCACAAATCCAGCGTCCAGCAGTTCATGGACATGGGATTGGCGTAATTTAGAATCCAGGCCTGGGGTGAAAGTTCCCGGAGGTCCCGGACAATTTTCTCCAGGACCGGGCTGGTGCGCACAATACGGAACACGCCGCCGGGACCGGAGGTATCGCTGACGGCCTGGGTAACGCCGTACTTTTCGGGGATGGCCACGTCCGACTTATAGTGTTTGAAGCCGCCAACCATAATCGTAATGAGCACGTAATTGGCGCCGTCCAGTGCCCGTCGCTGGTCGGTGGTGGCTTCGAGACGGGCGTCAATTTTTAAATCGCCGATGATTTTCCGGACGATTTTTTCGGACCGCTCCAGGCGTTCCTGGTCGATGTCCATCAAGCAGATGTGGCTGCGGCGCAACTCCGGAAAACTCACCAGATCGACGACCACTTCGCGCACGAATTTGGAACTACCCGCCCCGACAAATACAATTTTCGCCATGCAATGTCTCTTTATCCATAAAACTCACCTGTCGACAGGCTGCCATAAATCCAGATCGTCAAAATAGATGATTCCGGTTCCCCCATCCCTGGCATCAATAAAAAAAGCGGCTTTGTCCGCTTTCGGTGGCATGGGGGGCACGGCGACCGCAACCGACATCCAGTCGGTGTTGTTGGGGATTCGGCCAACCCCTCCGATAGTTTGCCGGCCAGGGGTTTTTGCGTTTCCATTCGTTGCCAGACGCCACGTTTCAATCCACTTCCCATTCGGTGCGCCAAACCAGGCCAGGTTTGCGGTAATAAGACAACCGGCAAGATTTTCGGTCTTTACCCAGAATTTCAAATGCAGCGGCTTTCCACGTTCCGGATAGATGTTCCATTGTACCAGCCGCAGATGAAACGGAGCGTGAAGACGCAAACATCCCGGCCGCGCGTGTCCGATTTTTGTATCCAGGGCAAAGGCGCTGTTTCCCTGTGGTGTCCACGTGGAAAGGCCGTGCTGATAAAAGCCTCCGTCCCGTATAAGATTCGGACCGCCGCCGGCGGTAATCGGAACGAATCGAACGATCGGCGCTGGTTTTAGCAGTCCCATACTTGGTGGATCAAAGGTTGTTTGAACCGCAAGAACCCCAAAAACACGATATGGTTTCTCCCCGGCTTCGACCGTAACCATAATCTGTTTCTTTCCGGTCCCCCGGTTCAATAGCACGCGCGCGGATATCTCTGAATTCGGGTAGGGAGTCGCGCTGATCTTCGTTTCCGGCGGCGCCGTCAAGGCAATCATTGCGGTTCGGCTGACGCCCATCGTCAATTCCTCCGGCTCCACGCGAAACGCCATCTCGGCGGAGGCCAATCCGGCCATCTGCCGGCTGCCTTCGATATACAGCGGGCCGTGCGAAAAATCGAGTGCAACGCCCGCGGCATTGCCACGGCTAATCAGATTCGTATACATATCCCGGACGCTGATCCGCTCCTGCGGCAGGCAGCCCAGGCGGGTGGCGGGCACACGGTTTTTTTGATCTTGACGGACATTCCCGCACCAGGCCGCGGCCACCGGCCCCACAAATGAAACCTGCCGCCAGCCTTCCCTCGTATTATTCGCATACCCCAGGCATCGTCGGCCATCGACCATTTTCGCAAAACCCGCCAGCGCCGCATAGGCCAGTTTCGGTAAAAAACCCAGGTACAGCACCCCAATGCCGGCATCCGCTGTCCAGCCCGATTGATGGGCGGCATCGCGCGGGTCATAGGTGCAGAACCAAAATGTTTTCATTTTTGGATCGAGAACCCGCGCCTGCGCGAAGTCCGCCACCAGGGTTGCCGCCTGTTTCTGCTCGGAACAATCATATTCAGCCGAATACGCCGGGTTAAAATCGTATGCGGTCGTCCCCATTTCGTTGATCCAGATTCGCTGGATATTATGTTGCGCAAGTATACGTTGGCGCATTTGGGCTTCGTACAGAAAGTCCGATGGCGGCACATAGATGTGGATGCTCGCCCCGTTCATATAGACACTGGCGCCGCCCTGACAAGCTTCTTTCAGCCACGTGAGGTTTCCGCCGTCCCGCAGCGAAAGTCCGAGGATGAGGCAATCCGGATCCGCGCGCTTGGCCGCCCGCCAGGCCGTCTTGAGCATCGCCAGGTAGTGCCTGGCATTCACGCGGGTCTGCGCCGGAAAATGATCATTGGTTCGGCGCTCCTTCCGCGGCGCCGGAATATGCTTCGGTGGAACACCATCTTGTTTGGGCGCGTCGGGCTCATTCCATACTTCGTAGTACCGGATACGGCCGCGATAGCGCGCGACCAGCTTTTCAACATATTCCGCCCACTCCTTGAAACCTGACGGGTTTATGGGAGGTACGCCGTCATCCGCAACCCACCGCGGCGCCGCATATAATATATCCTGGTAGCGCATCTGGTAGAGATCCATACGCCGCACCGCTGCGTCCAATGCGCGAAAATCCCACTTGCCGGGTTGGGGTTCCTGGATTCGCCAGACGTTTTCCCAGGCCAGCCAGGGCCGAATCCAATGAACGCCGGCCGCCGCCAGCAACGGAACCTGAAACGCGTACCACCAGATCTGCTGCTGAAAGATATTGATTCCAATAGTAGATATATCGGGATGAATCGGTTGCGGAGCCGGCAGGCGACAGATACGCAGGCGGGCGAGGGATCGGCCCGCGCTTTCGGCATTTAATTCAAATATTCCGAAATGCTTCAATGGGAGAGTAATCTCGTGCGAAGCCGGCCGGCCCGTCCCGCCGGCTAAATGTATCCTGCTCCGCCAGATTGGCTTGCCGGTATCGTAGGCGACCGCGCGCAGCGTTACATGCAACTCGCGTTCCGGACCCGGCCGCAATCCGATGATCGATACCCGCGTCGGTTCATTCTCCCCGAATACATTGCCTACCCGCCGGGTCAGGAGACGCACTTGGGGTCCGGATCCGGCGCCGGGGGGCGCCAGCCAGATCAGAAAGGCCATGTTGTCCGCCAACAGATAGAGGCCTTCCACATAGCGGTCTCCGGTAATCGCCGGGCCAAGCAGGATATCCTCAAGAGTGCAATCCCATACGCCGTTTCCAACCATTCGCACCGACAACGTGCAGGAAAAGTAAGGCTCATGGATGCGAAAGTGCCTTCCCGGTTCTTTCCCTTCGATGGGAGACGCCATCCGGAAAACGGCGTGGGCGGGATCGCGCGGAAATTCCGGATTGCAGCAGAGATACGCCAATCGAACGGACGCTTCGGAGCGCTCGGTGAAGGCAAAGGCTTGAACCGGGCCTTTGAGATAAAGATGTTGGCCCGCCCAATCAAGAAATTGCCATTTCCCGCGATTTTCATCCAATAGTTCCACCGTAAAAGGCGAAAGGGGAAGCGGCAGATGATGGCGGATGGTTCCGGTCTGATCCTCGGATACTCCTGCGCCGGCTTGACTCTGGACCGCAATTCCGCCGGCCAGTGCGCCAAGCGTCCTGAGAAAATTACGACGAGTAATGTTTTCTTGTTCAAGCGGCGATATATCACCACTCATAGCAAGCTCCAGTCTTTACCGGGTATCATGCGGCCTGTCAGCCGATGCAAAACGCCCCGGCGCATACCGCGCCAGAATGGCGCTGCCCCACGGCCGCAGGCGGATTCGCAGCCCGCGCCGCCCGGCTCGATAACCGCGAATCCCGGCGTTCCGCGCCAGGATCGGCCGGCCGGCGATATCGCCCGCGGGTGGATAGACCAGTTTCATCTGCCGGCGGCTCAGGTAATTAAGAAGATGATGCCCGATATCCGAGGCGAAAACGGGTATTCTTACCCATTGCGCCAGGCCGGAACGATTCAGCGCCACATACACATGCTGATGATCCAGGTCGCGGTGGAAAATAAAGACGTCGCGCCGGCTCTCGATTTTAAGCTCGCCATAAGAGCCTAGCTCCAGTGGAAGCAGCTGGCGCCGCGCCGCGATGGCCCGGCGGTAAAAGCGCAGCAATCCTTCGTGTACGCGCACCCGCGGATCATCATAAGGCATCATATCTTTCCAGACCATGGGTTGGCGATCCGACGGATCGCTGGCGCCCCACATCCCCACTTCATCGCCGTACCAGATCATCGGCGCGCCCGCGAACGTCATTTGAAACGCCGCCACTTGCCGCAAGCGAAGATAATCTTCCGGCGTGGGTTGTGCGACATTGTAATGAGGATTGGAGTCCTGCAGCCGGTCGGCGCCGTTAAACGGCAGGTCCGGATTCATGAAGCGCGATACGAAGCGGTCGGTATCCTGGCTGTCGATCAGGTTTTGCTGCACCAGGTCGGTTTGATAATGATACCAGTTCAAAAGCGTCTGCAATTGCTCTCCCAACCGCCGCGGCCCGATTCCCGGATCATTGCCCCCGCGATGGTCCGCAAAGAACAGCGTGCAGATGTTGGCGAAGGGATAATTCATCACGCCGTCGAACTGGTTGCCTTTATTGAGCCAGACCTGGGCGGGAGTCCAGATTTCTCCGATGATCAACGCCTGGGGATTGATGTTTTTGACCAGTTTTCGCCAGGCGATCCAGAACGTGTGCGGTACATCGGTTTGCGGACTGTCCAGCCGCCAGCCGTCCACGCCATTCGCCGGATTGCCGTTGGGCGCCATCCACCGCCGGGTGACGGCGCCGAAGTAACGGCAAACGCCCGGCGCCAGACCCGTTCCAGGATACGGCTTGAACAGCGGCATGGCGCCATTGATGCCATCCCAGGCCCGGTATTGAACCGGCGGTCCCCAGTGGATGATCTGGAACCAGCCGGCATAAGGCGAACGGCGGCCGTATTTGAGCACGTTCAGGAACGGCCCGAAATATCTGCCACAGTGGCCGAAGGGTACGTCGATGATGACTTTGAATCCCTGCGCATGCGCGGCGGAAAGAAAATGCAGGAACACTTTGTCGGACAGCGACCATTGCCAGGTTTGCGGATCGCGGACTTTCTCGCCGTGCAACAGTCGGAGCGATCCTTTCACTCCGAAACCATCGTCAATATGCCGGTAATCCGTCGGATCATATTTATGGATGCTGGGAGCTTCGAATACCGGCGTCAGGTAGAGCGCATTGACGCCGAGCTTGCGCAAATAAGGCAATTCCCGCCGAATGCCTTGGATGTCCCCGCCGTAAAACCGGTTGTAGACGTAACTGTAGAAATTACCTTTTTCTCCCGCCGGCCGATATGGTCTGAACCAGGACCAGCGCCAGGGCACATGATGGGGGGGATCGTTGGCCTTGTCGCCATTACGGAACCGCTCAACGAATATTTCATACCAGATGGCGCGCCTGGCCCAGGCCGGCGTAACCACCGGCGAGCGCAACACGCGAGTGTAGGCGTTGGCGGCGGCGGCGCGCCGATGAATGTAAAAGGCGCCGCCGGCCAGGTACAGCGTTTGCGTACCCTGCCGCAGGCGAAAATAATAATGAGACCGCCGGCCGCTCACCTGCACCATTGTGCCCCAGGTGGTGGCGCCCAGCCGCGTCCCTTGTATCTCCAGAGGAAAGCGGCGCCATTTTCCGCCGGGCCGCGTAACAGCCACGCCAGCCGCGGAAAGACCGCCTTGACGGACCGTAAGCGCCAGCCGCAGATCATGCCGTGAAACCACATCGCATTGCCGGAAGTTTACCGGGTTAAAGGCGATGGCCGAAGTGGGTACGCGGTTGGGTCGCGGCGGCGGCAGTTTTTGCCAGGGCGAGGCGATCCGCACGCCGGAATTGTACGACCCCATGCCGTTGGACACGGCCAGGGCGGGATTGGCCAGCGGATCCGCCATCCATTGGTTGCCGTTGATGACCAGCTTGTAATAATGGATTCCCGGCGTCAGCCGCACACTTGTTTGCCACAAGTCGGGTGCGGTTCGGCGCAGAGGATTGGCGGTGGTGGACCAGCCGTTGAAATCGCCCGCGATATTCACGCTGCTGGGCGCCGGCTGATGGGGGGGCGGGCGGTAGATAAAAACGTGCGCCGCGCGGAACGCGGGCGCTCGCAGAAAGGCGACCGGCCGATCGGCGGACTTTGCTCCATAATTCCGGCCCGCGGCCGCGCCCCGCGGCGCTTGCCAGACGTTCGCGCCGATCGCCAATCCGGCCAGGATCGCCGGTATGCCGCGTATGAGCCCGCGGCGGCGGAAACCGGCCGCGGATATTATATAATAATATATATTATAAATAACGTATTGAATCATGGAATACTCCGTCTTTGCCAGTAAGGCGCTTCCCCGGCCGTCCACCCCGGTGGCCCTGCGCCTCTTCGCCACGCGGCCAAAATGCACAAATTCCCATCTCCTCCCGCCCCCTCCAGGGGTCGGGATGCCGGCCGAGTCTCCGCCGGTCGCTTGCGGGTTGCGATTTTCAATCCCGGTGGGGCACTATGCCCGTTGATTCGCGCAACACCAGGTGCGTCGGCAAAACTTCGTATACGCGGTCCGTTTTACCGTGGATCAGCTCCACCAGCCGTCCGCAGGCCAGCACTCCCAGCTCATAAAGCGGCAGATGGACCGTGGTCAGGCTGGGATTGGCGTACGCCAGGTGCTGCAAATCGTCGAAGCCGATTACGGATACGTCCTGCGGCACGCGGTGTCCATGTTCGACGAGGTAACGAATCGCTCCCAGCGCCATCTTGTCGTTGCCGCAGAGCAGCGCCGTCATCTCGGGATGGCGGGAGATCAGCTCGCCGGCCGCGGCGGCGCCGCCCTCATCCGTAAAGCAACCGTCGCTCATCCACGATTGTAAGGGGGCGATTCCCGCTTCGCGCAGCCGCCGGGCATAAACTTCCGTCACGTCCCGCGCCGTCGGGCTTTCCGGGGCGGCGTAAATCATGCCGATGACGCGGTGCCCCAGTTGCAGAAGGAAGTTCATCGCCTGTTCGGCGCCGCCCCGGTAGTCGCAGTGCAGGCAATCGAGGATATTCCCGCCGAAGCGGTTGTCGACCAGGATCATGGGGTATTGGCGGCCGGCGAAATCGCGGAGAAACGCGTGCTTTTCGTTGAATCCCAGGGCCAGCACCCCGTCCACATAACGTCGTTCATATAGTTCAATATGTTTTGATTCTTTAATGAATTGCGGTTTGGCCTGCTCGATGATCATCTTCTGGCCGAGTTTCCCCGCCCGGTCCGCGATGCCGCTGATAATTTCTCCGAAATAGGCGTCGGCCAGGGCGTGCCGCAGCGGCGGCAGCAGCACGGCGATTACCTGCGTATACCGGCTCGATAGACTCTGGGCCAGACGGTTGGGCTGGTATCCCATGCGCTCAATCATTCGCTGAACCTTTAATTGCGTGGCCCGGCTGATGCGGGGGTTCTCGTTGAGCACCATGGAAACAGTGGCCGTGGAAACGCCGGCCTGGCGGGCCACCTCACGAATGTTGACTTTACCCGAGGGCTTGTCCACGGGGGTATCCGTAAATTTGACCACCATCTCGCCCGGCGGGCGTTCGTCGCCCTGATCGGCGAGCCTGACCGATGCCTTGGTTTCCTGGACGGACTTGTTGTAATCCATGACGGCTCTCCTTTTTTCCTCGTATCTTTTCCTCTTCTGTTAAATCAGTTTAACTGTTTGGTTAACAATGTCAAGGCCAAGCTTGTACTTTTTTTGAAAATGTCGCCACATCCCGATTTATATTCGTTATAAGGAATAATATATTCGTTAAATGAGAAAATATACCACGCTATACGGACGATATCCTATCCTATTTCCTACTAATATAGTCTGAATATTCTTCAAAATAATTTTCCAAACAGCGTGAAAGATTCAAGAACCGCCAATTTGTGAAAATTATAACAAACTCGCCATTTTCTACTATTTATCGGACGGCCAAATGCAAAAAAAATCGAAATTGTTCTTGACATGGAAAGATTTTCGACTATACTCAATAGGTGAGATAGAATAGCACTTCGTTCCTGATCGAAGAAATTCGAGTGGAGCGGGCGAGACTCTAACTACTTAAAAGTACTGATGGCTACACGGCGCTTTACTGGAGCGCGGAGGTGGCGGATGAAAAAATAATTTTTGAAGGCCACTTGACAAATGTGGTAAACCGGTTAAACTAAAATCCGAAAGTATTTTTCCGAGGCCTTTTACAAGGAGAAAAACATGAGAGCCTCAAACCGAACACCCTGCAGATCCATGCCGTTTCTGGCAGCGGTTGCGGCAGGCGCCTTGGCTTGGAGCCTGGCGGGACCAATCGCTCAAGCCGCAATGGTCGCATCGGACGTCGCGTCCAACTACACCTCAACCTCCTGGCCCGGGACCGCTAACGGCGGCGGAACCGCGGCGTTGACAACCTATAGTCCGACTAGCGAAGGCTATGGCTTTGGCGCATGGCTTGTTGCGGCTACTAACAGCCAAGGTCCGCCCTATTCAGGCACGTATCTGGACACAAGCGGCAAGAACATCGCCACATCCACCACAACAGCGGGGGGCGCCTTCAGCAGTGGTGCGCCGACAACCGGTGCGAGCTGGGGAGTCTACGCCAACACATCAACATCTAGCTACACGCCGGCTTTGGACGCCCTGCGGGCGTTTAACAATGGCAGCGCTACGGGGTTGGGAACGTTGCGGTCAGGTCAGACTTTTGACGCCGCCTTCCAGACTGACGGCATCGGCAGCGCCGGACAAGCTGGTGGCTTAAGCTTGGGAAGCGTTTCCGGCTCCGGGTCATCTATGTCGCTGACTCCCGTATTCACGTTCGAATACGCCGGCGGCGGCGCTGATGATGTCACCATCTCTGACGCCTCCGGCACGTTTCAGCCGGGCCAAAACGGCAACACCGAAACGGCCATTACCTTCAGCGATGTCAGCAGTGGCGTTAATCTCGCTTTCACACTCAACACGGCGAGCACTTACACGCTGGTTGTTTCACCGGCATCGGGAAATACTAACCTGACGTCGCCGGTGACCTACACCGGCTCCATCAGTGGCGCGCTTAATGGTGTCGATCTGTTCGACCATAACGCAACCGGCAACCAGTATTTCAACAGCTTGGCGATAGTTCCCGAACCGGCCACGCTGGGCTTGTTGGCCGTTGGCGGAGTGTCGCTGCTGATTCGCCGGCGCAGAAAAGCTTAATGGGCCAATGTGCCCAGGCGCCGCTGTGCGAGGCCTGCCGGGAGATAACGCGACGGTTTACCCGCGGGGCGGCGCGCTGGGGCATGGAGCGATTGAGCGGTAGGGCGGCGTGGCTGGTAACCTCCCTCGCCGGCCACGCTTTGCCGCGTCGCTGGTAGCGGCGGATATGCAACTTTGCCGTTAGATTCGACGCGGCCGTTGGCGAATGCAGGGTCGATGTCCTCAGCGGTCGTACGTTTGCTGATGCCGATCGCAACGGCCGGGTCGCGCTGCTCCAGGAGAACGCCTGCGGACGGGCTAAGAATGCCCGCACCGTGGACCAGAGCGGATTGTGTAACTAACGAGTGTCGCTTAGCGAATAGCGGCTCAAGCCGCCGGGGCGTAATGCCTTGGCGGCGGATAACAATGGCAAGGGGACGGGAAGACCGCTGTGGCGTTGTCGCCGGAGCGGAGCGCCCGCCTCTTGCGTTTGAAGGCGCCATATATGGCTCACAAACCAGGAGGTTTCAGCAATCGCCAAGCCGTCCGCCTGGTTATGGGTGCGGCGGTGGCCGGGCTATGCGGACTTTTAATGCCCCACAACGCTCGGGGTGGCGTTGTGGGTTTTGATAACGCAGCCTCTCTCACCTATAACAGCGGATGGACCAATGGCAGCAACGGCGGTTATGGTTTCGGCCCCTGGCTTCAGGGGCCTTCCGGTTCCGGCGTGAATCAGGCGGCAACGTGGGGGTCCGCTACCTACTCCTCCGCAAATATCTTCGGAACTACCGCCAGTCCCAACATCGACACCAATGGCGTATCCTGGCAGCTTTGGGCTTATAATGGAACCGGTTCCGATCCCGCCGCGCCCTTCGCTTATCGCCCGCTTCCCGGCGGCAACACGTTGAGCATAGACATAACCACCGGCCTCATCAGCAATCCCGGCGCGGAAGGCTTGGAGTTGCAGAGTTATAATCCCGCCACCGGCTACGCCACCCCGGTGTTGGAGTTCGCCGCCACCGGAAGCGGCAATTATTACGCCGTGAGCTATGGCGGCTATAACAGCTACACGCGGGGTTTTGCCAACTCCCGGAATACGCAAATCAAATCGGTTCATGACGGCAGCGCGGATCAAAACAACGGCAACGGCCTGAATGTATCTCTTACGCTTACCTCGCTGACCACGGGCAATTTGACCGTTACGCCTCTGAACACCGCCATCGCGCCGGAAACCTTTGCCAATCTCTCGCTGACCAATCCGCCGAATGAGTTATTTCTTTTCAACAACAATCTCGGTCTGTCCTCGCAGGACGCCTACTTCAACAACATGCAGATTTCGGCGCCGGCCGCGCTGACGATCGCCAATAACGCCACGCTCAACAGCAGCCTGGGCCTGATCGGAAATCCGGTAGCCTTCAGTAACAATACCACCGGCGGGTTGTTGCAATTCACCGGAGGCGGCAATTCAACCCTGTTGGGCGCCATTTCGATTACCGGAACCAACACCACCAATACCATCGACGGAGGCGCTCCCGCCAATGTCATCACTCTATCTGGTTCAATCACCAGCGGCTCGAACAATACGCTGGTTCTTCAGGATGGCACGTTCGGGTTCTGGCTGATGGGAATCAATAACAGTACATTCAGCAGCGGCACGTTGCAGGTGGGAGACGGTGCGATTGCCGGTACGTTGGCGTTTGCGACCGAGGCGAATCTACCAGCCGCCGGCGTGGGTATCACGTTGGACGCCGGCACGCTGGAAAACAACAGCGGCGGCGCCCTGACCATCGCCAACAACATAACGCTTCAGACCGGCGGTGGAACTCTAAATACCAATTCTCTCGGCGCCACCTTCACCGGCGCTATCAGTGGATCCGGCGGTTTGACTGTTTCCGGCGGCGGCGCGGCAATACTGGCCGCGGCCAATACCTTTACCGGCGCCACGGTTGTCAACAACGCCGTCTTGACCCTTGCCGCCGGAGGCACAATCGCCAATACTTCCGCATTCACCATCTCCGCCGGCGCCAGCGTGAACCTGCTCAACCAGGCCGCCGGCAATGGCATAACCATCAACTACGGCGCCAATCCGAGTCCCAATGCCACTGTTCGCAGCGAATTGCTGGCCGGCTATGCCAGTGGCGCGTGGAACGGGACCTCGGCCACGAGCGGAGTCATCATCAGCACGACGGCCCAGGCCGCCGGGCTGACCGTCGGTTATTCCGACAATGGCGCCGGCGTGGAAAAGATCATGGTCACTCTGCCGGGCGACGCCAATCTGGATGGCACGGTGAACGGGTCTGACTTCCTGATCCTTCGTAACAATTTTGGCATGACATCCGGGGCGCAATGGAATCAGGGTGATTTCACCTATTCTGGAGCGGTGAACGGGACTGATTTTCTGTTGTTGCGAAACAACTTCGGCAAGACTCTAACCTCGGCGGCTGCAACCTCTACGCCTACGCCCGAACCGGCCACGCTGTTGCTGTTGGGGGTGGGCCTGATCTTGTGTTTCCCCGCTCTCTTTCGCCGGCCAGGGGCGGCGAAATATGCCTGGAAATTTCCACCCACGGGCGCTGCGCCGGCAACGAAAAGGTAAATCCGATCATGGAAACAAGAGTATATAATTCACTTTTCCCGCCTCGGCCCGGGACATCCGCCCGGGCGCTTCGCGCCATGCTGATTGCCGCCGCTCTTGTCTTCACTGCAAGCGCACCGGCAATCCGCGCGCAGAACAACGCCTATTCTCCACCGGCCATCCTCGATTATTTCGGCAGCGG
>JAJYDU010000036.1 GCA_021790475.1 Planctomycetota bacterium | reverse complement strand
CTGGAAATGGTCAAGGAAGGCAAACGCTATGTGATAGCCGGGGGACCTTGGCGGCAGCCGCGGGACCGGCAGCGGCGTGAGGCCCGCCTGGCCAAGGCAGAAGGCGAACTGCAACGATTGGCGGCGGTCCCGCGCCGGAAGGTCCACCCGCAGCAACTGGCCAGCCAGGTGGGCCGGGCGTTGCAACGACTCAAGGCCCACAAGTATTTCAACTATGCGGTGGACGCGAACGGACAGTTGCAATGGAGCCGGCGCAGGGAGTTGATCCACGCTGAAGAGCAGCGCGACGGCCTTTATTTACTGGGGACCAATACCACCCCGGAACAAGTTTCCACGGCGGGCGTGGTCGCGCATTACAAGAACCTCCTGGAAGTCGAAGACGCCTTCTGCCATCTGAAGGATTATTTGCGGGTGCGCCCGGTGTTTCACCACCGCCCCGACCGGGTGCGCAATCACGTGCGGATTTGCTTTCTGGCCTACTGGTTGAGCGCCAAGCTCCAGACCCAGTGGCGGCGCAGGGGCCAGACCATAGAGGTGCATAATTTGCTCCAGCAATTACAGACCATCCGGCTGGGGCGTCTGGAGGTGCAAGGCCAAACCCTGCAAACCAAGGTCACCCGCGTGTCCAAGGACCTCAATGCCATTCTCGGCCAACTGGGGATGCTGCCGCTGTTTACCCAGCCGCCCGCCTGGGCGCCGGGTGAAATGTAGCAAGTGCATCGCCACCGGAAGCCGGTAAATCAACCACTTTCGCTCCCTCGAGGGGGAAGTCAGGCTATTCTTGACCACTTCGAAATAAAAAAATAGCCGATGGTCGCGTGGGAGACGACCACCGGCTTTCGTGGGGGAGAAGGAAGGAACTCATGAACGAATCAGCCTCTTCGGCTGATCCACTCTGCTCTATTATACGCATCATCATACCGGTTGGTTTGAAAAATTTCCAGTTTTTTTTAGGGGGGATGATTTCACTTATAATTGGCGGCGTCATAAAATCGCAAACGTGAATAATACGGGGTGGTAACTATTGCTGTCCAAACCGCAAGATGCCTCCCGCGACGATTACACTTGGAGAAACTTGCGACCAACGTATTTCCGGCGATAATAAAGAGAAAAATCCGCACAAGATGCGGGTTTTGCGCTATAGTTTTCCGCGTTCGCGCCGATGTAGCTCAATGGCAGAGCAACGGTTTTGTAAACCGTAGGTTGCGGGTTCGAATCCCACCATCGGCTTTCCAAAAGGATGGAAGACATTGCCCATAAGTATGAAGGTGCGGCTCCGCCGCCCAGCGGTGATTTTGGAGTTGATCCGGCAGCGTGACGATCAGATCGCAACGGCGGCAGATGCGCCACGGATTCTCCGGCGGCGGCGATAAAAGCGAAGCAAGCAGGTTCCTTTCAGCTTCGGCCCGGCACGCGGGCAACAGGGGTTACGTTCTTGACATGGGACGAGCAAGATTCATTGGCCACGTTTGATTCCCCCGCATCACCCGCCTGGCGCCAGGCGTGGGCATTTAATTCGTGGCTTTTGAGGAGTGCGGCCCAACGGCCCTCCGATCAGCCGGAGGCGCGGCGTGGCAACTCACGCGCGCTGCTTATCGGTCCCTCCAAAGCCGCTTTCACCCGAGGCGGGCGCCTGGCGACAATTTCCCAGCGGCCGGCAGAACGGAAAAACGCACGGCGCGCACGCCTGGCGGTTTGGCGGCGCGAGCGGCATCTATGGCTATAGGCGCGGGGGCGGTGGGATGCGGCGGCGCGGCGTTCATCGTACCGACAAAATGGGTTGTTAATTTTTTTCTTCAATAGAATTCATGGTCCTGTCAATTGTTATGTGCAACGATCCCGGCTGAAAAATTGTACCCCAGGGCTTCCACGATGGATTGCCGGTTGGCAATTCCGGCGACTTTATTGTGGAGATTTATTTGCTTTTCTTCTGAGAGTATATACTTTAACCATTGTCAGTCTCTTCGTGAGTCCGACCGGCCAAAAGGCCGTGAATGGTACTGGTATTAATGTTTTCACAAGACGGCTTTCGGAGTGACGTTTTATGCGCCCGACAAAAAAGGATATTGCCGAAGAACAACAGAGATATTACACCCGGACAGCCGGTAAGTATGATGATCTTCATCTGCATGAAAAAGATGAACATTATTTTGCATTATCTTTATTGCGGGGAGTCCTGGATTACCTGGACGCCCGTTCCATTCTCGACATTGGTTCGGGCACGGGGCGGGCACTCATTTATTTAAAAAATAAACGGCCCGATCTGAAAATCATTGGCGTTGAACCGGTAACCGCCTTGCGTGAAGTCGGCTACACCAAAGGACTCTCGAAGGACGAGCTTGTCCCTGGCGATGCGCAACAACTCGCGTTTTCAGATGGCGAATTCGATATCGTCTGCGAGTTTGGAGTGCTTCATCATATCCGCGATCCCGCGCGGGTTGTCGCGGAGATGCTTCGGGTCGCCAAAAAAGCGATATTCATATCGGATGCGAACAATTTCGGACAGGGATCAGTCTTGAAACGGGGGATCAAACAAACCCTCCACACTTTTGGAATGTGGCGACTTGCCCGATATTTATGGGGGGATATATTATACTCGGAAGCAGACGGGATAAGTTATTCCTATTCTGTATTTGACAATTATAAGCAAATCCGTTGTCAATGCAGTCCCATTTATCTGTTCAATACAAGAGGAGAGGGGTGGAACCTTTACAGGACCGCGGGCGTAGTCGCTTTGTTGGGCATGAAGAAATAGCTGGTTTTTTCGCTTCCCTATTGGTGCGGGAATGGCGGCTTGTCCCGCAGGCCATGAACGGTTACCAGGCCCGTGAACGGCTACGACCATCGAGACCCGCCCCGGAACCGGGGCGGGCATTGCCATTTCAGAGCCTCCGGTATGCCGCGATATTATTTTATGAACAGCATCTCGCGGTACGTCGGCAGCGGCCAAAGATCATCGGACACCATCGTTTCGAGTTTGTCGCCCAGCGCCCGCACGGCGTTCATCGCCGGAATGATTTTATCGCGGGAGTACTTGGCGTGGGCCAATGTATCGCCGGCGGCGTGGTGCTCGGCTGTTTTCGCCAGGTCGGCGGTTTTCTTCTGCAGGTCGCTGATGGCGCCGGAAAGTTCCTGCAAGAAAGCCTCCTGTTCGCTCATGGACTTGGCGGATATGCCCGCCGCCTTGGCCGCGGTGATGGACGACGCCACTTCCTGCTGGTACTTGATCGCCGCCGGCTGAATGATTGTCCGGGCGATCAGGGCCGTCATCTGGGCTTCGATGCCGACGGTCTTGATGTAGTTTTCGAGGTAGATTTCGTACCGGCTGTGCAGTTCCTTCGCGTTGAGCACCTTGTATTTGGTGAACAGATCAAGAGATGGTTTCCCGATCAGGTGCGGCACGGCGTCAACGGTGGTCTTGAGGTTCGGCAAGCCGCGTTTCTCGGCTTCCTTGTACCACTCCGGAACGTAGTTGTCGCCGTTATAGATAACCCGCTTGTTTTCCTTGATGATTGAGGCCAGCACGGCCTGAATGGACTTGATGAAGTCCTTGCCGGCCTTGTTGTCGGCTTCCAGCCGGGTGGCGATATAATCCAGCGATTCCGCCACAATGGTGTTGAGAACGGTGTTGGGGCCGGCGATGGATTGACCGCCGCCGACGGCGCGGAACTCGAACTTGCTGCCGGTGAAGGCGAAGGGAGAAGTGCGGTTGCGATCGCTCGCGTCGCGCGGCAGGCGGGGCAGAACCGTCACGCCAACTTCCATGTGGCCACCGGCCTTGGCGCTCTTGGCGCCGCCAGCTTCAATCTGATCCATGATATCCTGGAGCTGCTCGCCCAGGTAAATGGAAATAATGGCGGGTGGCGCTTCCTGGGCGCCCAGGCGGTGGTCGTTACCGGCGAAGGCGACCGCGACTCGCAGCAGTTCGGCGTACTTGTTGACCGCGCGAATGACCGCGGCGCAGAACACCAGGAACTGCGCATTATCGTGCGGCGTATCGCCGGGACTCAGCAGGTTCTCGCCGGTGTCGGTGGCCATCGACCAGTTGTTGTGCTTACCCGATCCATTGACGCCGGCGAATGGCTTTTCGTGCAGCAGGCACGCGAGTCCGTATTTTTCAGCCACGCGACGGAGGGTTTCCATGGTGAGCATCTGGTGATCGTGGGCCAGGTTGGAATTTTCGAAAAGCGGGGCGATTTCATACTGGGCCGGCGCCACTTCGTTGTGGCGGGTTTTCACGGGTACCGCCAGTTTGTAAAGCTCCTGTTCCGCTTCCAGCATGCACGCGAGCACGCGCTCGGGAATATTGCCGAAATAATGATCTTCCATCTCCTGGCCCTTCGGCGGCTTGGCGCCAAAGAGGGTGCGGCCGCAGTTGATCAAATCGGGCCGGGCATAATAGAAGTTGCGATCGATCAGGAAATATTCCTGCTCGGAACCGACGGTGGTGAACACCTTGGAGGCGGCGGTGTTGCCGAAGAGCCGAAGCACCCGGAGGGCCTGTTTGGACAGCGCCTCCATGGAGCGAAGCAAGGGGGTTTTTTTGTCCAGCGCCTCGCCGGTCCAGGAAACGAACGCTGTCGGAATCACCAGAATGGTTCCGTTGGGATTTTCCAGAATATACGCGGGCGATGTGGGATCCCAGGCGGTGTAGCCGCGGGCTTCGAATGTAGCCCGCAGACCGCCGGAGGGAAACGACGAGGCATCCGGCTCGCCCTTGACCAGTTCCTTTCCGGAAAATTCCAGGATGCCGCCGCCGCCTTCCACCGGTGAAAGAAAGCTGTCATGCTTTTCCGCTGTCAGGCCGGTCATCGGATAGAACAGGTGGGTGTAGTGTGTGGCGCCCTTTTCCACGGCCCAGTCGCGCATGGCGGCGGCGACGGAATCAGCGATGGAAAGATCCAGCGGAGCGCCTTTCTTAATCGTATCCTGGAGTTTCTTGAAAACGGCCTTGGGTAAACGCTGTCGTTGCACGTCTTCATTGAAAACATTCCTGGCGAACACGTCTTTGACAGGTGTTTCCTTGAAGTTAACGCGGGGGGGAACGCTGCGAAAGTTGGTCAACGCCGCGATGGCGGCGCGACGAGCGGTGGATGCGCCCATAATCATAAGACTCCTGTAAAAAAACTGTTTCGATCATTCGGTCCATTCACAAACCGCGCCTTGCGCCGGGTAACAAAGGCGATGATTTTAACGACAGCACGATCGTTGAGCAAATACCCCCCTTGCTTGAGCAAATTGTGTGCCACGGCGATTCGTCAATGGATACTCTTCATTTCCTGCCTATCTTGTGAGCGCGCCATAAGACAACCCGCGGGCGATGCATATTTATCATGCAACCCCCGCGCCAGGGATTTCTCATCCGGGAATGGCGGAGCGAAATATGATTCGTTCTTCCCGTCCTTTCATTCGTAATATAGCTGTGAACTTATACTGCCCGGTTATAAGGTTCGGCGGAACCGTGAATTCCAATTCAGTGATGCCACCGGACGGAATACGAATTTTCCGCCACTGGCTCGACCATAAATCGCGCTTCGCTCCCACCGGCGGCACTCTCGCCGGCGGGGATGCCCTGACAGGAACGGCGACTTGACCATTCGGCCTGGGGTACTGGAACGCCACCACCCGCAGTTTACCCCGTAAACGCCCCACCCGGGCGTTTCGAATAACTATTTCCAGCCGGTATGAGCCACTGCCAGGCGGGCGCACTTTGCCGATTTTATCCCAGAACGGCGCCATAGCTGCCGGAGGCAAGCCGTGTAATTCCGCCGTTCGCAGAGCCGCAACAAGATTCCGCGCCGCGCCCGGCGATTTTACGAAAAACAGATGCTTATTGAGCGGAATCTCCACTTCGCCGGGATAACGCGTCTTAAGCGGTTCGCCCTGCGAATTGAAGCCGCTCATCACACCTTCGGGGTCAAATACCACCATTCGGCCGACGGGATAAGCGCTCGCGAAGCGCCGACTCCAGGGTAAATTCTTCTTTCCATTGGCTTTCTGATGTGCCTGTTTGGATTTTCTCAACCCCGCCCTGAGCCGTCCGGATAGCTTTCGTATTTCCGGCGGCCAATGTTTCCATGCCGCCCATTGCACGTCGCGCACACTCCCGGCGCCGAGTCCGGCCACTACCGCCACCGCATAACCCCGGCACTGGAAAACCGCCAACAGCGGAGGCAGGTACGGATGAACCGTGCGAAACAGCGCCGCCGAACCCAGCAGATGCGCAATAAATCCGATCCCGGCGCGCCGGAACCAAAGCGGCGCGACCGCCGCGCCGGAGGCCAGAGCAATAGCCGGATTCATGTAACGCCGCCGAGCAGGCCCAACGAATTCCGGCGCGCCGGAATCGCCCGCATTCATGCTCCGTCCGACCGAAATAACGCCCACGTATGATTGTGGCGGCAGCACCCAGACCCGTACCGGCGGATGACCAAGGGCCAGCTGATGGACCAGCGGCATATATCCGGTCCTGTCAGGCACGGCCACACCGTTGAGATAGCCTCCGGGCGGCTTGTCTTTCATCCGCGGTCTCAACGTAAAGCCGAGTTTAAGCACATGCGGCGTCGCCAGAATCAGCAAATTGGGATTGGCTCTTTTGGCGATGGAAAAAACCGTCTGGGCAAACATTCGCCGGGCTTGCAGAACCGTGCGGCGGTACGCCGGTTTGAGCCATTTTTCCCAATTAAGCTTCGCCGATAAGTCATCGTTTTGAGCGATCACCACAGCCGGACAAAGCGGTCCGAGCCGCCGGAGATCGCGAGCGAGCTGGTGGCGAAGTCTTACCGCCGCAGTTTGCAGGGAACGCTCGCCCCAATTCAAATGCGTCGCGCCGTCCAGAACCACCACAAGGGCTATTTTCCCACCCGCGCTATCCAGGGCCGGCAACATCCTGAATTTTCTTCGCGGTCCGCTCTGGCCACGATAAACCGTCAACATAAATCGCCGGATGCCCGTTCGGCGCATATAATCGGCGATGTAACCGTCCCCGGCTTGCAGGCGCCGAAAAAACGCTCGTGGCAGATACGACAGCCAGTGACTCTCGGCCACCGGCAAGTTTGCACCCGCCGGCCGGTCTATACACACAAACCGAATATGTCGCTTCCCGACATTATCAGAATAAACGGATCGGCCTTGCCAGCGAAGTTGATAGCCGCCCGCTTTCTCAAACTGCACGGGCAGCCGAATCAGCATGGACCGGCCCGGTGGAACAACCGTCTTGTTAATGGGCGTCGTGGCGAGCAGCCGCCTTGTTTTGCGCTTTACAATTCCGCCCGGGTGTTCAGAGAACGGCTGAAATAACCATTGTAAATTTCCGGCCAGCGTCCGGGGCGTGGTCGAAATGTTTTTGACCGCCAGTATCACAATCCCTTTCTGCCCCGGCCAGTAGATACCGGAGGGATGATCGGTTTTCACAATACGCATGCGCAGCGCTGTGGCGCGGCCGGCGAAGGGCCGGAATCGCCCGGCCTCTCCCGGTGCGCCGTGGCTGGCGGCTTTGTTGGCGGCTGCAAACGGCGACTGTGCCCCCCCGGCAACCGGGGCTAGCGCCGCGCTGTTGGCAGCCCGCGCCTGGCCGGTCCAAAACAACGCCGAAAGAAACGCTATGAGAATCACCCATTGCATACCATGCAGTCGCAATTCTATTTAACCGCCTGTTCCCGCACGGCGCATGACGCCGGAAGTGGTGCTCCGCGGCTTGTTGATAACCACTCCCGGCGGATCAATATACGCCGGAAGATGTAACGTCAGGGGAATCGGATGCGCGGGATTGACAATGATCACCGGCATCCCAATGTGAACCAGGGTAAACAGACGGGCCGCGTCCCAATTGGTCAGCCGGAAACAACCGTGGGAACCGGTCAGGCCTATGTACTGCGGCACCGGGTTGCCATGCAGGCCCACGCCGGGAAGGGTCAGCCCCATCCAGACCACGCCGACGGGATTGCGCGGCCCGGGGGGAATGATCAGAATATGTTTGCTATGGGCATGCGGATACATGGACGGCAAAAAAGTGTAGTTGGGATTCTCGGCGATATCTTTGATCCGGGCGTCCCGGGTGGGAAATTCCGCTGGATGAGCGGGGATGGAACAATGAAACAAGGCCACTTGCCGGTTGTGCCGGTTGTAGGCGCGAATCACTTTTTGTTTCAGATTGATCACCAGGTACGCTACAGGGGAATCCGGCATGTCCTCCTTATCCTGCGCAAGCACCGTGGAAAGTCCGCCCGGCAAGCCGAAATCGTTGGGACCGGGAAACGGCCGGATATTCGGCACGTTTATGGTCTGACCCACTCGCAACTCTCCCAACTCCAACCGTGGATTGAGCCGCTGGAGAAGCGCCCGGGTGCAGTGGAACTTTTCGCACAGGCAGCCGGCCAGGGACGCATAAGGCATGCGCGTGGCGGCGGCCATGCCTCGCCAGTGATAATGCAGATGGCCCACGGCCTGGGCATCCTGGGGACTGATGGTATACGTAGCGAAAACGTGTCGAACATCCACGTCCAGAGCGTCATAAATGCGCGGATCATGCGGGTTAAAAGGATTGTCGCCGGGAAAATTGCTTGCCCCATACTCCCGGAGCGCCATGCGGGAATTAGGACCGAAAACGCCGTCGAGAATACCGGGCGAAAAATTATTGGCGGCCAGGGCGATCTGCCAGGCCAGATTGATGCGCTGCCCGCGGGTCAGCCGCGGTCGGCCGGGATTGGGAAACTCGTGCGTAGTCCGCACGGTGGCGGCGGCCGCCGCCGGTGGCGATGCCGCCCGGGCCGGTGGCGTTACCAGCACCGCCAGACTCACAAACACCACGATTCCAACACATACCGGGAGCCGGTTCATGAAATCCTCCTGGCATCAGGCTGCGGAGGTGGGAGGATCCGGCGGCACGGACAAAGCGCCCGGTGCGGCGCCCGGCGCGGCGGCCATGTCTTGGAAGCGCAACTGCCGCTGTGCCTCGGCTTTTTCCAGAGGAGATTTCTCGCCGGGATGCTGGCGGCGCCAGATTTCATCGCGGTCCACGGGAATTTCCCGCGGCGCCTGGATCGCCAGGCGAACGCTGGTTCGCGACCACTTGACCACTTTTACCTCAATGGTTCCATCGATGATGATGCTTTGCCCTTCGCCGCGGCTCAATGCCAACATAGCGCATCCTTTCCTTGGATACCCGGCCCCCGGCCAAGAGGGGCCGCAATGACAAATTCATCGCCCCGTCGTCACCGGCGACGGCAATCCGTTTATTATACCAAAGCCGGGCGGACGCGGCGTCTACGCTCTATAGCACCTCGGCCATTTCGGGAATGTTCAGCCACTGGGCGAGCTGTTCGGCCGTGTGGCGCTGCACGAACTGGCGGAAAGTTTCCTCATCATCCACGCGGTTGGCCTGGTACGCCTCCACGATCTGCCGGATAGACTTATGCACAAATTCCGCAGGAACTTTTTTCAACGCCACCTTGCCGAACGCGCCATCCGCACCCAATCCGCCGCCGAGCAGAATCTGGTACGCCTCGGTCCCGCGCCGGCCGCGGAAATTGCACACCACGCCCATCAGGCCGATATCGGCGATCTGGTACTGGGCGCAGCTGTTGGGGCAGCCGGTGACGCTGAGCATGATCGGCGTATCGATGTCCACGTCCCGTTCCAGGTACTTGAGAATACTCGCGGCGCGCTGTTTGGTTTCCACGATGGCCAGGTTGCAGAACTGCGTGCCGGTGCAGGAGAGCAGGTTGCCGCGCCACAGCGGCGCCTGCGGCGGCAGGCCCGCGGCGTCGAGGCGGCGCGACATCTCCGGCACGGAACCGGTGGGGATGTTCAGGAAGAGCAGATTCTGTTTGTTGGACAGCGAGAGGCG
This sequence comes from Planctomycetota bacterium, assembly GCA_021790475.1. Taxonomy (GTDB): domain Bacteria; phylum Planctomycetota; class Phycisphaerae; order WQYP01; family WQYP01; genus JAKBMM01. Next base: position 11,327 of record JAJYDU010000036.1, on the reverse strand, counting down.
GGCCTGCCCGGCGGCGGCGTATTGATCGGAAAGCTCGGCGGCGGCGCGAAGCTGCCGGGCCGTGATCCGGCCGCGCTCAACGGGTACGCCGATATGGGAAAGCCCCGGCTGCTTTTGCGGTCCGGAACCAAGATGATCGGTATGCGGGGCGTATTCGGGCGCGGCAAGATTGTCGTCGTGTTCGAGTTGAAATCCGATGCCCGCCTCCAGGTAGTCGCGGAATTTCTCCCAGCCCCAGTCGGAGACCAGATATTTCATCCGTGCCCGCGTGCGTTTTTTGCGGTAGCCATAATCGCGGAAAATATGCGCGATGCCACGGCAGACCGCCAGCGCCTGCTCGGGCCGGATGAATACCCGCAACCCCTGGCCGATGTACGGCTGGCTGGATAAACCGCCGCCGACGGTTACCCCGTAGCCGCGTTCTTCATGGCCGGTGGCGGGATTGATGCGCTTGACGCCGAAGAAGCCGATGTCGTTGATCTGCGGCTGGTGGCAGTGCAAATGGCAACCGCCGATGCTGGACTTGAATTTCCGCGGCAGGTTGCTGAATTCTTTATCGCCGTCCAGGAACATCTGGTTTACTTGCACGCTTAGGCGGGAAGCGTCGATAATTTCCGCATTGAGATAGCCGGCCAACGGGCAGCCGACGACATTACGCGGCGTGTCGCCGCAGGCGAACTTGCAGGCCAGGCCGACTTTTTCCAGCCGCGGCAGAATTTCCGCCACCGCTTCAATGGTGAGCCAGTGCAACTGGAAATTCTGGCGGCTGGTGATGTCGGCGAAACCACCGGCGTATTGCTCGACAAGGGCGGCGACCTCGCGGAGCTGGCGGGCGTCGATAAAGCCATTAGGAATGCGGATTCGCAGCATGAAGTGGCAGAGGTTGGGAAGTTGCTGGTAAATGCCGAACCAGCGGAGCCGGACGAGATCTTCCTCGGCGATTTTGGCCCGACGGGCGGCGCTGCGCACCACCTCGCCCGCGGTGGCATTGGGAATGGTGCGCCGGAATGTTTCCAGGTCTTTGGGACTTAAAAGCTCTTCCAGCGGCTCGGCGACGTCCGCCCGGGCGTACGCGAAAATGTCATTCCATACTTCCAGGCCGTCTTTGGCCAACTTGATGGCCTCGACCTTGTTCAGCTTGCGGCCATCGGCGGTTACTACGGTTCCAGTTTCAGCGGTCATGGAAAACTCCAGCAAACAATCTATTACCTATTATTACAATAGGAATTATAAAAGTCAACGTTTCAAGGATTATTTTATATAATCGTCAGCTTCTGGGAGGGATTACATACTGATTACATAGGAAATCCGCGGCATCTATCGGGATAGCCATCGGGCCTCACGCAAGCTGCAAACGCCACCCGTATCACGCAGTTGGCGTGTATGATGCTTGTTAATGTAGGGCCAAAACTTTACGAACGCAACGACCCTGTCTGGCGCCAAGAGTGCCTCGGATAAACCCGGCGGAAACAATATCCCGTCAAGTAAGAACCCTCATGCGGATTGCCTTTCTCCCGTGGCGATAGAAGCGGGTTGGTTGGGAATGCCGGTTTGCGAGCCGTTGATGTCGTCGCGGGCCGGTGGTTTGAGGATATGCAACACCGCCTCGGCAATCATGATTTGTTCGTCGGTGGAAATCACGCGAACTCGCACGCGGCCGGCCGGACTGGAGATGATCGGTTCGCCGCGTACATTGCGGATGGGATCAATCGCAATACCCATGAATTCCAATCCCCGGCAAATATGTTCGCGGATTGCCGGGGCGTGTTCGCCGATTCCTCCGGCGAATACCAGCGTATCGAGTCCGCCCATTGCCGCCGCCAGGGCGCCGATCCATTTACGTCCCTGGCGACAGAAAAGAGCCACCGCCTCGGCGGCGCGCGGATCGCGCCCGCGGCGCTGGAGCAATTCGCGCATGTCGGAACTGGTTTCGGAAACAGCCAGCAGGCCGCATTCGCCGCTGATCCATCGTTCCATAGCCTCCGGCGCCAGCCCCTCGCATTTCATCAGATAGGTGACCAAGCCAGGGTCCATGTCGCCCGGGCGGGTACCCATCATCAACCCCGCCGCCGGTGTGAAACCCATCGTGGTATCCATCGGCTTGCCGCCACAGAGAGCCGCCATGCTGGCGCCGGAACCAAGATGGGCGAGAATGACCCGTCCCTGGGCCTCCGCCCCGGCCAGGCGCCCCAGTTCCCGCAGCAGGTACGAGAATGAAAGGCCGTGAAAGCCGAACCTTCGCACACCCCGGAAAAAATACCGGCGGGGAATGGGATACATCTGAGCCGTCATAGGCAGATCACGATGAAAGGCGGTATCAAAGCACGCCACGGGTAGTGCGGACGAAAACTCTTTTGTGAGTGTTTCAATCAATGTGATTTCACGCGGGAGATGGGCCGCGTCCAGGGGCACGGTTCGTCGCAACTCAGCGAGCAGCTGTGCGGTAACCGGTTGATGTTCCAGCAGTCGCGGGCCGCCGTGCACCACACGGTGACCGACGCCGGCTACAGAATATCCCTGGAAGTGATCCAGGTATTTTCGCAGCCAGAGGGCCAATTCCGCGGCCGCGCGCTGATGTGTATCGACGTTGATTGGTTCATCCACCACGGCGGGGATGTCCGCAGTATCCGCGCCCGTCGAGCTTTGGGCTATCAGCCGCGAATCCGCCTGGCCGATGCGTACGATTTCGCCCCGGAGCAACCGTCCCGGCGGACGGGTGGAGCTGTAAAGCGCAAATTTAATGCTGGATGAGCCGCCGTTTATGGTAAGAATCGTCTGTCCGCCCGGCACCACGATAGCCGCCGGCTCGCTGTTGTGATCGGATGTTTCATTAACCGGCATGTTGACTCCATGCCAGAACACTATTCACAAGAGCAGGGACCCCGGTCTATCCTCCCTGGCCAGCCCCATCCATGGAGGATAGCGTTAATCTTACCAGTATTACAATCGACGAACACGATTTCCCGCGGACCTCGGTGTGACAACAGATGTTGCCCGTCGCCAGTACCGTTAGTGATTCGGAGATCGCCCGTTCCCGCCGGCGAGGCGTATCACTCGCCGATGATTTTCACCAGCACGCGTTTGTCCCGCCGGCCATCGAACTCGCCGTAGAACACCTGCTCCCAGGGACCGAAATCGAGTCGGCCGTTGGTGATGGCGACGACCACTTCGCGCCCCATGACCTGACGTTTAAGGTGCGCATCGGCGTTGTCCTCGCCGGTATCGTTGTGGCGATATTGTGAAACCGGCGCGTGCGGGGCCAGTCGTTCCAGCCACTGCTTGTAATCTTGATGCAGGCCGGATTCATTGTCGTTGATGAACACCGCCGCGGTGATGTGCATGGCGTTGCACAGCAGCAGTCCCTCCCGGACGCCGCTTTTTTCGACAATCTCCTCCAACCGCGGCGTGATATTCACAAAGTCCATCCGTGCCGGTACGTTGAACGTGAGATATTCGGTATGACTTTTCATGGGCGAATCATCTTTTCCAATATGGATTGAATTCCCTAATGAAGCAAGCTGGGAGGAAAGTTTCTCGCTTCTAATCCGACCCGCAAAAATCGCCGGTTGGGTTGAATTTCAATCGCCGCCGGTAGGTGGATATTATTGGAATTGTTATGGGTTCGCCGCATTTGACAATCCATGCTGCTAAACGCTCTTGGAGTCCGTATAGTGCTCCCCAAAATCTGGGCGCGCGATTAAGGTACTTTTTCAGCCTGATCAGAAAAACAGTTCAGGAGAAAAAGTATGGGTTCGATGCGACGGAGTTTTTCGGCGGCATTCAATGATCCACGCGCGAGCATAAAGCGACTCCTGTTGTTTTCCCGTCTTGCGAATCATAATTCGCCGGCGTTGCGGATACCAGTACGGCGCTGCCGCGGGGGCCCGGAGTATAGCGGTTCATCCCCGCATGTTCACCGATCGCCGATCGCCATGCGGGAAGCTTCATTGGCGCTGAGAAACGGTTAGAATGCCAGACGCCGGCGTCCGGGAACCGCGGTTGAGGCATGTCGCGGCGGTTCGATGCGGCTGACCGGCGGCAGGAGCCGTTATGATTCTCAATATCATTCGTTTGATTTTCATCATGCTGGTATCGGCTGTGGCGTTGGCATACCTGTCGCAGACGGTTTCCGGCCATTATCTCTGGCCATACCTGGTGATGACCAGCGGCGTGGTGATTTCCATTGCCGTAATCCTGCTGGACTTCTTGATGGAAAGGAAGAACCTGGCGGCGTTATCGGGCATGTTCATGGGCATTCTGGTCGGGATGCTGGTGGCGCTGGCGCTGGGCTACCTGGTGCAGCAAGTGGCGGACATCTTTTTTTCCCATGTCGATCTGCGGGTGGAAGAACCGCTGATTACGGGGATCAAACTGCTTATCGGGCTGATATGCGTCTACCTGTCGGTTTCCTTTATCTTGCAGACCAAGGATGATTTTCGCTTCATCATTCCTTACGTGGAGTTCAGCCGGGCGATGCGGGGATCGCGGCCGTTCATCCTGGACACCAGCGTGATTATCGACGGGCGGATTGCGGATATCGCCGCGACGGGCATTTTTGAAAGCCGGCTGATTGTTCCGCGGTTCGTTCTCAACGAACTGCAAACGGTGGCGGATTCGGCGGACAAGCTCAAACGGGGTCGCGGACGCCGCGGGCTGGATGTGCTCCACCGCCTGCAGACGATGCGGCGCGGCGAGTTGCGCGTATGGGATGGAACACTCGCCGAAGCCTCGTCCCTGGAGGGTGTGGACCAGAAACTGGTGGCGCTGGCCCGGCAGGAGAACGGGCGGATCGTCACCAACGATTACAATCTCAACAAGATCGCCACGTTGCACGGGGTGGAGGTGGTCAATCTTAACGATCTGGCCAACGCGCTCAAACCAACGGTGCTGCCGGGCGAACAGATGCGCGTGCGAATTATCAAACCCGGCGAAACGGTCAGCCAGGGCGTCGGCTATCTGGAAGACGGAACGATGGTGGTGGTGGAGGGCGCCCGAGGCAGCCTCGGACAGGAGGTGGAATTGCTCGTGACCAACGCGGTTCAGACCTCGGCCGGCAGAATGATCTTCGGCCGGATGGAAACGCCGCCATCCGGTGCGGCCGGCCGGTTTCACCCGCCGGGATCATCATAGGAGTCGGTCCGGACAGGCTCTAAGTCGGGTTCTCGCCCACGAGGCGGGACTCTTGCTGGCTCTACGGTACGGGTCCGGGAACCAGCCCGGAGGGGGGGCGATCCTCCGGGGCGGACGCCCATTCCTTGTTGGGCTTTGAACCCATCCGGAAGCGCAGTTCCCCGCCGGCGAGTATCTCCGCATGCGCAAACCAGGACCGCGTCAACTCCCGGCCGTTGAGTTGAATATTTTGTATATATACATTCTCATGTGAATTGTTCTCGGCGATGATGGCGAAGACGGTCCCCGGCGCTGGGTTGTGAATGACCGCCCGATTTACCAGCGGACTGCCGATCACATAAACTCCCGTTGCGGGGTTAACCGGGTAGAAGCCCAGTGCCGCAAAAACAAACCAGCTTGACAACTGGCCGCAATCATCGTTGCCTGGAATACCCCCCGGGGTGTTGCGATACAACGCCGCCACCTTTCGAATCCAATACTGCGTCTTCCAAGCCGCGCCGCCGAACGGATACAGATACGGAATATGGTTGCTTGGTTCATTGCCCTGGGCGTCCTGCCCCACCATGCCGGTGATATCGATATCCGACGGACCGCGGGAGGGCGCGGTAAACAGAGCGTCCAGCCTGGCGATAAACGGCTTATCTCCGCCAAAAAGATCAATCAAGCCCCGCACATCCTGCAAAACATTAAATGTCGCCTGCCAGGCGTCGCATTCCGTGTACCCGTGTTCCTGATCCGGGCGGAACGGTTCGCGCCATCGGCCCTCTTTCGTTTTGCACCGCATGAATCCGGTCCCGGGATCAAAGAGATTTTTATAGTTCCGTCCCAGTTTGTAGAACATTTCGGCGTCCGCGTGCCTGCCCAGCAGCTCGGCCAGGGCCCCCACACACCAGTAATCGTAGGCGAAATCCAGTGAGCGCGAGACCGATCCTTGGCCGTGCCCCGTAGGCACATAGCCATCATGCCGGAATTGTTCCTGCGATTCCCTGTTGCCGTTGGGGATGGCGCCAACCAAAGCCGTAGCACGCATGGCGGCGTAGGCGGCCGGCACATCAAAATTGCGGAACCCTCGGACATAGGCTCCGAGGATCATGCTCACAACATGAAATCCGTCCATGCACCACGTTTCATTACCCCATAAAGGCCAGATCGGCAGCGAATGCTCATTGAGCTGCCGGTAGTCGATCAGAAGCGTATTGATCATGTCCCTGGTGCGATGCGGCTGCATGAGCATAATCAAGGGGAATTCACTGCGATAAATATCCCATATAGACAATGTGGTGTACTTGGTGAATCCCGGATTGGGATGGTTTCTATGATCCTGACCGCGGTAGGTTCCGTCCACATCATTAAATGTCGCCGGCGCCACCATGCCATGGTAAGCGCCAGTATAGAAAGTTTGGGTAAGCGCCTGATCCGGCAACTCGGCATCCAGAACCGCTAACGCCTGATTCCAGGCCTGCTGGGTCTGACGATGCACCGCGTCAAAGTCCCAGTGTGGAATCTCGGCGGCCAGATTCTTTTTCGCGCCGGCGATGCTGGTGCAGGAAATGCCCACGCGAATCACCAGCGATTCCGATCCCGATCCCGGCGCTGCGCTGAACATGGCTTTGATATGTGTACCGGCGAATCGGTCCCCCGGGGCAGCCAAACTGGTATTGCCATCCACCTTGACCTGCGCCCAAGCCAGGGGGCGGGAGAACTCCATGACAAAATAGATTTGTCTGTCCCTGGCCCACCCATGGGTGTAACGTTGGCCGCTGAGGCGCGATGGGCTTTCCATGTTCAATTCGGCGTGGTAAACCGTGCATCCCAGGCCATGGACCAGATCCATGATCACGCCCCGCCGCGTAGAGGCCGCCAATGCCGGGTATGTATACCGGTGCATACCGCAGCGGGTCGTCGCCGTAAGCTCCGCTTTCACGCGCGGTGTTTGCAGGTACACGCTGTAATAACCAGTCCGAACCACTTCCTGCTGATGCGAAAAACGCGAGGCGTAACCGTCGGGATCGGACCTGGCCACCCAGCCGGTATTGGTCCCCAACGCCTCGATCTGTACTTCATGCTCGGCGCCCGGGGCGCCGGCATCCCAACCCCAATTCCGCCCCTCCACCACCGGCATGAGCAACACGTCGCCAAGATCCTTTGCGCCCGTGCCCTGCAGATGCGTATGGCTGAATCCCAACACCGTCTGATCCGGATAGTGATACCCCGAACAATGATTCCAGTTGTAGTTTGGCTCCGGTGACCCGGCGGTATCCGGGCTTAACTGCAGCAGTCCAAACGGCGCCGTGGCTCCGGGAAACGTATGCCCGCGCCATCCAGCGCCGATGATCGGAAGCACCCGCTGGGTGTGCCCGGGGTATGGCGATGAACCGTTATTAGTTCGCACGCCAACGGAGTCAAAAGAATCGGCAGCACACAAAGGGCTGGAAAGAGAACCGGCTGTGGCAGCCAGAGCGCAGGCCTTCAAAAAATCACGCCGCGGCAAACGATGAAAAAAACGGCCTTTCATTGTGACCTCATCAATAAAGAAACAAACAGGTCCCTGACGTTATTCGACGGGTTAAGCTCCTGCAACACTGCAACACGGGCGTGGCAATTTTTTCGGGCAGTAAATGAAATCTTCTTCAGGTGGGGAAAACCGGGTGCTAATCGTGCACGTTCGAGAGCCAGATGCGGGTGAGGATACTCCCAGGACCTCCCGAAAAAATTGCCCCGCTCCTGCAACACGCGCCGCCGCCGGTGCGGGAAGTACATGACGGATTCGACCGGGTGGCGATTGGACGATTCATCTCGATATCCATCGGGACTATCGGGAGACGATACGGACCTTGTCCCGCACGTGGCTGGAAAGCTATCGCGGGGGATCAGCCAGCGCGGCGTAAAATACAGACAAAGCCGCCATCGCGGCGCTGCGCGGGATCGCCGGTATCCGTGGGCAGCACAACTTTATCGCTAAGCACGCGCCAGGAACTTTTCCGGTCTTGCAACAGCGCTGCGGTTACGCCGGAACGGTTCTCCTCCGGATCGATACTGCACGTGCTGTAAACCAGCCATCCCCGGTCGGCAAGAACCCCCGCCGCCCACTGGAGCAATTTACGCTGTTGATCAAACAGGGCGGCGCGGTTCAGCGCGGGCCAGCGCCAGCGCGACTGGACGCGACGCGCCAAAACGCCGGTATTGGAGCAGGGTGCGTCGACCAAAATAATATCGAACGGCCTGTCCCGCTCGCCGTCGGGATGGTTCTCGGTATCGGATTTAATAATCGCCGCCGGCAAAACACTCACGTTGGCCAGACCCAGCCGGCGAACACAAACCGAGAGTCGCCTGAGTTTTTCCGGTGCAACATCGGCGGCGGTGATATCAGCGGTGGGAAAGGCCCGCGCCAGTTGTACGGTCTTGGTTCCCAGACCGGCGCATAAATCAAGAATTTTCAGATTGGCCGATCTATCCGCGTGTGCGGACACAGCGACGGGGCGTTCCGTGGATCGGTCCTGGAGCAGCCCGATCAACTCGCGCACGGCAAGACCGGCGGTGGAATCCTGGGGGCAAAGTTCGCCACGCTGGACAAGTGCTTCCACGGACGACGTCCAACCGGCGGCGGCAAGAAAATAGCCCGGTTCTTCATGGGACCGCAGGCCGGCATCGGGCGGCGGCGAAAAATCCGGACGATCCGCCCGCAGTGCAATCGGCGGCCGGCAATTATCAGCGATCATAATCGGCAAAATGAGATCCGGTCCGAGCCAGGCCAGCATGGCCGCGACCAGTTCCGGCGGATGACTGGCGGCGGCGGCCAGATAAGCGGAAAAATCCGTTTTGGGGTCAGGAAAAATTGGTTTGGATAATCGCATTTCTCGCCGGGCATCGAGTGCAAACGCATCGGGCCGCGGCGCCTGCCGCGGTTGGGCGCCCACGCGCAGCCGCTGAATATGACGCAGAACGGCATTGACCAGTCCCGCAGCGCGTGCCGCGCCGCACCGCCGGGCCAGGTTCACACTGGTGTCGATGACGGCGTAATCGGCCGCGCCGCCCTGCATAAGCAATTGATAGGCCCCCAGTTGAAGAATGGCACGCACCAGCGGTTCCAGTTGATCCTCGGAGCGGCGCAGCAACACCCGTATAATATGATCCAGTGTGCCGCGCCAGCGTATGATCCCGTGAATCAGATCGAACGCAAACGCCCGATCACGCGGGGAAAGATTGGACCAGAAGGCGCTCTCATGCTCCGGAATAAGCGGCGGCTCGTGAAGATGCCGCCAGCGCGCCAGCAATTCCACCGCCACCGCACGGGCGTTGGTCTCCATGGTGAGCATCATAGCAGCTTTCATAAACGTTTACGGGAAAAAGCGTTAGACTCAAGTGGTATTTGGGGATGGCGGGGAGAATCCCAAATCGTCATGATATTGATCGAGAGTTTTTCCAGGGACTTCGCACATTCTATCCATGAACGGTTGCCAAAATCGAAGTTCGCAACGGCGCCAATCACTGCCAGGGGTGGGGCTGCCAACGGCGGCGCTGGTTGCAGCTTTTCTATTGACTATCTCAGCGTCGCGCGTTTCGGCGGTTACAGTCCGCCTGGCTGCCGGTGCGCCGCCGCAACCGGGCGGCTGGGCTACGCTGCGGATCACGTTGTCACACCGGCTTATCCGGCAAGCACTGCGTTTGACCATTCGCGACGCCCGCGGCGGACCGGCGACGGTGTGCCGCGTCAACGATAATCGCCGGCATGTCCTGGTCCCGCTGGCGTATGTCGCACCCGCCACGCTGCCGATGGGCCGTTGGCCTGTAATTCTGACAGAGCAAACAAACGGCGGACGCAGGCGAACATGGAAAATTCAAGTACGAATTCCGGCAAGTCTCGGCGCGCCGCGCGTGGTCGTGGCGATACCGCCGGGCACAACCGGGTTGCTCTCGAAAATCGCAGTTTTGTTTAAGCCGGCCCGTATCGCCGCCATGCCGATCACCGCCGCGGAATTGCGGCGCTCGCCTCCACTGGATTTTTCATCCTGCCGCGCCGTACTGCTCAACCGCCGAAGCGCAGCGCTTCTGAGCCGTCGGCGGGCGCTGCAATTCATCGGCGTCGGAACCCGACTGATTTACGCCGGCAATCAGCCGCCCCGCTGGTTGCCGGCGGGCGAGTGGGTGAATCCGCCGGCTGCCCACCGGAAATTGTGGGAGAGCCGGGCCGCCGCATCCTTTCCGCCGGTGATAGTGGAGCGATTGCGGCGATTGGGCGCGCCCGCGCCGTCGGCGCCAAAGATTTGGCGTATCGCCGCCCTGGCGTGCGGGCCGATTGTGCTCGTGGCGATATTGCTGATTCGCCTGGCGACGCGGCGAATTCGGACGGGGCTGTTCGGATTGGCGGTGATGGCCGCGACGTTAAGCGCCGGCACAATTTATCTTTTGGACCTCCACGCGGGAGAGCGGGCGCAGCGATGGTCCTGGCGAGTACTCTTCCACACCGGTTATGTTCAAACACAATGCACTCTCACCGCGCTGCAGACGCCGCGGCCGGCAACTTATGCGATGCGGAGCAACCCCGGCCGGGAGGAATTACCGATCTCCCGGTCCCCCATCGGCTGGTTTTCCATTCGCGGAAAGATTTTTGTCCACCCGCAATCCTGCGGATTTCAGGTGAAACTTCGGCCGGGAAGGCCGACTTTTTTTTATCAACAGCGGGTATGGCCGTTATCCCTTCGACTGACCGGGCTTCCCGGCGCCGGCCTTGCGATGTGTGGCAAGCAAAAAGGATTCAAGGCGGCGGCCAACGCCGCCATTATTTCCCGGGGGCGTTTTTTTCAACTCAACAATCCTGAACACGCGCACGGCGTTGAGAGTTGGCTGGGACGACAGCCCCGCTCTCTTCGGCAAGCCGTAAGGGCCTGGCTGGCACTGCAGTTCAAGGCCGGCCATCGGTACCTTGTTTATAGCGGTACCGGCCCTGGATCATCGGTTTTGCACGTGGTCGACTTTGGCCGCCGGCCGTTGTCCAGGCGGTAATATCTACTATTCCGGCGTGCTGGGATAGACAAATACTCCTTCCAACGCACCCCGATGGCGATCATAATCGCGGTCTTTATATCTTCTCGAATAAACTCTTAGAGCCTGTGTGAGAAGCCGTTTTACCCTGGCGCCAACCGATGAAGCATGAGATTGATCATCGAGATAAGGATCATCGCTTGGCTGCTGGCGGT
>JAJYDU010000035.1 GCA_021790475.1 Planctomycetota bacterium | reverse complement strand
TATTGGCCGTCGCCGTGACATTGACGTTGTTGGCATTGCTGAGATTGATTTCAGCGGTGGCCGTTCCGGCCTGACCAAAACCGCTGACGGGATTCGTAACGGAACTGCCGTTCCCGCCGGAGCCGGCGTAAGCATTGGAATTGCCCACAAGGGTTGCCGGAGCGCTGGCGCCGCTGGAGGCGGGGAAGGTCAGATTCATCTGCGAGATGGCATTGCCCGCCGTCCCGGCACTGCTCCCGCCATTGGTGCCGCCACTGTTACCGCCGGCATCACTTTGCGTAAGTGTCAAATTGCCGGTGGTGCTCCCATTGGTGTTGGCAAAGTAGTTATTTAGAGTTTCATCCGCGCCGTTGCCGCCGTTGCCGACATTCAGGGCATAACCGCCAGATCCCCCATTGGCGGTAACGGAAAGAGCGACGTTTCCCGCGGTGGAAGCACCAGAGAGTGTTCCCATTTGCGCCTGGGTTACCGAAGTTCCATTGCCACCACTCGCGCCGGAGTTACCACTGCCGCCGGCTCCGCCATTGGCGGTGGCGGATACATTGACATTCCCGCCGCCGGTGGAATTGCCGCTGACCGTTCCGAGCGTCGCCGTGCCGCCGAGTCCGCCGGTAAATCCGGAACCCTGAGCCTGGCCGCCATTTCCGCCCTGGGAAATTACGCTCACATTCACGGCATCCGGGCCGGAGTTGGCGCCTGTGGCCGCGGCGTAGCCGCCGCCGCCGGCGCCGCCGTTACCGGTCACGCCGCTGTTGAATACGCTGCCGCCGCTGGAGCCATAACCGTAGGCATTGGCTGTCGCGGCGCTGTGGCCGGCGGTGGTACCGGTCGAATCAGCCGAAGCCGTCGCGCTGCCCAACGCGCCGGCGCCGCCCGTACCCGTGCCGCCGCTGACCCCGCCGCCGCTGGCGTTGTTGAAAGCCGGCCCACCAAAGTTGTTGTAGCCGTTGGCGTAGGCCGTGGCATTAATGTCTTCATTGCCGGTCAGATTGATGGTGGAACTAGCCGTGCCCGCATTGCCGCCGTTGGCGTTGTTCTGGCTGGTTCCGCCATTACCAGCGTCCGCATAGGTGGTACCGGTCAGGCTGGAAAAATTGTTTTCTGTAAGCGTCAGGCTGCCTGTGGCATTGCCACCCGCGTAGCCTTTACCCCCGTAATCGTTTCCGCCTTTACCCCCTTGTGCGTTTACCTGCGATGTCAAAGCTGTGCCATTGCCGCTGGATGATGAATTGGAATCTGTAGCAGTAGCGTAACCACCCGTTCCCCCAACCGCTCCAGGTACTATGCCTACGTAACCGGCCCCTCCCACCGCCGCCGTAGTGCCGGAGGCAATATTGGAATTGATTGTGGCATTTCCGCCATTCGGATTGCTGGCGGTTCCATTGGTTCCGGTGACCATTGTCGGCGTAAAGTTACTGCTGCTGTAAAAGACCAGCGAAGGAGCGGAAGGATTGCTTGACGCCGGGGCGTACGTAAAATCATAGCTGGTTCCCCCCCAGGTCTGAGCGTTGAAGATTTCAAAGGAATACAACCCGGTGTTCGTAAACGTTACGGCGGTGTCGCTGGAAACATTGCTGCCCAAGGTCTGATTCGCATTCTGGGCCGCGACCACGATTCCGCTTCCGGTCGCGCTGTTCAATAAAGTGCTCCCCAAAAACACTTCCGTGCCATCGTCGGCGGGATTGACATTAAAATCGTACGTCGTATTTGCCTGCGACACGTAAACATAGCCCATTTCGTTGATGATGGAGTCGCCGGGCAGACTGGTGGCGATACCGGCAGACGTATTAATACCCGTGTCACGGAAGGAGCTGACAAAATTGGCATCGTACGTTGTGGTGTAAGCGCCCGACCCCGTGCCTCCGGAAACAGTTACGCTGCCATTGAGGACCATGTTCTCCAGGTTCGCCATTCCCTGGAGAGTGGGATAGCCCGATACGCCTTCTAAAGCTCCGGGACTGCCTGGATAAAGACCGGTAGTGGGGGAAATGGCGTAGTTGATCGCCGCCAGGCCCAGATCGTAACCGGCGGCGCTTGCGGCCAACTGTGTGGAATCGGTGTATGTGAGGGGCACCGAAGTGGGAGGGGTTATCACCGCCGCCCGCGCTGCCGCCGCCATCATCGCGGCGGAAATCACGCCGGTACTCCAGATGGTCAATTTCACTTTTTTGGCTCTGGCGGCGCGAAGTCCGCTTCCGGCCCGTCCATTTGTCCTGTCCATAATTTTCTCCTAATTGAAATTAAATATATTTATATATTCACATTAATATTTCTTGTGCCTTCTAATACATTCTAAGCGGTCTGTTGGTTCAGAAAGAATTGGAGAACTGGCGCATGCGACACAAGCGTACCGCATATCAAACCACCGCATTGGCGATTGTGCTCTCAACTTTCTACTCCTGCCAGCGCCGCATCCGTGCGACGGACTACTGAATTCGCCTTCGAGAATTTTCCTGACATCCCGCCCGAAGAACTGTTCTCCCTGAAACTACTCCAATCTCTTCCTGCTTAAGGTACTGGAGAAACTTAACTTATGAATTGTAAGTCATTTCCAATAAAAAGCAAGTTGGAACTCATAAAATTATTCGGGAAGTGCTATAACCACTGGTTAAATTGGCACTTACGCACTATGGAATTTTTGAAAATATTATGCCGTGGCATCTCCCGGCGAGTGCCGGAATAAAAACCGCAGAAAATTTCCGGCCGCGGATGTCCGCGGCGAGCCTAACAATCCCGCCTGCGGCGCAGCCACAGATATACACTCAATTTTCTACTTTCCTTCGCCCCGCAATAGGGAGCGGGCTTGCCTGCCGGCGAGAGAAACTTTATTTATCGAGGTGTTTCAAGGGTAAATCTATATACCGATTATAATCCACTTCCGATAAATGTCAAGTTGGAACCCATATAAATTATGCAGGAAATGTTGCAACTATGGGCAACATAAGCACTTGCGCTTAATGGTCCGGCGGGGAAGCAGGCGCGGTCGCAGACGATTCCCCGGCGGCGGGAATGATCTTCTCCTTACGCGTGGCAAGGTAGGTATACATCACCGGTACAACGTACAGCGAGAACAGGCACCCAATGGCCAGACCGGACGCGATCATCAACCCCATGTCAAACCGGCTCACGGCGCCGGCGCCGGAAGCGAGCAACAGCGGAACCACACCAAAGACCATCGCTCCGGTGGTCATTAAAATGGGGCGCAGGCGGATACTGGAGGCCTTGATAACCGCGGCCCGGCGATCCAGCCCCTCCTGTTCCTGCAGCTGGTTGGCGAATTGGACAATCAGCACGCCTTGCTTGGTGATCAGTCCGATCAACGTAATCAAACCGACTTCGGTGTAAATATTCAGAGTCGCCATCCCCAGAAACAGAAAGATCATCGCGCCGAAAATGGACATCGGTACGGTAAACATGACAATCAACGGATCGCGGAAACTTTCAAATTGGGCGGCCATCAGCAGAAAAATCAGGATGATGGCCAGGGCGAAGGTAAGATAAATGGAACCGCCCTGCTGGATAAACTGCCGGGATTGCCCGGCATAATCGACGCCGAACCCGTTGGGAAGAATTTTGCGGGCCAGCGTTTTCAGGTACGCCAGGGCCGTGCCCAGCGGCACGCCGGGCGCGGAAACTCCCTGCACCGTCGCCGAGTTGAGTTGCTGAAACTGCGGCAGAAACTCCGGCTGCACAACGTGCTTGATGGACACGAACGTGGAAAGAGGAACCATCGCACCCGATGGCGTATGGACGTAGTAATCCTTAAGCATGGACGGCGTGGCGCGCCAAGCCGAGGGCGCCTGCGGAATCACCTTATAACTGCGCCCGGCCAGGTCGAAACGGTTGACAAAATTTCCTCCGAGCAGCGATTCAAGGTCCAGGCCCACCTGTGTCATGTTCAGACCAAGGTCCGCGGCGATATTGCGGTGGATCAACAACTTTATCTGGGGACTGTCGTAACGCAGGTCTTTGGTCAGGAAAAGAAATTTTCCGCCGGCCATGGCTTTGGCGATCAATTCATTGGCGAGCTGATTGATCCGCAAATACCCGTGCGTCGAGGTAATGACAAACTGAATCGGGTAGCCGGCGGCGGCGCCGGGTATGGATGGCAGCGGAAAGCTCGCCACCTGCACCCCGGCGATCCGGGCGAGCTTGCGCTGAAACAGCGGAGCAATCTGCATTTGGGTTCGCTTACGCTGGTTCCAGGGCTTGAGAATCATGCCGCCGACGAGCGTATTCTGCCCCGGACTGACAAACGAAAAACCCGTCACCTGGAAGACCGCCTGGGTTTGAGGAAAACTTTGCGCCGCGTGAAGAATCTGGCGGGAGTAAATATTCATGTAATGCCGCGTCGCCGTCGGAGGTCCGGTTCCGGTAAAGAACAAGACTCCCTGGTCTTCCGTCGGCGCCAGTTCGTGTTGCGTTCCCAGGAACAAAAAGGGAATGGTCGTAAAGACGGCCACCGCGATGATCAACACCACCATGCGGTAATTGAGCACCGCGGCGAGTGTTCGGTCGTATCCCGATCGGAGTCTGGCGAAGGCGGCGTCCAGGAAATGAACCAGGCCGTGTTCCCGCGTCGGCTTGAGCAATTTTCCGCTGAGCATGGGCGAAAGCGTCAGGGCCACGATCATGGAGATCAGCACCGTGAAGACCAGCGTGAAGGCGAATTCCGTAAAGAGGCTGCCGGTCAAGCCGCCCAGGAAACCGATCGGAGCGAATACCGCCGCCAGCGTGGTGGACATCACAATGATGGGACTGGCCAATTCCCGCGCGCCGCGCAGTGCGGCCTGTAGCGGTTTGAAACCTTCATCAATATGCCGGTGGATGTTCTCCACAATAATGATTGCGTCGTCCACCACCAGGCCGATCGCCAGGATAACCGCCAGAAGAGTCAGGAGGTTGACGGTAAAGCCGCTGGCAAGCATGAAAATGCCGGCGCCAATGATGGACAGGGGAATGGCCACCACGGGAATCAACAAGGCCCGCAGCGATCCCAGAAACAGGAACACCACCGCCACCACGATGGCCAGCGTGATCAAAATAGTAACCATCACTTCATGGATCGCCGCCTTGATGTAAACGCTTGCGTCATAACCGATACGCGCCTTAAGACCCGGCGGCAGTTTCTGAATGACGGAGGCCAGGACCTGATGCGCGGCATGGGCGACCTTGAGGCTATTGGCGTCCGGCGTCGTCTGGATACCGATAAAAACCGCCGGAATGCCGTTGAGAAATACCGCCGAATTATAATTCTGCGCTCCCAATTCCACCTGCGCGACATCCTTCAGGCGTATCGGTACGCCGCCCACGTTGGATTTGACAATCAAGTTGCGGAACTGGGCCAGGTTCTTGAGCGAAGTGGTGGCGGTAATCACCTGGGCGATATTTTTCCCGCGCACCCGCCCCACCGCGGAAATGTAATCGTTGGCGGCCAGGGCACTGGCCACATTCGCCGGAGATAGCCCGTAAGCCGCCATCTGGACCGGATTCAGCCACGCCCGCAGGGCGAAACTGTTGCCGCTGGAACCGGTTCCGGGCGGCAGAATCTGGGCTTGCGCCACGCCGGGGATCGCCTGCATCCGCGGCTGCACCACGCGCAACAGATAGTCGTTGATCTGCTGCTGCGTCATGGTTTTGCTGTAAAACGCCAGATACATCAGAGCGCGGGGATTGCCCACGGTTTCGTTGATGACCGGCGTCTGGCTGGCCGGCGGAAGCTGGCTGGCGACCTGTTTAACCTTGGCCAGAATTTGCGCGATATCCGCATTCGGATCGCTGTTGATTTTCATGTACACGCTGATGGTGGAAACGCTCTCGGCGCTGGTTGCCAGCATATAGTCGATATTCGGCGCCTGGGCGATGGCCTGTTCCAGGCGCGAGGTGATAAAGCCCTGCACCGTCGCGGGGCTGGCCCCGGGATACGCCGTGTTGACCGTCACCAGGGTGCTGACAATGTGCGGGTACTGCCGGACCGTCATGCCCGTCCAGGCGCGCAGGCCGACAATGAGGATGACAAGGTTCAGGGCCGTTGCCAGCACCCAGCGGCGAATAAACAGATCGGTGAATTTCATACGCGTTGATCTTTATCCATCATCATGGCTGGATGCTGTTGTTAACCGCTATGGGCATACCCGTGCGGAGCTTGACCTGCCCGGCTCGCACCACCACGTCTCCCGGCTTGACGCCGGCAAGAACCGGAACTTCGTTACCCCGCTGTTCGCCTATTTTCACATATATCTGTTTAGCGATGAGTGCCGGCTTACCCCGGAAAGCCGCATGGACCACCAGGTACACATAGTCGCCGAAAGTGTTGTAGGTGATGGCCGTCGCCGGAATCACGGTGTAAACATGTGCGACTCCGGTGGCCAGCGTGGCGCGGCCAAACATTCCCGGCTTCAAACGCTCGCGTTTGTTGACGAATGTCGCCCGCACCTGAATATTTCTTGATGCCGAATTCACCTGCGACGAAAGTGCCGCGACGGTTCCCGTAAATGTCCGGTGGGGATAGGCGTCCACGGTCAAGCCGACTTTCTGCCCCCGGCGAAGCTGCGGAAGATCGTTCTGTGGTACATAAAAATCAACGTAAATGGGCCGCCAGGAGTTCAGCGCTACGATGGGAGTTCCGGGAGAAACATACTGGCCCAGGCTGACCTGCCGCAATCCCAGATAACCGGCGAAAGGCGACGGAATCAGAAGCTTGTCCAGAACGGCCATATCCTGCGCGACTTTCGCCCGGTCCGCGGCCAACGCCGCGGAGTCGGTGTCAAGCTGCGCCTGGCTGACGGCATCATGCGCGATGAGTTTCCGATCGCGGTTTACATTGATTTGCGCCAGGCGGGCATTGGCCTGGTCGGCATGCAATTGGGCCAACTGCGTGCTGTTGTCTATTTGGACCAGCCGCCTCCCCTTTTTGATTTTTTCTCCGGAATGAAAATAAATGGCCGTGACGTTGCCGGAAATTTGCGCGGTGATTTGCACGCCCTGGACGGCGGTCACATTGGCCACCGCATGCAGATGCGTCATCCATGTCCGGCGTTTGGCCACGGCGGTGGAAACGGTTACCGGCGGAATTTTACGATGGGCCATGGCATAGGCCCTCTTTTGATTCGCTACCGCCTTAAAAGCGAACAAACCGTATAGCAGCGCTCCGAACGCCGCCAGAACAACGACGGAAATAATCAGACGCTTAATCATCTTTCTGCGGTCTCCCGGTTGTTTTGCCCGCTCGTTTTTATTTTCCCGGTTCCAGCCGGCGATCCGGCGGATTTCGCGGCTGATACCGGCCGGGCGGGACGGATTGCCGCCGGGCGCGTGGCGGCGTATGGCTTCGGCCACCATCCGCCGCCGAGGGCCACAAACAGTGCGGCCGTATCTTTATAGCGCTGCGCCTGGGCGGTCACCACAGCCAGACGCGACTTCTGATACTGTATTTCAGCATCCAGCAGCGTGACATAAGCGACGGCGCCGGCCTGGTATTGCCACCGGGCCAGATGCCAGGCGGTACGGGCCGCCACGTAAGACTGCTGATCATACGCCAGGGTCTGGGCGTCGTGCTGGATGGCGCGCAACGCGTCGGCCACCTGGGCGAAAGCATTGAGCAGAGTAGTTTGATAATCGGCGACAATGGCCCGCAGCGCCGCCTGGGCGGCGCGTTCCCGGGCGCGTAAAGTTCCGCCGTCAAAGAGCGTCACGGCCGCGCCGGCGGCGAGATTCCATATCATGCTGGAGGCGTTGAAAAAGTTCGGAATTCTCCCATTCTCAAATCCGACATCGCCGGAGATCTGCACGAGAGGATACATTTGGGCGATCGCCTCGCCCACCTGGGCGTTGAGCGCCACGATCTGGGCCTGGGCCGAGAGAATATCGGGTCTTTGCCGGACCAGTGTGGAAGGAAGGCTCACCGGCAACGTGCGCGGCAGGTGAAGGCGGCGCAGGTCCAGCCGCGGCAAGCGGGCCTGCGCGGGAATTACACCCAAAAGGATTGCCAGCGCGTGTCGTGCCACCGCCAGTGCCTGCAAAAGCGGCGGCAGCGCCGCCGCGGTGGCGGCGAGCTGGCTTTTCTGATTGACCACGTCGAGATATGTGCCCTCTCCCAGCTGGTATTGTCGCCGGACGATTCGCAGAATGTGCCGTTGGCCGGCGATCAGCCGGCGCGTGGTCTGAATCTGGGACCGCAAAGAGGCCACATCGATGGCGATGGCCAGAGTGTTTCCTTCCAGCGTAAGAAAAGCTTCCTGCACCGCGTAACGCTGCTGGGCTTCCTGGGCTTGCAAGGAGCGGGCGACCATGCGGTTAAGCCCAAAAATATCAACCGCATAAGTCACGTTCACCGTACCGGTATACAACGTAAAGGTTCGATTCCTGCCGCCGAAGGTGGCGCCGCTTTGTCGCTCCCGTTGCGCGAGAGGATTGAGGGTAACCTGCGGAAAGAAAAGGCCTTCCTCCGCCTTGAGGTTTTGATGCGCTTCGGCCAGGGTGGCTTCGGCGGCGACCAGCGTGGGGCTATGCGCCACGGCGCGCCGGATCAGGGCGTTTACCTGCGGAGATTGGAAAAGTTTCCACCAGTCGGAGGCGATGGACCGGCCATAAGCGAAATGCTGCGCTGCTCCGGAATCGCCGAGGTTTTTGACCGCCGCGGTCCGGGTAATCCGCGGCCCCGCCGTGTAGGCTGCGACGGATGGCGCCGCGGGCACGTGCAACGGCGGCTCAAACGAGCAGCTGGTCAGCGCCAACAGCGATCCCACGAAAAACATCACCCCGGGCGGGGTTTTTCGAGTCATACTCAAACCATCCACGGTTCAAATGATATTTTAAAATGTCCGTTTGAAATGTCAAGCGGTCGCAGAGCGCCGCCCGATGAAGGCCTTGGCTCAAGAGCGGGTTTGCGGTAAGGTAGATACGCAAGAGCATGGCCGGATGCCCGAGCGGACTAAGGGAGCGGATTGCAAATCCGTTTTTCGTGGGTTCGAATCCCACTCCGGCCTGTGGCGGGATCGCCAGTGTTTATGCGGATTTTCTCAATGTTCATGTTCAAAAATTTCTCACGTCACGTAAGGTTGCTGTCATTTGCGGCACGGCGGCTGCACCCGCGTT
Organism: Planctomycetota bacterium; assembly: GCA_021790475.1. Taxonomy (GTDB): domain Bacteria; phylum Planctomycetota; class Phycisphaerae; order WQYP01; family WQYP01; genus JAKBMM01. The sequence continues at coordinate 12,350 of JAJYDU010000035.1, read as the reverse complement.
GTGTACCCGGATTCTGCACCATTTGGGATTGGAGATGCGCAATTTTCATAGTAACGTAAGCAGTTTTTAAGCTCGAACTCCTCGTGGTAATGGGAAGACAGGTGGAAGGTGCGTTTGAGCCATGATTAGACCGATAGCTCCGCGAAACCATACTCTTCGCCTGACCGAAAGGGATCGTCACGATTTGGATGAGCGTATCGTTCGGTGGGAGAAGGATATCCATTGCGAGTTCATAGCCAACAAAACCGTACTCGGCGACAGTCTGAAAATCTCGCAGGCATTGCCGGCCGGAATGTTTGATCTCATCATTGCCGATCCACCGTATAACATCAACAAACAATTTCGCGAAATCAACTTTAAAAAATCTTCACGCACCAACTATGTTTCATGGCTGGACCAATGGCTTTGTCAAATGAAACGGCTTCTCAAGCCTGCGGGAAGCATTTACGTCTGCAGCGAATGGCAATCCTCCGGGGCGGTTCAAGAGGTTTGCGAAAAATATTTTATCGTCCGCAATCGCATCACATGGGAACGCGAAAAAGGCCGTGGAGCGAGCCGGAATTGGAAGAACTGTTCCGAGGATATTTGGTTTTCTACCGTCTCGGAAGAATATCATTTCGATGTGGAAGCGGTGAAGATCAAGCGGCGCGTGATCGCACCATATCGTGGGACGGATGGTACTCCGAAGGACTGGGAAACCTCGGAGGAAGGAAGCTTCCGGATGACGCATCCGTCGAATCTGTGGACGGATATCACGGTTCCTTTCTGGTCGATGCCGGAAAATACCGAGCATCCCACACAAAAGCCGGAAAAATTGATCGCAAAACTTGTCCTGGCCAGTTCGCGGCCGGGTGACCTCGTTTTTGATCCGTTTCTCGGATCGGGTACAACTTCTGTCGTGGCGCGGAAACTGGGGAGAAGATATCTGGGAATTGAGATTGACGAGCATTACTGTCGGCTGGCGGAAAAAAGACTGGCCTTGGCGGAAAGCAATACGAAAATTCAAGGTTATTCCGATGGCGTATTCTGGGACCGTAACACGCTTGCCGCACAGGGCGGGAAGGGCGGAGCGAGGGCGGCTCCGCCGCACGGCAGTCCAAATCTCTTCGGAGGGTAGTGTGTGAAAAGTTCGATATTTGGGACTGACGAGTACCCGCGGATTGAGCACAGGATTCAGCGACTCATCAACGACACGCCTGATTTTTTATCCCCGCATACCGCCGAAAGCCCACGCGCCGTCGGTGACGCCATACAGGACATCATCTCAAAATCCTTCTCTGAGATACTGGGTGAATCCGGCGGAGAATACTCCCAAACATTTGCTCGAAGAGCCATAGCGGACTTGGCCTTCCACGGATCGGACGGTATGTATTATGTAGTGGACGTAAAAACGCACCGAACCGATACCAAGTTTAACATGCCCAACCTGACCTCCGTGGAGCGGCTGGCGCGGTTTTACGAGGATGATTCCAATTGCTTTGTAGTCTTGATGGTAAGTTACAGCGTGAAGACCAATACCTTGCGGGCCTCAAGCGTTCACTTCGTTCCAATCGAATTTTTAGATTGGAGTTGCCTAACAATCGGCAACCTTGGCTGGGGACAGATTCAGATCGCCAACTCCAACAAGATTTGCATCAATCCCCGCTGTTCCCGGAAACACTGGATGATTCAGCTTTGCGATGAAATGTTGGAGTTTTACCCGCGCGAAATTGCGAAGGTTGGCGAGCGCATCAAGCGGTTTGAAGAAATTCGCGCGTATTGGCTTACAAAATAATAAAACTTGCACAACTGAGAAACCTTCAGCCAGAAAGTTATCAGCCAGTTCAATCATCCGAAAGAAAACAATCCCTGGCTCACCTTACTGATCGCCCTGGAGGCGCCGCGGCACATGAAGCGGCTCCGGGCCAATAGTGGCCAGCGTGAACCGGCCCGGCGGGTTCGCCTTGAGAAAAGCGTTGAGTTGTTCAATGTCAACCGCTTCAATGCGCCGTCGCAGTTCGGCGAGAGTGCGCGGTCGGCCATAGTGATAATAATCATGGGCGAGGGCCGCCGCCCGCGCCGCGGAGCTTTCGCCGTGCATGATGACGCGGCTTTTCATTCCGATTTTAGCCCGTTCCAGTTCATCGGACTGGACGCCATGGCACAGGCGGTCCAACTCGAAAAGGAACGAATCCAGGGTGCGCTGCGCGCGCGCGGGCGCAGTGCCGGCGTAACCGAGCATCGCTCCCTGATGTTTCAGGCTCATGTAGTCGGCGTGTACGGTGTAACAAAGCCCCTGTTTTTCGCGGATCTCGGAAAAGAGTCTCGCGCTCATGCCGCCGCTAAGCACGCCGGCAGTCAGGTGCGCGAGGATGCTCTGCGGGTGGCTCTCGGGCAGCGCATCATAAGCCAGGCCGATCTGCACCTGGTTGGTGGGTCGCCGCAGGTGGTAATCGCCGCACGGGGCGGAACGAAGAGGCCGCTGGACGGCGGGCCGGGTGGTCCAGCCGCCGAGGTGCTCCCGCGTCCTATCGCGAATTTCGGCGAAGTCGATGGCGCCGGCGAAAGCCAGGATCGCCCCGGTCGGTGTGAACCGCCGCTGGAAATCGCGGCGCAACGCTTCGGCCGTCAAAGCGGCGAGGTGTTCGCGGCGTCCGATGGTGGGACGCCCGAATGGTTCGGGAAAATGCCGTTCCTTGAGCAGGAGGTTGAGTTTCTGGGCCGGCTCATCTTCCATGGCGTCGATCTGCTGCAGGGCCAGATCGCGCGCCGCGGCAAAACCATCCCGCGGCAAGCGCGGGCGCTGAAGAATATCGGCGTAAACAGGGAGAACGGCCGGCAGGTTCTTTGCCAGCATACTGGCGCTAAAACGCATGAATACCGTGTCCGCCGCCGTGAATCGCTGGACACCGAGCGAATCGAGGTATGCGGTCAGCGCGCGGTTGTCGCGATCTCCAGCCCCGCGCAGCAACCAGTCGGAAAGAACGTTGGCGCTGCCGAGAGCATCATCGGGATCGTTGGCCGCCCCGGCGGGAACCAGCAGCACCATAGCCGCCGAACGAACATTTTCGATTCGCTCGCCAAGCAGGGTAAGTCCATTGGCGAACTGATGAACAAATGGACTGGCGTCGCCGGTTTCCTGAACGGTTGGGATGGCGCTGTTCACAAAATACTCCCGTCTGGTTGGTGCGAGATCCGGAGTCATCGCGGCAAGTCGCGCGAATACTCTAGGTCAAGGCACGGTTGGCGTAAAGGCGGCTACGGCAATTTTCTCTTGTCTTGCCAAGGCGTGCGTGGAACCGGCAATATCCATGTTGCCGCCAAGACGGCGCGCCGGGCGCATCGCCTCTGGTGCGGCCTGGCCCGAAAAATACCACACCCCCGTGTCCGTAAAAACGCGCGGGCCTGTTGACGCTGCCGCCCGCGACCGATAGTTTAGTAATCGCGCCCGCCGGAGCGTGCTTCCGGCGCCGCCGCAGAGGCCGCGTTTTCGAGGAGTTAAAGAGTGATCATCACGGTGACGGGGCGTCATCTGGAAGTGACGCCGGCGATTCGCCGGCACGCCCGGGAAAAGGCCGAAAAGCTCTTAAGATACTACAATCTGATTAAGGAAATTGAGGTGATTCTGGATGGCAGCGCGGGCAAATATAAACGGGTCGAAATGATCGTCAATGCGGAACATCGCAATATGTTTGTAGGCACGGTCGATGGCGAAGACCTGTATGCGTGCATCGATCAGGCGGCACACAAACTCGAACGCCAGATCACCGAACACAAAGACCGGTTTCGCAACCGAAAACATCCGGCCTAGGCGGATGGAGCACCCCGCCGTTTCCGGGGCAACGGAAGAAAATTTACCGGAAACGCGCCATCGCCGGAACGGGGTGCGACGAACCGGATGGAGTTTCATCATGAAGCTCGGCGATTTTATCGTACAAGACGCCATTATCCCGGAGCTTAAGGCCTCCAGCCGTAATGGCGCTATCGAAGAGCTGGTGCAGGCGCTGGCGGCGGCCGGGGCGATTGCGGCCCGGGACGCGGAAGCAATCTGCAAGGCGGTGATCGATCGCGAGAAATATGGAAGCACGGGCTTTGGCAAGGGTGTCGCCGTACCTCATGTAAAGCACCCGCGGGTCGCCAGGATCGTCGGAGCAATCGGCCGCAGCAGCGGCGGGGTTGATTTCGCGGCGCTCGATCAGACTCCCGTATACAGCGTGGTGCTGCTGCTTTCCCCACCGGAAAATCCGGACAGCCACCTGCAGGCCATGGAAAATATATTCCGCAATCTTCAGCAGGATACGTTTCGCCGCTTTCTGCGGCGCGCCGCCACCCGTGCGGAAATCATGGAGTTGATCAACGAGGCGGATCAGGCCGGCGTTCCCCACTAGAAAGCGCGCCGGCCGGCGGAATCGATTGCGGTTCATCCAGAGTGTTCGGAAGCGGCCTTCTTTTTTCATGGATCATGGACAGAACCATCAAGATATCCAACAAGCTCGGCCTGCATGCCCGTCCGGCCATGCAGTTTGTGGACCTGGCCAACCAGTTCCGCAGCAACATTCGCGTGTGGAAGGGAGATCAATGCGTGGACGGTAAAAGCATCATGCACATGATGATGCTGGCCGCCACCGAGGGAACCAGTCTGAAAATCGAGGCGGATGGCGAGGATGCCGCCGGCGCCCTGGATGCCCTGGAAAAACTAATCGACAGCCGCTTTGGGGAAGAATAAGAACTTATCTCAAAATATGGCTTCCAGGACCATTGCCCGCCGCTTGCGCCGCGGGTCAAGATTTGTCGGCGGCGGCGGTATTCCGCGCCGGCAGGAGCGGCAGCGCGGGGGGCCTGGTCGGCGCCGGCTCGCGCATGTGCAGCAGCATGGGCGAGGCGATCGCCAAGGTGCTGTAAGCGCCGGTAAACACGCCGATGAGCATGGCGTAGGCAAAGCCGTGCACACCCGGTCCGCCCCAGATATACAGGATCGCCACCACGGCAAAGACGGTAAAAGTGGTCCAGATGGTCCGGCCAAAACATTGATTTATTGAATCATTGATAAGTTTCTTGGTAAGCGGCTGCCGCGACCGCCCGCGATTTTCGCGCACCCGGTCAAAAATCACGATGGTGTCGTTGACGCTGTAACCGATAATCGTCAGGTAGGCGGCGATCATGGTCATGTTGATTTTAACATTGGACACCAGCAGCCAATGGCCGAAGAGAGTCCGATGCAGGTAAACCGCCAGCACCGTGCCGGCGACGGCGACGATGGCGTCGTGCAGCAGGGAGAAGATCACGCCAAAGCCGTAACGAATGCCGCCGAACCGGATCCACACATAAGCCACGATGAGAATCAGCGATATCAGCACGGAAGTAATGGCGTTGAGCCGCGCCTCGCTGGCCACCTGGGGGGCAAAACTGCTTACGCCGGCCAGGCCGCCGGAGGTCCGCAGCGCCGTGCGGACAATGCGCCATTCCGGAGCGGCAACCTTGCGCTTCCACGCGGCCACCCGCCGCGGCACGGCGGTGTTGTATAGAAGTTCCGGGTCCACAGCCACCAGCACCGCGTCGCGCACCAGTCGGGCGGTCCCGCCCGCGGCGGCGGGAGCATAGACCAGCGGAATGATTTTGAACGGACGGTATTGCAGGGCGGCAAAATCCGGTTCCTGACTCATATCGCGAATGCGCGTCTGCAATTCCCGGACCGACACGGCCGGCGCAACCTGACGGAGCAGCACGGCCACCCCGCCGCGGTAATCGCTGATGTCCACATTCGGCAGACCGGGCATCAGTTCCGCCAGGTTCGAATGAGTAATCGGCCGGACCATATTGTCGTCGATCAGGGTCTGGATGTGTTTGGAAGAAACGGCGGCGTTTTCAAAGCGCAGACGGCGCGTGACCTTGATTACATCGGCGAACTTGGCTTCCAGGGCGTGGGTAAGCTGCTGTACCGGCGGAACAACGCCGGGTTTGCCCTTATGGCCCTTCGCCCCGGCGCCGGGGGAATTGACGATACTGGTGATGATTTGAAAGGAATTGTGGCGCGTGCCGACGGAATACACCGTGGCGTGGCGGATGGCTTTTAGATTCGGGTATTGGCGCGCGATCTCGACCACGCGCCGGCGCACCTCGGAAACCCGCATGGTTTCGCCGGGGCGGAGTTGCAGGGCGATCTGTGTGCCGCCATTGAACTCGGTATCGTACTTTTTGTTGCCGCGCGCGATGAAGGCGATGATGCCGGCGATCATAATGGTCGCTGAAACCGTCCAGAAGATATGGCGCTTTCCGATCCAGTCGAAGTTGGCCAGATGAAATACCCGCATGAACGGCCAACGGCCCCTGAACCAGGTGAAGGTGAACAGATCGCGGAAATAAGAGCGGATGGACAAGTCTTCAATCTTTTTCATTACGCCCCAGCGAATGGCGGCGATCATGAGCGTGCGCGTGACGAACAAGGCCGTAAACATGTGTACGGCCAGACCGATCAGAAGCGTAACGCCGAAGCCCTTGACATCTTCCGAACCGACGAAGATCAACACAATGCTGGTAAGCGAAGTGGTCAAGTTGGCGTCGAAAATGGTCCAGAACACGCGGTCGTAGCCCTGCTTGACCGCCAGCCAGAGCGAAGCGCCCTTATGGATTTCCTCGCGGATGCGCTCGTTGATAAGAATGTTGGCGTCCACCGCCATGCCCAGGGTCAGCACCACGCCGGCAATGCCGGGCAGGGTGAAGGTGGCGTGGAGCAGAGCCATCACGCCCAGCAGCAGGATAAGATTCATGATCAGCGCCATGTCGGCGAACGCCCCGGTGATGGTGTAGTAGGTGAACATGAACAAGAGGACGACGATCACGGCAATGACCGCGCTGCGCAGACCGGAGCGAAGATTATCCGCGCCCAGCGTGGCGCCAATGGTCTGCACGGATATAGGCTGCGATTGGAGCGTGGCGGGTAGCGAACCGGCGTTGAGAATCCGTACCAGGGTGCGTCCCTGGCGGCGGATGGAATTGGCGGATTGGGTGGAGTTGGGCGCGCCCAGCTCCACCTCGCCGGAGCGGCCGATGGTGCTGCGGATCACGGGTGCGGTAATCGCCTGGTTGTCCAGCAGGATCGCCATATCGCGTCCGATATTGGCGCCGGTAAGCTGGCGCATGTAGGTGCCGCCGATCGGATCAAGATTGAATCCGACCACCAGTTCGCCGTTGGATGGATTGGTCTCCAAGTTGGCGTTTTGAACTTTCCAATGCTGGCGACCCGGCCCGTGAACCAGGGCGCGGGCGGGCGAGTTGTAAAGCAGGATATAGTGCCGGCCTTCATAAGAACCGATCACATAACCGCCCGGATTCCGCAGAAGGTCCTTGCCGTTGATCGGATCAATTAAAAACCAGCGGGTCTGGGACGGAGTCAAACCACGATGCGGCCCCTTGGTTTGAAGTTGCGCGACCGCGGCGGTCGCGCCGGGATTGGTCGGGCTGACCGTAATACGGAAATCGAGCACGCCGGCGCCGCGAAGCAAGCGCTCCAGTTCGGCCGGATTATCCAGACCGCCGCTGTGCTTATGCAGATCGTTGTAAGCCGTCTGAAGCGCCAGGAGCCGGGCCTTGCGGCCGGGATGCCGGGCGATGAACCGCGCCAGGGCGATCCGGGCCTGGGGATTCACGGTGTGGTAATTCACGGAAAAAAGGTTGGCCAGATGCTGCAAATTGATGTTGTAGGAAAGAAGGCGGTTGAGCGCATCCTGGTAGGCGGCGCCGGCGGCATTAAGCCGGGCCACCAGCGTCGTCGGCATGGCGGTGGGATTGGCGGAATATTCAGCCGCGGCCGTCTGCGCCGCGATCTTGTTTTCATAAAGTCGCCGGAGTTGCTTAAGCAGCGCCAGCCGCCGCGGGCTGCCCTGTGAAAGCATTTGAATCTGCGCCCGGCGGGCGGCGCCCCGCGCGGCCATCGCGGCGTTGATTTGCGAGGGCATGATGTTGTCGGCCATGAGCTGGTCGACGATTTTCTGATAGGCGCTCTGCGCGCGGCGCGAAGCGGGACTGGCCAGCGGCATCTGGATTTCGATTCGCCCGCCGCTGAGTACCCGCCAGACCAGGTTGTGCACATTGGTGGGGTCCACGCGCCGCCGCAGCACGGAAATGACCTGCTGGGCCAGCCGGTTCGGATTGCCACGGTAATGGCGGGGCAGATTAAGCTGGTAAATGAGGTTGGTTCCGCCGGAGAGATCGATACCGCCCTTGAGACCGTTGCTGAACACGCAGAACACCGCCAGCGCGATGGCGGCGAAAATAATAATAAATCGGGTCAGGAGGTTGGATTTCATATATGCGCTTAACTCCCGGCATCGGATTTTTCCGGCGCCGGCCCAATGACGCTGACAATCGCCGATTTGGTGTAACGTTCCTTCACATTGGCTGATTCATCAACCTTGAGCACCACCTCGGTGTCGCGCACATCGACCACGGAAGCGATCAAACCGCCCATGGTGACCACCCGGTCGCCCTTCTTGAGCGCCGCGATCATGGCCTTGCGTTTCTTCTCTTCCCGCGCCCGGCCGCCGAAGAGGACGAACATTAATACCACCACCAGGCCGATCATAATGACGCTGGAGCCGAGGTTGCCCCAGAGCGACTGCGGCTTGGCGGGCGCTTTGACGGAAGCTTTACCAGCGGCGGCTACAGCCGGTTTGGCGACGGCGCCCGGGGAAGCCGCCGCCGGCCGGGCGAGAGTCGCCGCCGGTTTGGCGGTGGCCACCACGGGCGGCGCGGCGTAGGTTTGTCCCGCCGCCAAAACCGATCCCAACGCCAGGATCACGAACATTCCGTTCAACCATGATCGCATGAGAAATCTCCAAACGGTTTAGAACCTATCTCAAATTTTCAGACAGGTTCTTATTCAATCCGCCGCGGAACCACCGTGATTCGGGCTGGCAGGACCAGCCGCCGAAGCGCTTATGTCCATTTTCGGCGCGACCAGCTCGAATATCGCATTGTCCAGGATCGCCTGCCGAATGTCCAGCATCCAACGTTGAAAATAGCGGACGTTATGAAGCGAAACCAGCATCGGACCGAGCATTTCTCCAACCGAAAAAAGGTGTCGCAGATAACCGCGCGAAAAGCGCCGGCAGCACAGACAGTCGCAGGTTTCATCCAGAGGGCGGGGATCTTCGGAGTATTGAGCATTTCGCAAACGCATGGTTCCCCGGCTGGTAAAGGCCAGGGCATTGCGGCCGTTGCGCGTGGGCAGCACGCAATCGAACATATCCACCCCCCTTTTTACCGCTTCGAGAATGTCCCGTGGATAACCCGCACCCATGAGATAGCGAGGCTTGTTGGGGGGCAATAGCGGCGCCGTGAATTCAATGGTTTGGATCATCCGCTCGTGGCCCTCCCCCACCGCCAGGCCGCCAAGGGCGTATCCATCAAAATCGAACGGCAGGATTTCTTCCACGCAATGTTCTCGCCGGGCGAAATCGACGCCACCCTGCACGATGCCGAAAAGGGCCTGCCGGGTTTCACGGTCGAGTTGATCGTGCCGCCGGCGGCAAACGCCGGCCCAGCGGATGGTGCGGTCCAGGGCGGCGGCGAGTCGTTCCGGAGGGCAATCCGCCGGCGGGCAATCGTCGAAGGCCATGGCGATGTCGGCGCCTATGTCATATTGAACCTGCATGGATTTTTCCGGCCCCAGGTGAACCATTGAACCATCAATGTGTGAGCGGAAATAAACACCGTGCTCGCCGAGGACGCGCCGATCGCCGAACGAATAGACCTGGAAGCCGCCGGAATCGGTCAGCATGGGACCGTTCCAACCGGTAAATTTCTGAAGGCCGCCCAGCGCGGCGATAGCACCGGCGCCCGGCCGCAGCATCAGGTGATAGGTGTTGGCCAGGATGATCTGGCAGCCGGCGTCGCGCAGCATGTCGGGGGTGAGGCCCTTGACACTGCCGCGCGTACCGACCGCCATGAAGGCGGGAGTGTCAAAGTCGCCGTGCGCGGTATGCACCCGCCCCACCCGCGCTCCTGTGGCGGAATCCTGGTGCAGAATTTCAAAACTCCAAGCCATGGTGAAGTTGCGCAAGCTACGCGACCATGTCCGCAACACGGATGCGGTATGTCTGGGCAAGAATTTGACCGGCGATAAGTTCAACTTCCTCCAGGTTGCTTGGTCCCATCGCCATGTAGGCGAAGGGCGACTCCATCACGAACAGGCCATCATGCTGTTCCTGCTCGAAAGTCACCGCGGCTCGCGGACCAGGCCATTCGGGCCAGTGAGGATCAAACGTTCCCTGAAACGTCGCCCGGCGGGGAACCTGACCCATGCCCTCGCGGAATGCCACTTTCCGCCCGTCGAGCAGCAAGGCATTGTTGCCCGTGCATCCGAATGATCTTGTCAGGCGCAGTCCCAAGCCGTTGTAACTGATGCGTCGGCCATCCGGTAAAGCGCAGCTTCCCCGCCCCTTAACCAGACGACCGGCGCGCGAAACGGTCAGGCGGGCGGTCCAGGTCCAAACGAACTCGTCGCCATCATGGCGACAACGAATCGTGCGGTCTTCGCGAAACACGGGCGTGGCGCCGTCGGCGCTTTCCCAGGCGAGCTGCTGCGTAAAGCCGATCTCGGCGCCGGTCCAGGCCACATTCTGAAAACCAAGGTGACGCTGTCGCCCCACGCGTTCGGCGGGCGAAGCGGGGGCTTCTTCCCAGAAGTTGAACTCCCCCGTCTGCAGCGCGCACATCAAGCCCTTGTGATGCTTGTGATCGTGCGGGCTGGCTGCGGAAACCATCCGCCCCGCGGGCGTGTGAAGCGGGTGCAGGAACGGCTTGAAGGGATCATTCAAATTGTATCGACCGGCCGAGGCGCCGCCGTTTAAAAATTCCACGTTCTGTTCGCTTATTTGCAACTTCATTTTTGTTTGATCCTTGCTTATATATCTTTTAGTTCAACTGATGAGCCGCGCCGGGCTGACTCATAAATGCCGAAAATCGCCTTCATGGTGCCGAGATTGTCCCTGCCGGAGGAAAGCGGCTCCCGGCCGGTCCGGCAACAATCCGAAAAATGCAGAAGCTCGTTGACGAACGGATTGCCGCTGGGCAGGGAGCCCGGTTCCGGCGCGACGGGAACGAATCCCTGAAACATGTGATTGAATTCCTTGAACGGCTCCGATCGCCGGCGCGACGCCACGAAGGCCGGGCCGCCGCCCCGGCCCAGCTGTGGTACGGAATGAGCGGCGCCGTCGTCGCCGAAAATCATGAACATTTCAGAATAGGGCTGGCGAAAACCGGAATACGTTCCGAACAGTTCGCCGATCGCGCCGTTGGCGAATTCAAACATCGCGACGGCGTAATCTTCGGCGCCGTTTTTGAAGGCCGGGTGCAAACACCGCGTAACCGCCGTGACCCGTGTGATTTCGCCGATGAGATAACGCACCAGGTCAATCCGATGGACCAGCACGCTGATCACGATTCCGCCGCCGGCGCGATGGCCGTCCAACAACCACGAGTTGCCGGTAAGAACCTCCGGTCCGTTCTGCATGGCGTCGATGCGCACCGCCCGGATGGGTCCCAGCTCGCCGGACTCGATGATGTTCTTCAACGCCTGAGAACTCGGATCGTAGCGCTGCATCTGAGCGACCATCAGAATGCGGCCGGTCTTGTCGGCGGCGGCGATCATGTCGCGGCATTCCCGCAGGGAGCAAGCCATCGGTTTCTCCACGAGCACATGCTTGCCCGCCTGTAAAGCGGCGATCGCGTTGAGAGCGTGCTGGTCGTGGATGGTGCAGATATCGACCGCGTGCACATCCGCTTCCCGCAGCATTTGATTCAGGTCTGTGTATACGCGGACGCCGCCAAGTTCCGCGGCGCGACGGCGCGCGTTGGCCTCAACCACATCGCATACCGCCACGAGCCGAACCTTGTCGGGATGCTCGCGGTACGCACGCATATGCGCCCCGGAAATTCCGCCGCAACCGATCAAGCCGATTTTCAGTGGCTCCATATTTATCACCTCAACTCCATTTCCTGATCTTCATCTTTGATGACAACCCCTGTTTGCGTCCCGTTCAATATACGGGAGGCTCCGGCGAGAGCAAGGAGAGTCAAAATAAGGGGGTGAGTAGCGCGGGGGAATTTCACCCCCACGCCCTCGCAAAACCGGACATGAGCCTCTCGGCTCATCCGGCACCCATCATCCCCGCCATGGCGGTGGGCTTGCAGCCATAGATTCATCTCCCGCCTCGCGGCGAGATTGATCCGTTGGTCGTCCGCCGGATGACACAACCCCCTCACTCCGGTTGAACACAGCTTCTCCTTTCACACGGTGTGCCAATATTTTTTAGCAAGCCGGGGAAAAGCAAAATCCCTTTTAACAGATTAATTGATAGGATTAAAATACT
>JAJYDU010000181.1 GCA_021790475.1 Planctomycetota bacterium | reverse complement strand
TGTTGCCCTGGTGGATTCGCAATAATCGATTGTTTGGTCATGATTTTTTCCGCTTCACCACGTTGCAGGGAATCAGTCTCTATGAATCCGTCTATTCGGGCGCCACGGGCGGCCCCCGCCAATCCCATATACCGTTGCCGGCCTCTATGAGAAAAATGAATGAAAGTCAGCGGGACCTGGCGTGGACCCGCCGGGCGTTTGGCGACATCTTTGACCATCCGCTTCGCATAGCCCGCCTGGCGGTGATTAAGATTGCGCGCACCTGGTCGCCCTGGCTGCACGCACGGGGTTACGCCCGCCCCTGGATAAACATTTCGCTTACTATATGGTACGTGCCGATATTTTTTCTGGCGATGATCGGCGTGTTCGCCCGCGGATTACCATCGCGCCTGCTTGGAGTCCTGCTGATCCCCATCCTATACTTTACGGTGATGCACGCGTTGTTCCTCGGCAGCGTGCGCTACCGTGTGCCGGTGACTCCGCTGGTGATGCTGCTGGCCGCGGCGGGGCTGAAGCGCTTGTACGGGATCCGCAGTGCGGACAGGCCCTATGACAGGTTCCCAACATGGCCCACTATCCACGAGCCAGTCCCGCCAGGTGGTGGAAAACACGTTCGATAGGCTCGGTGCGCCGTTCGCCGCACGCGATGTTTGTAAGTCGATTTCGGCGCTGGACGTCTATTCTGGCGCTGATCGTGTTGGCCGCAATGGTGGGGGGCGCATGGTATCTGACCAATCCGAATCGCATCAGCGCCATGGCGGGGATCGTCCTCTCACATGTTCTGGGTGGCCGCGTCACCGTGAAAACAGGGCATCTTTCGCTGGCGGGCACGCTGAGTCTTGCCGGGGTACGGTTAAAAACTCGTGGCGACGAACCGGTGCTCTTTGCCGCCGACCGGGTGGAAATGCAATTCAACTGGCTGAGTCTCTTCACCGGACGCCTGCTCGCGACGCGAATATCGGCTCTCCGACCGACGCTGAACCTGATTGAGAATCGCAAAACCGGCCGATGGAACTATCAAAGCCTTCTCAAGTCGCACCCGCTTTCGTCAGGCACGGCTGTTTCCACCGTTACCGCGCTCCGCCCGCGCTTGCCGACGATTGTTTTGCGCGACGCCCGAGTCCGCTGGGGGCGCATCGTTCACGGCGTTTACCGTCGTACGGGTCAAAGCGTTATCAACGCCCGCCTGGGACCATTCAAAAATTCACATTCCACATACGTCATCGAGATGGAGCAGCGAAGCATCGGCGGAACGCCGGGAATCGCTCTGAAAGGTCGATGGAATCTTCTCGCCCACCGTTTTACCGCGCGAATTCATCGGCTCAACCTCACGCCCACTTTCCGCCGCACGCTGCCGCTGGTTATCCAGCGATGGTGGAATCGCTTTGCGCTCCGCGGCAGTCTGCGCCATATTGTTTTTCATGTTACGCCCCAAAGGGGCGCCGGTGTATCCGCCCAACTCCGTAGCGTGTCGATGCGCCTGGAACTCAAAAGCAGGCGATTCGGGCTGATGCGTATTCCCGTCAGCGGCATGAGCGGCTCGGTGGTCCTGGCGAGGTCCGGTCTGACCGTCAAGGCTCTGCGGGGGCGGATCATGAATTATTCTTTTCGCGTGCCCAGCGCCGAATTTACCGACTTCGACGACGGCCTAGGCTCGCCGGCCTTTCACCTTACGATTGAACTGCCGCGTTGGCGTGTTTCCCGGCGCTATCCGCGTATTGTTTCCACGCGCGCTTTCCGGGCGGCGCGCGGGATCATTTACCAGCTTCGTCCCAGCGGTCTGATGGATGTGCGCGTACAGGTCAGCCGGGCGCTCGGCAGCGCCGCGCCGCGGGTGCGAGGGCAAATCACATGCCGGCGAGTGCGCGCGCGTTACGCGTTTTTTCCCTATCCCATGCACGATATCCATGGCATGATTCGTTTCAGCAGACACGAGATCGATTTCGTTCATCTGCACGGCCTGGCGGAGACGTTTCCGGTTACGCTTGATGGCGAAGTGGCCATCAATGGAAATAACGGACCGGTGGACCTGCGCATCACTTCCAACCGGGCGTATTTTGATCGGCGCCTGGAGGCCTGTCTCCCGCGGGCTATCCAGCCGATCTGGCGGCGATTGAATCCGGTCGGTTGGGGACGCTTCGTATGCCATGTCCGGCGGGCGGCCGGAATATCGGGTATTCCGAAAATCACGCTGCACATTTTTCCCACCGACGTTCAGGCTCGCTACGTGGGTTTTCCCTATCCTCTGCGGCATGTGCACGGCGAGTTGTACTTTACCCGGCGGCAGACACGCATCATTCGTCTGACGGCGCCGACGCCCGCCGGCGGCACCATCGCTTTTACCGGCGCGGTGGATTACTCCCCCAGCGATTTGCGCGATCTGCAGCCCCACATACGAGTGGTGGCTCAAAATATTCCCATTACCCGCACGCTGCGCCAAAGTTTACCGCGCCAGTATGCCCGCTGGATTCGTTCGCTGCACGCGCGGGGAAACGTTGACCTGAACGCCATGATCACGCGTGGTCCCGGAGGTCAGCCTTCCGTACGCGGGCTGCTTACAATCCACGGCGGCCGTCTGCAACCGTCCGCCCTGCCCTGGCCGTTGCGGGATGTGTCGATGCGGGCGCTCCTGGCGCCCGATCACTTGCAAATTCTCCAGTTGAACGGACGAACCGGCGCTGACGGGAAAGGAACTTTCACCGCCGCGGCCGACATTCATCAGTTGCGGAAGTCCCGGAGAGCGGGGATTCAAGTTCAGGCGACCGGCCAGTGGCAAAAGGTGGCCGTGACGCCCGTTCCGCCGCCGGCGCTGCCTCCCGCCTGGCGAGCCGAATGGGCACGATTCAAACCGAGCGGTCCACTGGACGGCAGTCTTTCCATCGCCATGACGCTTCATCCGGGTACGCCGGCAGGCATGAACATGAAAGCACTTCACCTGGTACTCCAGCCGGAGAACATGCGGGCGTCGCCCGCGTTTTTGCCCGGACCGCTTACCAACATTCTGGGAACTCTCACGATAGACCCCGGCTTATGGCGGGTAAATCAACTTAACGCCCTGGCCGGCGCCATCCATTTGCGGGTCGCGGGAAGCTACGTCCAGACCACTCAGGCGGTGGATATTTCTCTGACCGCAGCCTCCGGCCGGGTTGATAAAAAATGGCTTTCCGTCCTGCCGCCGCCGGCTAAAAATTTCCTTTTGCCGCTGGCGCTGCAAGGGGCCTGGAATCTGACAATCAGTCACTTGGTTCGAACCATGCGGGCTGGTATAGCCCATTGGAGCTTCAACAAGAAGTTGGGGGGGGGCTGCTCGCTGGTTTTGCGGCATCCCCAGGTGGCGGGGGCGCTTCCCGCCCAAGCAAAAAAAATCACCCTGACCGTGTTTGGCGATTGGACGACTGGACAATCCATACCAAATCTGCAAGGTCATTTCACGGTGCATAAACTGTTAATGGCGGATAAAATGATCGATTCGCTCAGTGGTAACTTCTCCGCTGACGCTCTGAAGAACACTATTTCCGTAAAGCATGTATACGGCGTAATCTCCGGCGGAACGCTGACCGGATCCGTCCATATCCAAGCCGCCAATAAAGCCGGCTATCAAGCCGCGTTCCAGCTCAATCACGCGCAACTTGCCGGGCTTCTTTCCGCGACGCCCGTTCCTTCGGCCACCGCCCCGACCGGGGGTGGCGGCGACACCGGTATCGTGGACGCGAATTTGACGCTCAGTGGCCGTCTGGACAAACCACAAAGTCGTATCGGCAACGGTACACTGGTGGTGCACAAGGCCAATATCTATAACGTGCCTTTGGCAATGGGGCTTCTGCAGATTGCCACGCTGCGGCTCCCCATCAGTCTGGCGTTCAAACACGCGCAAATTCTCTACCGGATTCACAACCATACGGTTCACTTCACCAAAATTCGCCTGGAGAGCGGTGGCGTCAATGTTGTTGGCCGGGGAACCATGGACCTGACCAATCGTCGGCTGAATCTGCACCTTGTCACCGAGTCGCCGCAGGGGACGCGACTGCCGATCATCGGCCTCTTTTTCGGTCTGGCGCGCTCGCAGTTACTCCAGTTGCGCGTAGGTGGCACGATTGAAAAGCCGAATATCCATGCGTTACCGTTGCACTTTTTAACCTGGCCGTTTGAGTAAGCGCCCGATGGGAGGGCGGTCTTCCATGCCGCTCTGCTGTGGGGAGTGGCCTTTCATGCCGCCATTTTACTCATCCACAGTCGGGCAATATTCCGACCTGCCTGTCGGGCAGATCGGTAGGCATGGTCCAACCTCTTATATTTGGCTGGTCTCCGTTCAGGTCCTTGCGAAATGTCTCATCCCCGGCGGCGGGCGGTATAATTCAAACCGTTCCAGCGCCCGTAGCTCAGTTGGATAGAGCGGCGGTTTCCTAAACCGCAGGGCGTGGGTTCGAGTCCCA
>JAJYDU010000180.1 GCA_021790475.1 Planctomycetota bacterium | reverse complement strand
CCGGCGGTCGGCCACGCGGATGAACCGCGTGGCTCGCCTCGTGGGAAAGATGATCTCGCAAGAATTAACCCCGTGGGTCGCCTGGCATTCCGCGAACTCGCCCGTCGCCCCTCCGGCTCGCTAATGGTGTTATTTTCGGGGAATCACCTGCATGGCGACGATCTCGCAGAGAATGCCGCGTTGGTTGCGGATATACCGTTCCGCCGCGCCAATCGCCGCCGGGTCATGCAGGTAGCGATCACTGCCGCCTTGCGTCCACCAACGGTGCGGGCGGTCGGCGGCCTTGCTTAATTCCGCGGAACTGACACCCTTGAGAACTCGGCGAACCCCCGGGCCGTCGTCCGGACAGGCCGTGGTCAAGGTATGAATATGATTCGCCATGACCGAGGCGCGGATGATAACCCACCGGCGCTTCAAGGCGGCTTGGCGAATAGCCTGGGCGGCGATGAGGGCCTGCGTCCTGTCCAACCACACCGTGTCGTATTTCTGAGCTTTTTGCGCAGTTGCGAGGGTTTGGGCGTTGCCTGGGGTAATGGGGCTGCCGGTCTGATTTCGTTTGGGTTGAAAGACTCCATCGGCCGGAAGCGTGCGGGAGACGTAACCGCGACGATCGCCGGGAAGCCAGGTGCCGTAGGTGGTCCAGGTGATGAACAGGGCGAAAGAAGCGAGGCGCATGAGTATCCTTATATATTGCCGCCGGAATAAATCCGGCGGCTCGCCGTGGTTACGTTTTTCTCATCCCTAATGAACAGATAATCCGCGGGTCGGCGGAATGGGCGTCTTCGACCACGTCGCACAAAGCATTGTCCGAACGCAAATCAATGACCAGTTTGGCCAGCGCTTCATCCTGGAGGCCTTCGCGCATGCGCCGGCCGAGTGTATCGCGGGCGGAAGCTTGGAGTGGATAGCGGTAAATTTCATCAATGGTTTTGTCCAGATCGCCCGGCATAAAGAGCGTGTGGGCTGTGCGGGCGCGGTATGCCTTCAGCCGGTCGTAGAGTTTGCGGCGGATGCCGCGTGCGCCGCCCAACTGGCCGCCGACACGGTTTTGATCTTTCGCCGCAATTTCCAGCGCCTTGCCCACCAGAGCATTGTGATTGTCCAGCCGCGGCGCCGCCGGCGTTTCCGGCGGACACGCGGCGGCCTGGAGAATTTCCAACGGCGATTCGGTGACAATGTTCCCCTGTGTATCCAGCCAGATCAGGGAATTGTTCTCCTGCCCCGTCTGAACAAACGTGATCACACCCTCCAACCGGCCGTTGGCGGCATGATGCGGACGCGTGGAACAGATGACATTGGGCAGCTCTTCAATGGACTTGGCCAGAGCCGGGTTGTTTTTCACCGCGCGTTGCCATATCCGGTAAGCATAGGAGGATATATCGACATCCGATTCATCCTCTTTTTCATCCAACGCCCCCGCTTTTTCGTTGTATAGATTTTGCAGCAATGGATATTTTTTTCCCGGATCGCCCTCAATGAACATTTCATCCGACCCGATCACCTCCCCTTCCTGTCGCTGGCGCCGGCGGATGCGCTCGTGCAGGCGAATGATGCGTTCCACGCCATCGGCGGGCAGAAAGCTGTAACAGAGAATCTCCGGCGCGTGCTGGCCGATACGATCCACGCGGCCCACGCGCTGAATGATGCGGATCAGCGCCCAGGGCAGGTCATAATTGACGACGATGTGGCAGTCCTGCAGGTTCTGCCCTTCGCTTAATACATCGGTACTGATGAGCACGCGCAATTCCTTGGCGGCAGGGACTTTGTCGCGGACATCGTTGCTTACCGGGCTGAAACGGTATGCCAGATCGGTGGGATTGTCATTTTTGCCCGTAACCACGCCAAGGTTGCGGATATTCGCTTGTTGAAGTTGCGCATGGAGATAATTGGCCGTGTCGGCGAACTGGGTAAAAATCAGGATTTTCCGGTCCGGGTGTTTCTTTTCCACCAGGCGGATCAATTCCCGCAGCTTGTTGTCGCGCTGGGGATTCCAGGAGCCGATGGCCTTGCGTATGCCCTCCAATGCCGCGATATCCTCTCGAAGGTGTTCCGCCAGCACCGGCTCAAAATACGCCGCCGGGAGCCAGCGGTAGCGTTTATTGGCCTTGCATCGGTCATAAAGTTCGGCAATTTCCCCCGATAATTCTTCGCCGGGCGGCGCGTTGTCGGCGGCTTCATCCGCGAGGTCCAGGAGCGTGTCGGCATCATTCCAAGCGGTCTGAAAAATGGCCGCATCGCTCGAACCGATGGGAATATCCCATCCATTTTCCAGTGCGTACCACGCCACGTTGTCGCGCTGGATATGCCGCTCCACGGTCAATTCAAAGGCCGCTCCGCCGCTTTCGAGCCGCTTGAACAGGCCCGTGCGGCAAAAGCCAATGAGATGTTTTCCGGCGCGGGAAAGATCGCGGACAATTTCCTCATGCTCCCTGCGAGTGTCCGGCCGATGCAGCGGCGCTTTGACGTAGTTACCCAGGCCATAGCGCGGCAAGTGGAGGGCGTTTACCGCGTTGACGGTTGTGTCGCCGAACATGCGGGCGTACTGGTCGTCCGGGTCCTTTTCGTCGATGGAGAACTTGACGCTTTTGGGGATGCGGTCGGGAAAATAGAATTTGCGGCCATCATGAAATTGCAGATAGGAACGGTTATTTTCCGGATCAACCTGGACGTAATTATCCTTGATCCAACCACGGGTGCGGCGGATCAGAAACTGATCCATCAGGATTCGCCAGTCCTCGGCCAGGTCGCTTTTTTCAAAGGCGTCAATGGTATGCGGGTCCGCCTGGGTCCGGGCGTTAAGGGCGTCCAGGCCGCGCTGGCGGATAAAGTGCTCGGGTCGCACGGGCAGTTGGGTGTTGGAATCAAGGAAAAGCCGCAATTGGCTGGACAAATCCAGCAGGGTTTTGTTGTAGGGCGTGGCGGTCAGCAGGATCACCTTGCTGTCGTTGCGGTCGATATAATCGCGGATGGCCTTGTAAGATGCCGTCTGGCGGTTGCGCAGATTGTGGCTTTCATCAATCAACACGGTGCGAAACCGCCTTTCGTCCGGCAACTCTCTGCCCACCATGCTCAGCCGTATAACCTTGGCGTTCACCGCGTAGTGGAGGCGGTAATCCTCCCACATCGGTACGAGATTTTTCGGACAGATAATCAGCGTTTCGTGGTTATCCCGCTCCTGCAGGGATTTGGCGATGGCCGAGCCGATGAGCGTTTTGCCCAGCCCCACCACGTCGCCGATCATCACACCGTTGTGGCGGCGGATCATCCGCACCGCCAGCTTTACCGCGGCCTTTTGAAAATCCAGCAACTTGTTGCCGAATTCGTCGGGGATGTCAAATTCCTCCTCGCTTAAGCGGGCGTCGGCGGCGAGATGATAGGCCATTTTTATATAAATATGATAGGGCGGAATCGGTTTTTCCCGCGCCCAGCTGGCCTGGATGATCGCAATCAGTTCTTGCGAAATATCCAGGCAGAAATTGTCGTTCCAGCGGCTCTCAAACCACCGGGCGAGTTTCCCGCAGGCATCATGGTCCAACACGTCCACGTTCAGCTCGCCCTGTCTGGACAGACCGGCCAGCGTCAGGTTGCTGCTGCCGAGATAGCCGATTTGCGGGTTGAGCGGGTCAGGTCGAAACAGCAGGTACAGCTTGGCGTGCAATGGGTGCCGCAGGAACAGTTTGACCTGAAGTTTTTTCGTCTGAATCTGCGCTGCCAGACGGCGCAACCCCGTTTCGTCGGCGTCGGTGGGTGCGCCCCATTGGAGTTGTTCCCGGAATTTTGCGGCAAGGGATTTTCTGAGCCGAACCGCCTTGGCGTTGTCCATGGATTCGTCGCAGGAAGGCGTCCGCAGGGCGGCGCGAAGATCCTCTTCTGGCGGCCGCTGCATGCCCACGAGCAACCGACAGCAATGGCCGTCGCCGCCGGCCCATTTTTCCACGTATGGGGCGAGTTCCTTCCAGCCGCGCAGATTGAAATAACCCACGCAGAAATCCGCGCGTTCGGATATCTCCATTGCGGTTTGCAGCGTGGGCAATAGAGACTTTTCAATATTGTCGAATATTTGCGGCACGGCGGATTTTTACCATGAAACGGGTCACGGGTCGAGTGGTCGAAAGCGGGGATTTCGAAAACGCGGATGGGACTCGCAACCGCGCATAGCGCTTAGCCGCCGGTGGCCTCACCGGCGCGTCGCACGGCGATCCGCACCTGTTGTAGTGATACGGCGCAACGGGCTAAATGCAATGGTGATAATCACGCATCGCATTTTGTTTGGTCTGCCGCGGTGATACGCTGGGCGTCGCAACCGCGCATGGCGCTATAGGGGTAGGGAAGACCGCTTTTATTGCGGTCTCCCCTCCCTCCGAACCGGACGTGCGGATTTGCCGCATCCGGCTCTCCGGTCAATGTGCCTTCTTCAGGGACTGACACGCGAGTTGATGGGCC
>JAJYDU010000034.1 GCA_021790475.1 Planctomycetota bacterium | reverse complement strand
GAGACGGCGGGAAGCGGCGGGAATTCTCTCGCGCACCGATTAACATATCAATGCTTATAAATATCATGCCTCCCGGGAACCCTTACAACGCAACCGGCTCCAAACCGGATCCCGCTCCCTGGTCCGAATCCAGGCGTCTGGTTTCCAGGCGGCGCAATCTAAAATCTTTCGCCAAAGCCAGCCGGTGGTGAAATTACACTTTGCGCTGGTGCGCGCGGATAACGCGGATAACATTGTCGAAAAAGTGATTGATTCCCATGGTAAAATCGTGGCCGGCGCCACCGTCGTGCTCGTTTACTCCACGGGAATATTCGAAGTTGAAAATGGTCGATATCCGTATCTAAACCGGCCGCGAACCACAAACGCCAAGGGCTACCTGCGGTTCACGCCGCACAAGGGTCCATATCGGCTCCTGATACTTTCCCATGACGGCTATGCGGATCTGAAACAGAACCAACTTCCAAAATCGAGAGTTATCAGGTTGACCCCCTGGGCGGGTATTATCGGGCGTGTGCTGGTGGGGGGAAAACCACCGGTTACGCATCGGCGCGTGACCGCCGATTGGATCGATGTCGCCTCAGCATCCTCAAAATATCCAGAGATAATGATTTGTTCAAGGACTCTAAGCAATGCCAATGGCGATTTTATATTCAAACGTATTCCGGCCGGCAATGTAACCCTCTCCTGGAATTCATCCGGTACGCCAGTAAGGATAAAACCTGGCGCCTTACTCCAGGTTAATCTGAACTTACGCCCCGGGGCCGATCGGAAGCCCTAAATTCGAGGTCATGGCTTAGCTATATATTATATTCTTAAATTTCCGGGCGGATTTCTTCGCCGTTAACGCCACATTTTATGAGGGTACGTCGATTCACCATGGTTTTGTCCTTCCCGGGAACGGCACGGTCAATTTGGTTCCACAGGGCCGGCGATCTTCAACACCACCACACTGGCGAGCGGATCCGGCGCCCCGGCGGGAAGATGGACCAGTTGCCCCCCGCGCCCGGATGCGGTCGCAAGCCGGATGTGGGGATTTTTCAGCAGATAGGCGCCGGCAATCTTATTTCTCATCGGTACCGCCAGTATACGGTTTTGGGGCCATCTGATGACTTCAAGAAATAACCGCCCCGGCTTTTGCGTCGCGTAGCCGTAGGGTAGCGCCCTGGTAAACGGCGTGCGATGCGAACCGTAAATAGCCTGGCCGTTGACTTTGAGCCATCGGCCCATGGCCAGCAGACGATCCACTTCGGGCTTGGGGATAACGCCTTGTCCGGTGGGACCGACATTCAGAAGAAAATTTCCGCCTTCGCTGGCACACTTAATCAGATTGGTAATTAATGTCTTCGCGGACTTCCAGTGATCATCCGAGCGTTTATAGCCCCATGTATCATTGATGGTCATACAGGTTTCCCAGGGACCGGGCAGACCGCCAACCGGAATATGCTGCTCCGGAGTTTTGTAATCTCCCAAGCCATGAAAGGTCGACCATTTATCCAGGCGGTTGTTCATGATGACCGTCGGATCAATCCGACGAACATAATCCCAGATCGAACGGGCGTCGTATTGTGTCCATCCGGCGATTTGTTTTCCGGACCGTGTTTTCCATGACTTGATGATCGAATTATCGAACCATATCAGGGACGGATGATATTGCCGGATCAGTTCGCCGAGTTGTTCCTTCATATACTTTACATAAGGCCCGGCGCCGCCGGGCGCGAAGCGCGTGGGGAAATAATCCGGGCTCCCATGGTTCCAACTATGCGGAAGCTGATATCGGCTGTGCCAATTCTCCACCGAATAATACGTGCAGAATGTAAGGCCTTGTTCGCGACAGGCCTTGGCCAGAGCGGCCAGCGGATCCTTATGCCAGGGCGTGTCCTCCACCACGTTGTAAGGCGTAGCCCGGGTCTTGAACATGCAGAAGCCGTCGTGATGCATGGCGGTGATGACAATATATTTCATGCCCGCCGCTCGGGCGATGCGGACCCATTGCGCGGCGTTAAAGTCGACGGGATCAAATTTTCCGGCCAGTTGCGCATATTGCTTCCGCGGGATATGGGCGTTGTTCATGATCCATTCACCAAGACCCGGCACGGGCTTGCCATGCCAATAGCCCGCCGCCTCGCTATACAAACCCCAGTGAATGAACATGCCGAAGCGGGCTTCTTTCCACCAGCCCATGTCGGCGGTGTGTCCGCGCCGTGCTCCGGCCGCGGCTTGCGCCGTCATTGCCGTCCATGAACCGCCCGCGACCATGAGGATCATGATGACCGCACCGATTACAATTTTTATATTCATGGCAACCTCTTCAATAAGCAGTTAGGTAAGAGCCGTCCGGACAGGCTCCATGACGCATTTCCATCCACGGTTAACGGGCCGGCGCCCACAGCGGCGCGCCGCGCGTAATAAACTCACAGCGCAGCCAGGGAAGCGGCGCGCCGGCGGCGACTTTCACCCCCACGGGCGCATAACCGCCGGGCATGACATAATCAGCAAGACGTACGGGCAAGATGTTTTTCTTGTTCCAATTGCGACCATACACTACGGCAGTATTGCCGCCCCGATATTCCAGATAGTCTCCTGTCGGCACCGTTCCCATGACGCGCAGTTTACCAGTCCCCGTTTGAATAACCGGGTTAACCAGCGTGGAAGGTTGAGCCGTCAGCGCCATCAGATGCGATACGCGCACCTGCAGGCGGCTTTGCGGCGGCAGATAGCCAAAACCGATGGAAAGACGATGAATCCGCGCGTAGTTGATGACTTTGGCGTTAAACCGCCAGCCCCAGCAGCCATTGGCCCAAGATACCTCACCGTTGGGAATAACGATGGTTCGCGTACCGGTAAAGCTAACTTTTACCACGTAATCGCGTACGCCACCGCCATGAATCTGCACCAGCAGTACTTCCCCTTTGCCATCCCCCGTTACCCGCAGGGACAACGCGCGGGCATGAGCCATGGAAAGCGAATGATCCCATGTCGGCAGGCCGTGGCTGATCCAACGCGATGTGGAAAGTGGATTAACCGCACGGATCACAATGCCATGCCCGCTTTGCCGGATGGCGGCCTGCACCTGATTGCGGATGTCCGCGGCCCGCAATGGTATCGGCTTAGATTTGTCCGCCCCCAACGCGGAGAGCACATAAATGATAAAGCCGGCCGGCTGCGCCTTGTACGGATTCCGCAAAAGCAAACGCTGGCCGGGCTGAATATATTGATACGGCGCCACAGGACCAAACTCCTGTCCCACGAGCCAGCGCACATCGCCTTTTTTTCGCACCATCACGCGCGTGGGCGTAATTCCATAGTGATCGCCGGACCGGCTGATAACGAAGCAATCACGCCCCGCCAAGTGATAGCCGCGCTGGTTGAGATGATTGTACCGCGTGGCGGGGGCCATGGTGTTGGCGATCGTCCGGAGCTGGGCGGGCGTCATTTTGCGAAACGCTCTCTTCCACATGCGGAACGTGCGAAACATGGGGCCGACAAGACCGTAATGATCGAGCGTGAACATGGAGATGCCGAACATGGGTTCCGGTTTAATAATTACGAATCGCCGGCCGCCCAGGCAGATGCCGGCGGGAATTTCAAATGCCGCGCCCAACAACGAGCTTGCGGGGGAAATCCCGGCCAGTTTGATTGATAGATTTACAGAGGCGTAAACACACTGTGGAAGGATATTCTTTTTTACCGCACTGAATTTCATCTCCAGGTTGGCGCTGGCCGGCGCGCCGCGCGATGTGGCGGACGTAACCGGCCGGTCAAGAAAAGACGCCACAAGGTTGCTGTATTTCACATCGCCCCAGGGAACGGTTAATTGGTCCTCATAACCATCGTAGGCACAATGATCGGCGCCGACTTGATTAATAAAATCCGCAAATTGTCTGGCCACACGCGCCATCCAGGGTGAATCAGCCCCGGGAGAAAATACCTGGCCGTACGCGCTGTCCAGGCCGGCGGCACTGGCGCCGGCGGGATGCGCTACAGCCTTGGTAACTCCGTACCCGCGATGAGAGCCGACCAGTTTCCATACCGGCTTATCGAGATTTTCAAACCGGCCGACCTGGACAATTTCGTTGCCGACCCGGACAAAATTGGTCGAGAAAAAGGAGCCGAGTTCATCCGGGCCGGCGGGGTTGGAGGTCACCAGCGGATATTCGTTTCCCGGGTTCGGACGAAAATAAAGAGTCGTCGCGCTATTGCTTACCGGCCGCGCCAGTGTTCCCTGCGCCCAGGCGGCCAGGCCGCGCAGCAGAGATGGATTATCCATTGCTTTCGGATCAAACGGCCCGATACCGCCGGTGACGGAATGAAGGTAAAGCAACATGCCGTGCCGGTGCAGATACGCGGCATATTTCGCCAAATCCGCGCGGCCATTCGGGAACATCTTTCGATTTACCGACACCTGGCTGAAATTGGCGGGCCAGAAGCCGTAGCTCCAGATATTGTTCATCAGGTTAATGACCTTAACGCCGGCGCGGCGGGCAATCCCGGTGAGCTTGTAGAGTTGGGCGGGATTATGGGGGGCAATGTACATGGTGGTAAGATCACGGAACCGTTTGTAGTAGTTTTTCACCCACGTCTTGACGCGCGCCACAGTCCACCTTTTGCCAATGGCTGGATGAGGAAAATCCGTATCCGCCCAGATTTGGGCCAATGCGTTATCCGAAGACTTTGGCGTGCTTGCATGATAAAGCGCAACACCACCCAATGGATCGGCCGGATTGCGATGCCATAAATACGGCCAGTGGACGGTGATGTCGCCCGGCAGGTTGTTGATCCTGGTCATGTAATCCAGTGCCAGGCACCGGAGCGTTGTTTCTCCCCGGATATTGAGGCTTAACGATGCCAGGCTTTCCCTGGGCAGACCTTGGATACGAATCAAATTCAGCGACAAAAATCTTGAACCGCGCGAAATCTTGAACGTGAAGCGGGGCAGGCCGCGGCCTGTTGACACATACAGTTTATTTCCGGACAGGCGCACCACGCGTAAGCGCATGTGACGTATGTGCCGGCCATTGAAACTCATCAGGTAAAAGCCCAGACCGGGATTTTGCCGATCAACCAGATTGGCTCGCCCCTGCCGCGTGCTAAAAGTCAGGGGGCGACCAGCGGAATCAAATGCGATTCGCGGCTCAGCGGCAGCCCGCATTTGCGACGGCGCCGCGGATACCAGCAGAATCACGGTGAAGCATATCCATCGTCTGATCTTTCGCCGCATAACTTCACCGATCCTTTTTCTGAGAAAAGCTCCTCGCCGCCGCGAAACAGATCCCGGACAGCCAGGATCTTCATATCCGCAGTTTTACCGCTTTTTCTTCCGCGCCATCCTGCAAAGCCAACGGAGCGGCCGCACGGGAAATGTCCCCCCCATCCACCACGATACCGCCGCTGACGGCCCCTTCCACCCGCAGAAACACCGCCGCTGGACTTACCAGTCGCGTGGCGGACAGCAGCACGTCGCCGCTTTGTATGAACCGCAACGCGGCCATCGCCTCTGGATTGCCCTGCACGCTTAGCGCATTGATTCCCGCATCTCTGACGCGATCCAGCACCATCGCCGGGCGGAGATCAGGTTTGATCACTTCAAAACGCACGTTACAGAGCGACAATCCGCGCACCTGCCGGGCGTAAAGCCCATAGGCAGGCGGAGTTCCTATCTCGAAATACTCGCCGGCGATCCGCGGCACGCGCCGCCGGGCCTCCTGGTTTGTTCCCCCGCCGCCGTAGGCGATACGCACATCATTGAATGAAATATCCTCCAGGAAACCATCTCCGATGCAGTTGAGCACAATGCATTGACGGTTTTCGCCGGGGCGATCCTGATGGCGGAACGGAATATCGGGCAACTGCCGCTCTCTGGCCAGAACCCGGCATCTTAAGCCATTGAACATGATGTTCCGCACGTAACCTTTTTCGCGGCTTTTTTCGCCGGGCCGTGGTCGATCATCCAGATCAATCGAAATCGGCCCGGTGACATCCTGCAGAATCAGATTGCAGAACAGGATGTTTTGCGCCCGCGATTGCGGGCCAAAGTGCATCTTGATCGGGCAGCCGTAGGTCTTATAGATCAGACAGTTGGAAATGGCGATGTTTTCAGGGTTTCCGCCGCCGAACCGGAATACCGCCCAGCGCGTGCTGAACGTGCTGTTGGCAATCGTCACAAATCGACAACTGCCGAACATCGCGCAAGCGTCATCCTCCGATTGAACGTCGCAGTCGCTCACGTGCACATACCGGCAGCTGACGAAATGAAATCCGTCGTTATTGTAGTTGACGCGATTATAGATGCGCAGGCTATAAGCCCATATAAAACTGCTTTCAATGATCCGCACGCTGTGATACGCGCTGTTGCGGAGAAAAATATCACGAAGCCTTATATTATTGCATCTGTAAAACAGCAGATGATAGGGGCGGTGGTCGCCGCTTCTGCCGGATGGTGGAGGCCCTCCTCCGCGGGGACTGCGAAATTCCGCTCCCTGGCCGTCAATGGTTCCCGGCCCTTCAATGGTAATGTTCTCGGCCCGGACCGCGTATATAAGCCCGACATTTCCGCACCTCTCAAAGCGCGGTGTAAGGGGAGGAATGGAAGAGGCTGCATGATACTGCTTCCCGTCGGCGCTGCCCAGGAGTTTGCCGCCCGCCGCGATACGCAGAGTGACATTGCTCTTCATCTGCACGGTTCCAATGACGAATACTCCCGCCGGCGCCAGAACGATCCCGCCCCCGTCGCTATGGCATGCGTCAATGGCCGCCTGAACCGCCACCGTGTCGACCGTTTTGCCATCGCCTTTTGCCCCGAAATCGCGGATATTGTAGGCGCGCGCGCCAAGCGTATTTCCCGCGGCGGAGGGTTGCGCCGGCTCCGCGGCCGCACCCGAGCCCATGGCCAGCATCGCGGTTCCGAAGGAAGCCGTCGATAATCGCACCAGCCAATTTCGCCGCGACAACTGATCTTCAGGTTCTGTCATGATGCATTCCCTTCCAGTTTGCCGGAAAAGGCAAAATACGTTGCGACATTATACCAACTGCTAATTCCTGCAACCGTTCACAGCCAGTTGTTAAATATTCACATTTACGACATTATGATATTGAGCTGAATGATTACCTTTCCGGGCGGATTTTTTCGCCATTGACGCTGCGAATCGTCCCGCTTGGCGCATAAACCGGCCCCAGCGGCGTTTCAATGCGCAGCGCGCCGTCGGGACCGAAACCATTCGCCCGGCCCGCAACGCTCCGGCCGCCGGTATCGACGATCACCCGCGACCCGCCCAGAGCGTCCCAGGCGATCAGTTCGCCGGCCAGGGCGTCAAATCCTTCCTCCGCCACGCGGCGGATCCATTCGGCCAGTTCATTCAAGATGCGTTCCCGCAACAGCTTCAAATCGTGCCAGCGACCGGTAACGCTCAACAGCGAAGCGGCGAAGTCTTGCAGTTGCGGACCCAACGACGCCGGTTGGCTGTTCACATTCAGACCCACCCCCACCACCGCCGCATGGCGTTGCGCCAGCGTCACGCTTTGGCAAAGCACACCGGCGATTTTTTTCTTTCCCGCCAGCACGTCATTGGGCCAGCGCACGGCGATATGCTCCAGGCCCATCCGGCGCAGCGTCCGGGCCATAGCCAGACCGGCCGCCAGCGGCAAAAGCGGTTCGCACGCCGGCGGCGGAGAATCCAGCACCGCGCTGAAATATATCCCTCCCATCGGACTAAGCCAGGCGCGACCGTATTGTCCCTGTCCGCGGGTCTGGCGGTTGGCGACGTGCACCGAAACGAGAGTGCCCGGCCGGGTATGATTCGAAGTCGATTCGACGATCCGGCGCGCTTCGGCCAGGGCCAACTCCTGGGTGGAGGCGACGGCATCGTAGTGATGAATTTTCCATGGCGCCATATTTCAGACAAGGTAATAATAATTACGATAATTTGGAAGATGGGAAATGGTCGCAATCAACGGGAATTCCGCGACGGCCGCGGCTACAATAAATACTCCGGGCCGAGGATGTGATTCACGGGCCGAGTGGTCCGCTGGGGCACGCCTGATTTTTCGGAGGTTGTTTCTCATGAGCAGACCGTTTCCTCATCTTTTTTTCGCCGCGCTTCTGACCGGCGTTCCGGGCGCTGCGGCGCCGGTATGTTTGGCCCGCGCGGCGACGGTGGCGCCTGCGACCACTTTGCCGGCGAAGGCGCTCCCGGCCGCCCCAGCCGTTGCCGCGACCAATGGCCCGATTCGTCGCGTGGCGAGAATTACCCTGGAAGGCCGGCTGCTTGAATACCCGAGCGGCTTCAATTTTTCGCTTTTTAACCTTGGTCCCAACCGCCGGCCGGCGTTGACCAGCCTTATTCAAACGCTGCAAAGGGCGGCGAAAAGCGCCTCTCTTTCCGGCGTGTATCTGAACCTGCGCTCCTTTAATCTTTCTCTGACGCAGGCGCAGGAAATCGGCGAATTGTTGGAAAGGATCCGCAAAACCGGCAAGCGCGTCGCGGTTTATTCTCCGGATTTCGATACCAATACCTATCTCCTGGCGTCGCACGCCAACACCATCATCATGTCCGGACATGGAACTTTTTTTCTACCCGGCGTGGAACTTCAACTGCTGTTCTTCAAGAACCTATTGAGCAAGCTGTACCTCCAGGCTGATATGGTTCAGATCGGCAAATACAAGGGGGCCCAGGAACCGCTTACCCGAACTTCGGCCAGCCCGGCTTTCGCCGGCCAGGTGCGGGGGCTGGTCAATTCCTGGTACGCGCAAATTGTGAACGCCATCGCCGCCGATCGCCCCAATATGAGCCGGCATCAGGTGGAAGCGGCCATCAACCGGGGGATCATGGAGGGAACCACTGCCAAAAAACTGGGACTGGTGAATCAACTGCTCGCCCGGCAGAACGTGAACGCCTGGCTGGAAAAACATTTTGACGGCGGGTGTGTGCTGATACGGCGCTGGAGCGGTTCCACCCCGCCGCCGGTGAACCTCAACAGCCCGTTCGCCCTGTTTCAACTGCTCGGCGCGCCGCCGAAGCATACGCGGGCGACAAAGCCGGCCATCGCGGTGATCTGCGCCAGGGGTTTGATTATGGACGATTCGCCCGGCGCCTCCGAAAACGATTCGATTATCACGCCGGCGCGAATTCACCGGGAAGTGAATGCCGCCCTGCACAATCCGCTGGTTAAGGCTATCGTTCTGCGCGTGGATTCACCCGGCGGCTCGGCCGAGGCCAGCGAGGAAATATGGCGGATTCTCCATGCCGCGGGGAAGAAAAAGCCGCTGACCGTTTCCATGGGATCCGAGGCCGCCAGCGGCGGTTATTACATTTCCACGGCGGGAGCGCAAATCACCGCCGAACCGGGAACCATCGCCGGCTCCATCGGAGTGGTGGGCGGCAAGATTGTACTGGGCGGTCTGTTTGCTAAAATCGGCCTGAACGTTGAGACATTCTCCAAAGGCGCAAACGCCGGACTTTTTGACGCCACCGCGCCGTTTACACCACAGGAAAGGGCCTTCGTGACCCACCTGATGCGCCAAACCTACGCGCTGTTCATACGCCGCGTGCTGGAAAGCCGCGGTAAAAAGATCGCCCACATTCAGCAGGTGGCGCGGGGGCGCCTGTTTTCCGGGAATCGGGCTTGCAAGGTCGGGCTGGTCGATCATGTCGGCTCGCTGGCGGGAGTGCTTGCCGCCGCCGCCCGCAAAGCGCATATTGCCGGGAATTACCAGGTTCTGGTGTACCCACGGGCCAAGTCGCTGGCACAACTCATTCGCGAAAAATTCGGTATCCAATCCGAGCTTCCACCGGGACTGCAAATGCTGCTGACCGGTTTACCGCGTTCCTACCGCCGCCCGGCGACGCAAATGTTTCAAATGGTGCGCGTGCTGCAGCGGGACGAAGTGCTCCTGGCCGCGCCGATCGGCTTCGTGGAAAAATAAACCAGGGCCAAATTCCATTATATTATTGACGGCTTGACGAACCGAGGGTACATAATGAATATGCCAACGCTTACGCGAGTACTGTCCGCCGCGGGTTTGTTCTTCGTGATCGCCGCTTTGACCGGTTGCGGCAACTCCCGGAGCGGCCATGCCGATACGCAAGCCGCTCGTGTTTCTCAACATGCCGCCGGTCTTCTCCTGAGCGCGGGCGACTACCGTCCGGCTGCCAACTTTCCCGTGCGGTTCACCGCGCCGCTCCCCGCGGCGAAGGTTTCCGCGGCCATGCAAATCGCGCGGCAGAAGCCCTCTGGATACCTGGCGCCGCGTTCGGCCGCACGCGACCTCCGCCATGCCTCCGCCATGCTCGCGGATGCGCTCTCCCTGCCCCGGATGCGGTTCCAGTTCAAAGGTCTTCTCGCCGGTGAAAAAGCCCTGGTGGAATTGGCGGCGGCACAGCTTCGTCTGCGCCGCATCATTGCGACCGGAAACGATATCCAGGCGCAGGTCAACGCGATACTTCGCCAGTCCGACCAACTTACGGTTGATCAGAAAAAAATAACCGGCCTGCGCGCGCGGCGGCAGATGTTATCCGCCATTTACATGAAGCGGCTCAGCCGCGCCAGGACCGCACAGACGCAGACTCGGCGGCTGGCGCAGGTCGCCAGGCAAAAGCTTGCGGCGCTTCATAAGCGGTTGGCGTTCTATTCGATGCAACAGCGCCGGTTCTACGGGCGCGGAGTTGTCTGGCGCAACAACTCGCGGACGACCATGGGGGAAACGTCGCTTCGGCAGTTCAAAAAGGCCATGCATGAAATGAACCTGGCGGCACTCGCCGGTGAACACGCCGAAAATCTTGCGGCCGAAGTAGCGCAGACCCAGGCGGCTTGGGAGCTGGCGCATCTGCGGGCTCAGGCGGCCCGGAGCGCGGTAGTCCGGCTCGCCGCGGCGCGCCGGGTGGCCGCCGGCATCGCCCGCCGCGACACCCGGCAGATCGCGGTACTGCTCGCCGGCGCCAAGGTGATTGTGGCGGGGCCTTTGAACGCCGGCCAGACTATCCAGCAGCGTCTGAAGGCGATTCAGGCGGATCTCCAGAGCGGCTCGCGCCAGGCGAAAAAGGCGATTGCTCTGTGCCGGCAGGCTCGCCAAAGCCTGCTTATCGCTGTCGAACAGCAGCGCAAGAATTATGTATTGGCCCAGAACCTGCGGGCCGGCGGAGTTTCCTATGACGATCCGCTCGTGCGCGCCGATACCAGCCATGTCCCCGAGTGCATGCTTGATATTCATCTCGCCTACGCCGCGATACAGATGGCCCGGATCGATCAGCTTCTCCTGTGGAATGCCGGCCTCCGGAAAGATGCCGCCGTACTGGGCGGGCGTTTTTTCTCTCTTATTCGCAAGGCCGCGCCGTTGCAACCGCCTCCGCCCGGCGAACGCAAACAGCTCCGCCAGGCCGCCCTGGCCGCCCTCCAGCAGGCTTCCGTGGATTTAACTCAGGCGCAAGGGGCGTTTCCCGCCGGGCAATCGCCGGTCAAGTGGCTTACCCCGGCTTTGCAATACGAACAGACTCTGGCCGTCGCGGCAATAACCAATGATCCGACGGTTCGCACCGCGGCTTTGCAACAGGCGGCCAAGTACGCCGCGGCCGCTGATAAACTCAATCCCCGCCTGAAACTTGGCGCGGCAAGGCGCTAAATTTCTTCCGCCAGAATCGTGGATATCTGCTGCGATACTTCCCCAATCTGTTCGGCGCTAAGGTGCGGGTTAACCACCACGGTTGTCGCGTCGCCGCCGCGCCGCGTCATTTTCCAGAGCTCCAGTTGCGGGAGCAATTGGCTTAACGCCTGTTGCAACTGGGCGTCCGGCGGTTCGGTTCCCTCGTACTTGAGCAGACGCTTACGCATCAGCAACAGCGCCAGTACAAAACGAAAGCGAATATCCGCGATGTCGTGCCGGCCGGCGAGCCGGTCGAACAAATCCAGCAGAACGGAATCATCCACGAATGGTTTCCGCTTCTTGCGGATATCCGGAACGATGCTTTTCCACCAGGAAAACATCTCCGCGGGCGGTTCGGGGCGTTTACCACTTTCCCAGCAGAGCGGGCAATAGTCCATCCGCTGGTAGGGTGCTGCGGTCAGGTTGTTTCCCCCGTCGCCTGGATTGGCCGGTGGTGGTGTTCCCGCCGGCCACTCCACCAGGACCGCCCAGCAAATGGCTCCGGAGGCAAGCTCGCCGCCGCAGGTTGCGCACCGCCGGCCGGCTTTGCCTATATTCCACGTCTGATTCCGCAGAATGTTCGTTGTCGCCATGGCGGTATCGTATACCGGCTCATGGTATGATCCAAATGCCCGGCGCTCCCCGGCCCCAAGGTTCCCTTGTTGATCGCACCGGAGAGTGCTATTCTTGTTTTGACTTACTTAGGCGGGCGTAATTCAGCGGTAGAATGCCAACTTCCGATGTTGGTGGAAGGGAGTCTTCAAAATCCCGGCGGATTTTACGGTGTGTTTTCCACGTGCCATTGAACGCCTTGACGAATGACACGGCGGTACAGGGTGTCGCGTTCCAGGGGAAGAAAACCGGCTTCCGCAATGATCCGGCGAATGTCCTGAACCGTTTGCTCCTGGTGCGGGTTGCCGCGGCCGCTCTCGCGTTTGGTGATGTCGTACCAGACCACAGTTCCGTCCAGGTCATCGACTCCGAAATGCAAGCTCACCTGGGAAAGCTTCATGCTTTGCATGATCCAGAACGCCTTGACGTGGGCGAAATTGGAGAGCATCAGTCGCGAAATGGCCAGCATCTTCAAGTCTTCCAGACCGGTCGGACCGGGTAAATGCCCCAGTTCGCTGCCGTCGGGAATAAACGAAAGCGGAATAATGGTCTGAAAACCCGGCGCTTCGTTCTGGAGCTGACGCAACTTGAGCAGGTGGTTGATGCGCTCGGCCCGTGTTTCCACGTGACCATACAAAATGGTGGCGTTGGTGGCGATTCCCAGTTCATGGGCGATGCGATGCACCCGCATCCAGCCGTCGCCACGGAGCTTGCCCTGGAATACTTCATCATGCACGCGGTCATCGAAAACTTCCGCGCCCCCGCCGGGCAGCGAACCCAGTCCATGCTCCCGGAGCGCCAGAAGCACTTCCCGAACGGACAGATGCGAAATTCGGCTGAAATGATCGATTTCGATGGCGGTGAAGCATTTCAGATGCAGGCGCGGATAGCGCTGCCGCAAACCGGAAAGCATTTCCAGGTACCATTCAAACGGCAGCCAGGGATGCAGGCCGCCGACAATATGAATCTCCGTGGCCCCGGCCTGATCGGCCCGGGAGGCCTGGCGATAAATTTCTTCCAGGTCATATTCATAGGCCCCTTTCTCGCCGCGTTTACGGTGAAACTCGCAAAATTTACAGGATAGGGCGCAGATGTTGGTGTAATTGATGTGGCGATTGATGTTGTAATAGGCCACGCGACCGTGCCGAGCCTCGCGGATGGCGTTGGCGATGTGGCCGATGGAAAAAATATCACGCGAATTCCAGAGGGCCATGCCGTCATCGAAATTCAAATCTTCCCGAGCGGCGATTTTTTCGGCAATAGGCCGCAGCGCCGGGTCGCTGATGGAACTCATATCCAGATAATCGGCGGGCTCGGCGCTCCGATCGGGCTTATCGCCATTCGTGCCGAGAGAACTTGGGACCGTGCTGATTGGAATCTCCGCATCGACCCGCATCATAACAAACTCCGTAACCGGACAAACCGGTTGGTTCGTTGATAAGAAAATTATAGCGGCTTTCAATCGTTTCCGGAACGTTGTCTTAACGGCACTCCCCCGTCCCCCCAAGGTCTTTTAGTTTTCCCTTAAGCGGGCTTTATCCATTTTTATGGAATTCTGGAACAGACCGATTTATTGGGAAATCGGATCAAGGCTTTCCTGCAAAAATGCGAGCAGCCCTGAAAACTAAAAGACCCTACCGTCCCCCCGTCCGGCGTGGCAATTTTTCCGGGCAGCAGCCGAATTTCGCTAATGAGGGCTTAAACCGGACGCCGCCGCGCAGTCGCCAGGGAGTAAAAGCGGCTGGGGACAGCCGCGTTCCCAAGGCTGCCCGGAAAAATTGCCACGCCCCATCCGTCTCATGGAAGTTTTTTTCCGACCCGCTGGTACTCAATCAGAGCCGAAGTCGGCCGGGCAGGCAGTTCAATCACCATCCCCTTCCGCATCAACGCGCGGCCGGTCATTGCGGTAGAACCCGGTACGCCCACGTTCGTTACCAGATAGTCCGCCTGTGGCGTCAGCCCATGCAGACGAATGTGAATCGCCTGGTACGAACAATCCTGGCGGCGAAAAATCTGCACCATTCCCCGGCCCAGGTCCGGCCGGTTGAATTCCCAGGCCATCCGGGCGTTCTTACCGGTGCGGTACGGAGTCAGCGGATAATAATCTCCAAAGTAGTCTTCTTTGATCTGGTTCCATTGCGCCAGCATTCGCCGCAGGAGAGCGTAATTCAAATTTTTTTGTCGCACATCCCAGCATAGCGACAGGGCGGGTGTCATCTGGCTGCGGAAAGTGTAAGGTCGTTGCCCGGTAATCGCCGTTCCATAATATGGAATCCACAGGGCGATTCCATACGTGTGATCCTGCTCGACTATCGGATTGCCCGAGTCGTCGCTGCGCCATAAGGGAACGGCGCGGTGGAGCGTATCCAGGTCGAGCCGGCGTCCGCCGCTGGCGCAAGTATCGATTAACAGGTCGGGTTTAGCGCGGCGCAGGGCGTCCCAGAAGGCCAGGAGGCCCTCCACGTAGCGGATCTGCGTGATTCCCCGGCGGTTCGGAGAATCATGATCGCGCCAGAAGACCAGCGGATTCATATTAAAATCCTGCCGGTAGATATCAATTCCCTGCGACTGAATAATCTTGTATATGTGATAAGTCATCCACCGGCGCGCCGCCGGGTCGCCCAGATTGAAAAGTTCGTTCGGCTGTTTTGGCGCTGTCAGCAGCCACTGCGGATATTTCTTCGCCAGCCACCGTCCGGGTACGACGCGCTCCGGTTCAAACCACAAGATGGTCTTGATGCCCCTGGCATGCGCATAATTGGAGATGGGCCTGATCCCTTGTGGAAAGCGCCGGGGATCGGGATTCCAGCGACCCGAGTCCAGCCACCATTTGCCGCGGTCGGGGTACCATCCGGCATCCATCCAGAAAGCGTTTATTTTAAGGTTTTCCCGCTGATATCGGCGTATCCACGCAATCTGGTTGGACGTGGTGGCATGTTGCATATATTGATAGGCGCCCGAGGCGGTGGCGGCGATCCGCGGCGGAGGAAGCTTGCCGCCGGGACGAGGCAGGATGCAGCTCATCATCCAGCGCCGCCATATATTCTGACCGCGTATCCAGTCGCCCTGATAAAATTCCAACGCGATCCGCGGACTGGTAACCTTTTCGCCGGGGTGCAGGATAAAGTGTGTCAATTGCTGGCCGGCTTCAATGCGCAGGCTTTCGCCGTTACCGGCGCGTCGGGATTGAAACCGGCTCGCCCATTGCCCCGGCCACCCGACAACAACGATACAGCCATTATTAGACCAATGTACATTATAATAGGGAAAAGCGTGGTTGGTGGGTCTTCCGCCCACCGGGGCGAAATTCATTTTTGTTCCGGGGGTAAGCACGGTTCGCAGGGGTTCGAAATCCAGCGGCGAGTCATAGCTGCCGCGGTTGTAATGCAGCACAAACCCGCCGGCGCCATGGCGTTGGAGACTCGTGTGAAGCACCTGAATATCCGAAAGAATCGGCGTATTTCGCACCCCTGTGTTCTGGAAGGAAAGCGTCCAGCGTACGATGGGAAAGTCCCGATAAACTGTAGCCGTGCAGCGGACCACAAGACCGGTCCGCGGATCCTTGTAAGTGACGACATACCGGGCGCCCTGCGCGAGGAGGCGGCGCGATTTCCGCGTCACCAGCCAGCTTTTTAACCGGTTGCGGGTGGAGCGACCCGCATAATCGAACGAAAACGGCGGAGTGGTCGTGTACGGTCCGGCCCCCGCCCGGTTTGCAAACTTCGCCTGCACCCAGCGGCGGACTTGCGCCAATTCCGCGGGATGGGCGAACAGATTCCGCCCGTTGCCGGATAAGGCCCACCGGCTTATATGCGAAGGCTTCAAAGACGACGGATAACCTGCACGCACGGCGCCCGTCGCGACACCCAGAAAAAACAATCCCAACGGGAATATTGCGCCGATTTTATATTCTTTCATAATGCTATCCATGAATCAAATAAACACTATCGTTAGCCTCGTTAGCGGGGGCAGCCGTATTTTTTGGCAACAGGGCAAAAACCGGCTTAACACGGTGTTCACCTCTATGAAGAGAATTCCTTTTTTCGGCCAACGAGGCGGCCGGGGACAGCTTTGCCAAAAAAACGGTCACACCCTCGTTAGTTATATTACGCACATACGAGAATGATGCAATAATTTCGCCGGGCGACACCCGAAAAATCTCCACGAAAATTCCGGAGGAATAAATCCCGCCGCGGGAGCGGGACTCGCCGGAATCACTTGGGCGGGCAGGCGACGCCAGCCTGCGTAATCTTGTAACCATTCACGGGATAAAAACAGTGATTGTCCTGGAGAATAAATTATTTCCATAACCCGCCGGTGCGCCGGCGTCAGAGCCGCGGGAAGATGGAACAGGTGAACAGGCGACCGCAACTGGCGTTGTGTTATATGCGAGAGCGGTACCTTTTGCACCAGCCTGATTGGCTCTCCTGATCCCCTGCTCCAAAATCCACTGCTCTATGTTTGCCCGCGGGCAAACATGCGGGCATCGGCTCTACATTTTTTCCCGGGAACGGTTAAGTAATCTTCACGCCAAAATTTTTCGGCGACGTTTGGCCAGCAGTCCCAGTCCACCCACGGCCAGCAGCGCCAGCGTGGCCGGTTCGGGAACGGGACGGGTGGGGGGAGAATTCCCCTTTTCGCTGAAACCTTGCTGAATATTCGGGGGCGGCCCCGCGATGAAGCTTGACACGAACGTGTTCCCGGGAGGAGTAAATGATGTCAGCGCCGGTCCACTGGTTAATCCGCTATCCAGAATCTCGGCGATATATTGCTGGTTGTTGTCCAATTGCACCAGCTCTCCGCCCACCACATTGGATTTGCTTACCATCTGCTGGTCGAGAACGAAAACGGAAAGGTGTTGATTGGCGACGTTTACCTCGGCGGGCGAAATCTCGCCGCCCGTTGCCGCGGAGTAGGCCCAATTGCCAGGCGTCGAAAAGCGGGATGACGACGTGTCGCCTTCTCCCAATTGCCAGTATGTCAGCGGCGTAGTGCCGGAATTAAACAACCCGGTGGGACCATCGCTGGAAAAACTTACCACCGTGATCGTTGAACCGTGCGCCCATCCCCCGAAAGCCGCCACACCGATGACAGCTGCCGCGATGGTACGCAGCACACGGACTTTTCGAGTCCTATTCGTCCACATAAAGCTCTCCTTGTCGAGGGTGAGGTTATCGCGGCGTCCCGGCCGGGTAACTTCGTCGTCTCGAGATTTCTTGTTCACCCCGCATCAGGCAGATCCGGAGCGAATCGCCGGCCCCATGTTTATCCGCGAAAAACCCGCTGCGTACCGGCCGCATCTTCTGGGAAAAGACTTCTGACACTCATCTTTTCTATCTATGAGTATTCTAAGCCAAAAACCAGGTTTGGTCAAGAAAAAAAAGGGGTTCCGCAAATTTTTTTCCGGGACGTTGCATACAGGCTGATCCCGTTGCGCCGGGAGCCATTTTTATAAGAGCCTCGCACGAGGCACGGATTTTATCGGTAATTCACCGCACCGGGCATCAGCGCGGTGAATTCGTCCGGCGACCGATAATTTGAAACCGGTGACTTAGCGCGTGGTAACCGAGGCGGACGGCGATCTGGTCGCATAAGGCGTCGATTTGCGCATTTTCAAAGGGAAGGATCATCCCTGTTTCCACGTCCACTAAATGGTCGTGATCACGCCCACCGCCGCGAAAATCGTAGTAGGATTGCCGGCCAGCGCCGAAAAACACCGGATTGAGCAGACGGGCGTCGACCAGATGCTTGAGTGTGCGATAAACCGTGGCCTTACTGATGCGATGGTTGAATTGACGAAGTTGGAGCAGCAATTCCTCGGCCTCGAACGGGCGGCTGAATTTTTCGACGGTTTGGACAATGGCTTGCCGCTCGGACGTGAATTTGAGACGCCGGCTGCGAAGGAAGTTCCGAAAAACGCTCTGGGCGGACTGCATGATGCGAATTATACCGGTTACAGGAAAGGCTTGTCAGATGGCGAAAACGTTTATGGCAGGCCAAGGTGATCAATATAACAGGACTCGAAATCCGGATCGAGGTTCAGTTCGACCACGACGATTTCTTTGGCCGCGCGGGCGATCTCCGTCGCGACGCCGGCTTCCAGAAGCGAAAGATAAGCGCCGCCCAGCGAAGTGTTCCCCACCACCTGCACCTGCCGGGGAACAAAACCGGGTAATAGTCCGGAGGCGATGGCGTTGGGTACATCCACATGCATGCCGAATCCGCCGGCCAGATAGAGCGTGCGGATGTCCGCCGCTTGCAGGCCGAGCCGGCGCAAAAGAATGGTGATACCCGCGGCAATAGCGGCCTTGGCCTGCAATAGCGAGGCGACATCGCTTTCGCTGACCAGTAACGGCCGTTTGCCATGGGCGTAGCCGACGCGCAAAGTCCGGCCGTAACCGTCGCCGCCGGATATCAGTTCGCCGGCGCCGGGGTGGCGCCCGGCGTCAAAGCGGCCGGCGGCGTTGAACAGGCCGACGCGCCGCCCCTGACCGAGTATGTCGATATACGCCGAGCCGCACAGACCGACCGGTTGGCCGCCGCCGATCACCTCCCGCCGGATGGCGAAGGCGGGTTCCGTCTTAAACCGGAGATGGCTGATGGCGCCATCTCCCGCTCGCATGCCGGAAAGCAGGCGCGCGCCTTCAAAGGCCGGTCCGGCCGCGGTGGCGCAGCCCAGCAATCGGGAGCCATGTTTAAGGATGATCTCGCCATTGGTTCCCACGTCCACCAGGAGGCTCGGACCTTCATCATAAAGCAGGCCGCTGGCGAGAATGCCCGCGGTCAGGTCCGCACCGATATAGGCCGCGGCGCCGGCCAGCAGGTGCGCTGTGGCGGCGGGCGGAACCAGCCCGATTTTTTCCGACGCCATATACCGATGCTCCAGAAATTGCGGCGTGAAAGGGGCCGTTCCCAGCGACGTCGGATCGACGCCGGCCAGCAAGTGCAGCATCGTGGTGTTGCCCGCAATGCTCAGGGCAACCACGCCGGCCTCCGGTGCGCCGGCCTGTGCGCATAACGATGAGATTAACGGATTAATCGTTTCAGCCACCACCGCCCGCTGCAGCTGCTCCACCATGGCGGGATCATTTTTGCAAAGGGTGATCCGCGTGACTACGTCGTCGCCGAGGTGCATCTGGCGATTAAAATCCGCGGCGCGGGCGAGTACGCGCCCATCGCGCAAGTCCACCAGCAAAGCGGCGATGGTGGTGGTGCCGACATCCAGGGCCACACCCAGGGACCGCGGCGCCGGCTGCTCGGTTACGTCGGTAATCAACCAATGATCGCCCCGAAAGCACAACGTAACCCATACCGCTATTCCCTTGCCCGTGCGGGCGGCCAGTTGCGGCGCCACCCGCACGGACCGGATTTTGTCCAATTGCGCCGCGGTCAGGGCCGCCAGTTCGGCGGGATTGGACCAGCGGGCGTTGGTCAACCGGGTCTGCTGCCACAGCGGATCATGCGCTTGGGGAACGTTAATTCGAAAATCGCTGACTACCTGC
Organism: Planctomycetota bacterium; assembly: GCA_021790475.1. GTDB lineage: Bacteria > Planctomycetota > Phycisphaerae > WQYP01 > WQYP01 > JAKBMM01. The sequence goes on along the minus strand of JAJYDU010000034.1, from coordinate 1,895 downwards.
GGCTCGTAGGTCAGCAATGCGCGGGGCGGAATCCGCACAATCACCTCGCCGGCATCGGGCGGCCGGTATTGGCACGCCTGTACCACCACGGCTTGGCCCTGTATGGTCAACGGTTGGCCGGTGGCGATATGAATAAGGCGCCCGGAAATCAACTCTATTTGACAGGCTTGACACAAGCCGCGCTGTCCGCACCGCGTATTAAGCGGCAGTCCTTCGCGGCGCAGAATTTCCGTCAGAGGCGATGTGGCGACTTTCTTGGCGCGGTACAGGACACGGCGCGATTCCGCAGAGGTTTGCACTTCCAAAAGAACGGGACGGGCGGTCATGGGTTGCGCTCTTTCGCCGTTGCCTGCCCACAGGCCTCCGCCCCGGCGCAACGGCGGCAATCCCGATCCCCATCGGGACCGGTGCCGCTTATGGCTCGGATAATGCGGTCGGGATCAGCGGTCAGGGTCAGGCTCTCTCCCGGCGACAACACCAGGAAGCGCTGATCATCCCACGGTCCCGTCAGCAGCGTCCGCAACAATTCAGGGTCCCCATTCTGGCGTTCAAATTGCCAGTGCAACCAGTCGGCACAGTTCCGGGTGTAGGCCAGGTCGTTATCCGTAACACCCACACCGAGGTCCACATAAGTTGCCCGGTTATAGGTGTTGAACCAATGCTGCTCTGTGGACATCAGGTATTCGGCGTTGTCTTCGCCGTAGCGCCGGCGATATTCCTGGTACAAAATGTCATACCGCTGCGGACCGGGCGGCACGTGGTGGCGGTTCCATCCCGGGCTATACCAGTAGGTTCCGGGATTTTGACGGACATAGTCGGTATAGCGACGCCGGTCGCCCAGCAGCAGGGTGATGCAATCGTGGGCGCGGGGTATCACCATCCGGCAACGTTTCGTACATACCTCTTCCGTACCCCGGCTGCACAAGCCGTAACCAAGAACGATCACCTGGGCTTCCAGAACCTGTTTTTCAACCCGCTCCACCGCTTCCTGCAGCTCGCGGCGAAGCTGCGGCGGGTCATTATGAAGACCCTGGCGTATCTTCTCGACATGTCGCACGTGGGGGCAACTGCGCACAAAGTGTTCCACCTCGGTTTCCAGAACCGCGCAGGTAATGACCGCCACGAGCGGTTGTGATTGTGGTTTGATCTGTGTGCCGTCGCTGGGGGTGTCCATATAGGCGTATTCTCCGTGGCGGACGGATTTTTCACCATTCTTATTTATTATAACGTTCGGTGTCCCACCATTCCCTCCTAACCGCGCACGGCCCGATAGCCGTCGGGATCGCCAGATGGTCCCCATTCGCGTCAAGTACAAACGCCCGACGCTTGCGCCTCGGGCTAATCCGGGAACCGCGCCACAGGCGGAACTTTCGAGAACGACTTTAGATGGCCCGCCGTGGCTTTGCCCCGCATTAAGGCTTGGTGGCCGGCGGCATAAGCGGCGATGAATTTTTTGCCGCCGGTCTATTTGCCGTCGTAACAATTGCCGGCTGGCGTGCGGCGGCGGGACTTGCCGCCGGCCTGGTACTGCTCGGGCCGGTTCCACCGGTGGCCGGGATCGCAGGCGGTTCGACCGGCTTGACCTGCTGGCCGATCGGCAAGCTCACGGATTCGCACAGGAGAATCAGCGGCAGCTTGTTGTTGTCCCAGTGATTAAGCTGGTGATACACTTTTTCCACGCCGTTGGCCCGGATCTGCAGCGTCATGGAGTTTCTCTGGAAGCGATCGATCGGGCTGTACCAATAATTCCAGGAAAAAGCCCCTCGCAGCAGATAATGCTTGCGGACCGCGTTCCACATCGCCTGCAACTGGGCGCGGCTCAACGGTGTGCGGGTTGTATATCGGGCGGCCACCGTGTTGTGATAGTCGCTCAATGTGGTGTAAGTGGTGCGGCT
>JAJYDU010000033.1 GCA_021790475.1 Planctomycetota bacterium | reverse complement strand
GCCGGGGCCTCTTCCCCCCGAGCCCCCGGCCCGCCGCCGCCCCTGGCTGACGATGTACCTTAATTTCGTCATTGGCGCGCCTTGACAATGGGGAGCACCTCAGGCTGATGGGGAAAATGGAAAACAAAGCGTGATCAGTGCCAATCCGGATTACGGCACGGGGGTAACCTGATGGTGTATGCACTTCTCGCCCCCCAAATCTTCCATCAAAAAAAGCCCAGGGTTGGCTGGTTCGTCGCCGGGCGGGCCCACGGGAAATGCCGCGTCTATTGGTCTGCGACAACGGGAGCCGGCTCTAATCAACTTTTTTGAATAACAGCAGATAGCTAAACCCACGGAGGAAATAATTGCCCTGAACCGCCGCCGAATGCCAGTGCCGGCGCTGCAGCTTGCGGTTGTGCCGTACCACGGCGATCACATCGACCGGGTCCAGAATTTCCCGCAGAATTCCAAAGAGTTCGAACCCGATGGGCATGAAAGGTCGGCCTTTTTTGAACGAATCGCCGACATACACGGCCAGGTAGCGGCGGTTTTTCAGCACGCGGCGGCATTGGCCAAACACCTGGCGCATCGCCTGGTAATACGCATTCAGACGCGGACGGGGGGCGGTTTCGCCCGCATCGAGCCTGCCGATGCAGCGGGGATCATCCGAATAATGCACATGTGTGGAGTACGGCGGATCAAGGAAGACAAAATCCACGCTCTGATCCGGCAAGGGCAGTTCACGGGCATCGGCCGGATGGATGTCGGGCCGGTGCGGCGCCAGGTCGAAACCCCGTCCGATACGAGAGAGTTCTTTGGCCACGTCCAGCGTGGCGCCGCCGCCGGCCATAGGATCAAGAATGACATCGCCAACCCGGGTATAGCGCTGGAGTAGATTCCAGATTACCCAGGCGGGCGTGGCTCCGACGTAATCTTTATCGCCATGGGGTTCGCGCCCGTAATCCTGCGACGGGTATTCCCAGAGGGTGGTGGTTTGAAGTTGGAGGGGTGGTCGGGGCATCGGCAGTCCCATTTACCAGCCGGGGGTTTGCCGGCGTCGGGACGGGTTGCGCCGCTGCACCAACCAGCGTTCCAATGGCCCGATGAGCACAGCCAGAACAAACATCCACACGATAACCAGCAGGACATTTTTGGCCCAGCCGGGATGATCGGGAGTCATCAGGCGCTGCCAGATCTCATAGGGAGAGATTGCCGGGCGAGTTGCGGCTGACGCCGTCGCCATAAAGCCGGACATTCCGGCTCCTGCCGCCCGCAGGACGGCGGAGGGGGAGCCGGCCGGCATCGAAATAATTGTCGCAAACCGCCAAGGACAACGGCGGCGGGAGTTTGCGGTTTGTATTACGCGCGCGCCGGTCATGGTATCACCTTGTTGAGGGGATAGGTGATGAGGCCCGTGGCGCCGGCTCGTTTGAGCCGCGGAACCAGATCGCGTTCGAGCCTTTCCTCGAGAATCACTTCCACGGCCACCCAGGAACCATCGGCCAGGGGAGAGATGGTCGGCGATTTTTCGGCGGGCAGAATTTTGACGACGGCGTCAAGTTTGTCGCGCGGGGCGTTGAGCTTAAGCCCCACTTTTTCACGGGCGTTGATGGCGCCTTGCAGCAAGAGTGCGACATTTTCAATTTTTTCCCGCTTGCGCGGCTGCTTCCAGGCATCGTGCCCGGCGATCAGGCGCGTGGTGCTGGTGAGCAGCGTATCGACAATGCGCAAGTTGTTGGCGCGAAGGGAGGAACCGGTTTCGGTGATGTCAACGATGGCATCGAGCAGGCGGGCTTTTACCTCGGTGGCGCCCCAACTGAACTCCACCTTGACGGGGATGTTTTTTTGCTGGAAATACGCACGGGTCACGTTGACCAATTCGGTGGCGATTACGCCGTTTCGCAAGTCTTCGGGCGTCTGTACCGGCGATTCCCGCGGCACGGCGAGCACCCATTGCGCCGGCCGGCTGGTGGCTTTGGAATACACCAGCTCGGCTACTTCATGCACGTCGGAACCGTTTTCCCGGATCCAGTCGGAGCCGGTCAAGCCGACATCGACGACATTTTCCTGTACATAGCGCGACATTTCCTGGGCACGGAACAGGATCACTTCCATGTCCGGATCGTCGATGGCGGGAAAGTAGCCGCGATCGCTGATGGAAATGCGCCAGCCGGCACGGGCGAAAAGATCCACGGTTGCATTTTCCAACGAGCCTTTGGGAATACCCAGACGAAGAACAGCAGATGATGGCTTGAGCATGGGTGCTTTCCTCCCGGCATAAGCCGGGGTTCATTCTATTCCGCGGCGTCCCGACCGCCACGCGGATTCATGCCTTGGATTTAGAAACCGTCTCAGTAGATAGCTTCTTAACGGTCGCAAGGCGCTCCCGGGCCGGCGCGGCGCGCCGGGCGCCGGCCTTATTCTTTTTCCCGGATGGAGAATGACCCGGCGCTGCGGAAACGGCGGTCGGGGAAGGCGGCGGAACCGGAGCTTCTTCCGGCGGCGCCAAAATCGGCGAAGGAACCGTAGCGACGGCAGGCCAGACCCGGGGCGAGAAGGATTCGATCTGCCTTCTGGCGCCGCGATGCAGGCTGAGCATATCGGCGGCCCGAACGTTTTTTTCCAGAACCTGCTGGGCTTCCACCAGGGAGATGCCCTCCGGCAGGGCTTTTTTTCCGACGAGCCAGAGCAGCAACTTGGTATCAACAGGAGCGGCGTGGATGTCGAAGCATTCCAGAGCCACCGCCGCCTCCACATAGGGATGGATGCCGACGAGAGTCTGGAAATACCGCCGCACTTCAGCTTTTTTCATTTCGCGAAGGCATTCGAGGCTCATCTGGCGTTCGCGGTCAAAAATGGACTGGAGGGTCCGGCGCAGCGCGGCGCAGCGCGATTCGGCGAAGGGATAGCGCACGCCGAGCAGCACGACGACTTCCATCGCCGGAGTGACGCGCAGTTCGTTGTAATCCACCATGGCGTCCAGAAGACGGCTCTGGGCACTCTGAGCGCGGGCCGCGTCGGCGTCATACTCCAGGAAGGCCCGCACCAGGCGCTCCAGCGGTTCGCTCTTCCTGAACGCTCCGGACGGGGCGTGGCGGATCAATTGCCGGAGGGTCTTTTTTAGCGCATCCGGGCGAATGGCGGTATTGTTCATCGACATATTTCCTTTCAATCCTCTGGAAATCCGGGCGGGGGCCGGTCCGTTCCCGCAACATTCCCCAGCAACCGCAGCACCTCACCCTGGCGTTTGAGCGATTCGTCAAGATGCAGGCGCAAGCGCGGGGCCACGCGCCGGTTCAATCCCCGCGCCACCCGGCGCTGCATGAGACTTTCCGCGGCTTTCAGGCCGTGCCGGATGGTGGACGTGGGCAGGGAAGATAGCACGCTGACAAACACGCTCGCTTCGCGCGCGTCCGGGGTGAGGCGCACCCGCGTAACGCTGACCAGACCGCCGAGGCGCGGATCGGAGATATCGCGGGCCAGCACCGTCCCGATGATACGTTTGATTTGTGCTTCCAGCTTCTGTTGTTGAACGCGCAAGGCGGTTCTCCACTCGGAAAACAGGACAAGCCGTCCGGTTGGCGCCGGGCCGGCCAAGCGGCGAGGCATCAAATAATGTCAATCTGAAAATCAAGCAGTTCGGCGCGCCGTTCCTTTTTCAGATGCTCGACAAGTCCGGCCAGCGCGCTTTCCAGGAAACGCGAGTCGTTGCCGACCATCGCCACGCCCAGCATCGCATGTTGGGGATGATCCAGATATTCGACCTCGGCCACCGACACGTTATGGCGGCTCCGCCAGCGATTCTTAAGCGACTGGACGATCCGCCGCTTTTCACGAACGTTCAAAGCGTCGCCGATTTTCAAGTCCACCTGTAGAACGCCTATGTTCATTTTCATCAGAGTGTCCGAGCCACATCAACCGTCTTGTATGCTTCGAGGCGATCCCCGACTTTGATATCGTCGTAGCCGGCGATTTTCAAGCCGCATTCCAGCCCGCCGCGAACATCCCGCACGTCTTCCTTGAATCGTTTAAGCGATTCGAGGCTGAGATTATCATTCACAATGGAGCCATCGCGAATAAGCCGGAACTTGTTATTCCGCTGCAAGACGCCGTCGGAAACGAGGCAGCCGGCGACGTTGCCCACCCGGCTGATGCGGATCACCTGGCGGACCTCCGCATGACCAAGAACCTGTTCCTGTTTTTCCGGCGACAACATACCGGAAAGTGCCTTGCGGATGTCGTCGGTGATTTCGTAAATAATGCGGTAGAGCCTGATTTCCACGCCCCGTTGCTCGGCGAGTTTGCGCGCCGCTTCATCGGGCGCCACGCAGAAGCCGACGATGATGGCGTTGGAAGCCTCGGCCAGCAATACGTCGCTTTCCGTAACGCCGCCGACGGCGGAATGGAGAAGCTTCACCTGCACTTCCTCGGAAAGGGCTTCGGTCATGGTGCTGCGAAGCACATCAACCGATCCCCGCACATCGGCTTTGAGGATCATGTTGAGTTCCTTGACCTGACCTTTCTTGATGGTGTCGTAGAGGTTTTCCAGCGTGACTTTGCTGCGCTGGGCGATTTCTGATTCGCGGTCGGCGCGGGCGCGTTCTTCGGCAATGTTTTTGGAACGGGCCAGGTCGTCAACCACGAACAGGGGATCTCCACCGACCGGTACGTTATCCAGGCCGATCACTTCGACGGGGGTGGCGGGACCGGCCTGGCGAATGGATACGCCCTTGTCATCCAGCAGCAGCCGGACGCGACCGGAGGCTGGTCCGCAGACAATCGGATCGCCGATATGCAGCGTTCCACTGCACACCATGACGCGCGCCACAACGCCGCGCAGCGAATCCATGAATGCTTCAATGACGGCGCCACGGGCCGGCAGTTCGGGCGAAGACTTAAGATCGCGGAGCGTGGCGACATAATCGAGATACTCAATAAGCTCGCGAACTCCCTGGCCGGTCACAGCGCTGGTCCGCACCACCTCCACATCGCCGCCCCATTCGGTGGGATTGAGTCCATGCTCGGCGAGTTGGCCGAGCACGCGGTTGAGATTGGCGTCGGGTTTGTCGATTTTGTTCAGAGCCACCACGATCGGCACATTGGCCGCCTTGGCATGGTTGATCGATTCAATGGTCTGGGGCATCACGCCGTCGTCGGCGGCCACCACCAGCACCACAACGTCGGTCATGTTGGCGCCGCGGGCGCGCATGGCGGTAAAAGCCTGGTGGCCGGGGGTGTCCAGAAAAGTTACGCGCTTGATCTTGGAATCCGAACCGGTGATGGCAACAGTATAGGCGCCGATGTGCTGCGTAATACCTCCGGCTTCGCCGGCGGCCACATTGGCGGAACGGATTTTATCAAGCAGGCTGGTCTTGCCGTGATCGACATGGCCGAGCACGGTCACCACGGGCGGGCGCAAAACCTTGGGGGCCGCCTCTTCGCGCCGGCGAAATTCGCGTTCCAGGGCGGCGTAGAGCGATTCCCTGGCCTTGATGGTCAACTCCACGCCGAAATCAATCGCCAGCATCTGGGCGGTTTGCGCGTCGAGGGTCTGGTTAACCGTCGCCATCACGCCCTGATTCATAAGCTTCTTGAGAAGTTCGCCGGTTTTCACGCCCATGAGTTCGGAAAGCTGGCGCAGCGAGACCGGGGGCGTTATTTCGATCACCGACGGGCGGGTCGCGGGAAGATGGGGTTGCTGCCGGCGCTGCTGCGATTTGCTGATTTCACGACGGCGCTCGCGCAACATGCCGCCGGTGGCGGAGGCTAGCCGCTCGGCGCGATCCAGCAGATCCGCTTCGCGCCACTCGCGGATCAGCTCTATGCCGGCATCGGCGCTTCGCCCGGCTCCGCGGCGCGTCGAATGCGTCTTGCGGCGGGGCGAGCGGCCTTCTTCATCCTCAACTGGTTCGCCGGTTTGGCGCAAACCCGACCGCTGGCGGGTTGGCGCCGGGCCGGGCGGAACAGCCGCCCCCCGATCCATCCGGCCCGGGGCCGGAGCTCCGGGCCCGATTGCCATTGGGGCCGGTCGGCTACGCGGACGCGGCGGCGCGATGATATCCGGTGTTTCCACCCGAACCACTTTGGGACCCTGAAGTTGCGCCGGCGCGGGTACGTTACGCGGTCCCATCGGTGTAACAACGGGACGCGGCACCACATTCGGAACGCCGCGCGGGGCGAGCGGACCGGTGGGTCGAATTGGTTTGATCGGAACTTCCGCGGGTGGATGCGGGGCGGGTTGCGACTTGGCCGGGACCGGGCCGGGCGCGACTGGAACCGGCGCCTCGGTTGCGGAACTATCCGCAACCGGCGGTGCGGCATCCGTAATCACCGCAGCGGGTTTATCCCGATCCGTCTGCGGAGGCACTTCCAGCTTGATCCGTTTAGGGCGAGCCGCCTTGCTTCGCGGTCGTGCGGTTGTGGTCCTGGCCGCGGGCGGCGCTTCGACGGCAGTCGGGGGCGCCGGCGAACTTGTTTCGACGCCGGCGGCGGTAACTTTAGGAGCCTGTTCCCGGAGCTTCGTTGCGGCCGGACTCTTTTTCTTAATCTTTTTGATGTCGATATGAGCGGATTTTTCAATGGCGGTTTTCATTTCCCCGGCGCTGAACCACTCGCGGATAGTAACGGCAAGGCCCACGCTGACCACACTCAGGTGGTCTTTGATGTTGGGAACATCCTCCGCCTTGCACTTGGCGACAATGGTTTTGCTGTCGATGCCAAGTTCTTTGGCGATCTGGTGAACCTTGAGAGTACTCAACGACAACTCCTGCGACTACGCTTGATCCCGCGCCCGGTTCGCGCGAAATACAGACTCTCAGCGACCTTCCGGCGCCTGGACTGTTTCCTGCCCGGCGGGCACGGCGGAGGCATCTTGTCCAACAACCGTGGGTGCTGCCGGCGTCGCCTCGCCTGCTGTTTCACCGGCATCCGGAGCGGAACCACCGTCCTGTGCTTCCGGCGCTACGCCATCGACCGGTTTAGATTCAGCCGCGGCGGCCGCGGCCGCTTGGCGAGCCGCCTCTTCCTCGGCCGCTTTGCGGGCCGCGTCTTCCTCGGCCACTTTGCGGGCGGACTCGCGGGCTGTAAGAAGCGCTTTTTCCACCAGCTCCGGCGGCAGCTCAAGTTCCTTAACCAGCGGCGCGGCGCCGACCCCATCCAGATCCAGCAGATTGATGACGCCGAGGGCTACCAGCCGATCCATGAATTTGTCGTCCACGCCTTCAATGGTCCGCATGGCTTTTTCCAGATCGTCCAACCCCTTACTGTATTCCGCAGGGGTAAGAATATCGATATCCCAGCCGGTGAGACGAGCGGCCAGGCGCACATTCTGTCCGCGTTTTCCGATCGCCAGCGACAACTGACTTTCGTTCACCACGACCGTGGCCCGGTTCAGTTCGAAATTCAACGATATTTCGACAATTTCCGCCGGTTTCAGGGCGTTGGTGATCAGCACCTGCGATGACTCGTTCCAGCGAACAATGTCGATCTTTTCGCCGCCGAGCTCATCAACGATGTTCTTGATGCGGCTGCCGCGCACGCCGACACAGGCGCCGACGCAATCGACCTTGGTGTCGATGGAGGAGACGGCGATCTTGGTACGGTAGCCGGCTTCGCGAGCCAGAGTCTTGATTTCGATGATTTTTTCCTGAACCTCGGGCACCTCGAGTTCAAAGAGGCGGCGGATAAAGTCAGGATGAGCGCGGGAAAGAATAATTTTGACCTGGGTTCCGACATCCCGAATTTCCAGCACCAGACAGCGGATACGTTCACCGACGTGGTGGGTTTCGCCGGGAATCTGTTCGCTGCGCGGCATAATGCCTTCGCAGCGACCGAGATTGATCGATAGCACGGGACCGTCGGCGCGGGCAACGACACCGGTGATGATCTGTCCCTTGCGTTCGCTGAATTCCTCACAAATGCTGCCGTGTTCGTCCTCCCGTATCTTCTGGATCAGCACCTGCTTGGCGGTCTGGGCGGCAATGCGTCCGAATTCCCGATAATCGATCAGAACGCCGTTTTTGCGCACCTCGATGTCGCCGGTCATACGGTCGATGCCGCAGGTGACATCATCGGTTTCGCCGTAGAACTTGCGCGCCGCGGAAAGCAACGAGGCCTCAATGTCGGCGAAAATTGCTTCTTTTTCGATGCTCTTGTCGCGCGCGATCGAATCGACGATACGTAAAAGTTCCTGATTCATAAAGCAAGCGTCTCACAATTATGTCCGCCGCGGCGGAGACAACCTGTGCCTTGGGGACAACCAGCCCCCTTTTTTACCGTTTTTCGCGCCGGGCCATGAAAATATTATCACTTCGCCCGCGGTGCGACTCCTGGCAAGGGGGGGAACACTTCCACCTTGATGACACACCGCGCGGTTGCACCAGGGAAACCGAATGGCGCCGCCTCCCGGGGCGGTACAGCGACGGCACTGTGCGGTGCGACTCACGCCGCCCCATGGCTCAGCTCGCCTGCTTTCACGCGCCGTCCGTCATACTCCCGAACGGCCACCCATCGGCTTGACCCACGCCAAACCAGTCTGAATCTGTAATTATAACGAGAATCGCGCGTTACACAATCGAACGCAAAGAACAGCCAAAAAAAGTATGCCGATTGTGCGCGGGTGGTGCTTGTAAGCGACAACCTTAACACACACCAAGGGCGCCTTCTACGAGGTGTTCGAGTATGACGTGACGAAGCAGTAGCCCAACTTTCGCACTTTGCGCTGATTTCAGAAATTTTTGACAATGCCTGGGCGCTATCGTTACCATCATTGAAGGTGCGCCTGAGAGCCATCGGGACGCAAACAGGCCTGCCTGCCCTGCCTGCCGGCAGGCAGGCGGTGGTCAGGAATACAAAGGGGCCGCCTCATGGAATTGGATCGCATTTATCAGCGGGATTGCCGGGAGGGGTTGCGGGAAGTTTCCGCGGGTTCCATTGACCTTGTGTTCGCCGATCCGCCATTCAACATCGGTTACCGTTATGATGTATATGAAGACAAGCGAGCCGCCGACGATTATCTGGATTGGACGCGCCAATGGGGCGCCGGCGTGGTACGGGCACTCCAACCGGATGGAACTTTCTGGCTGGCGATCGGGGATGATTTTGCGGCGGAACTCAAGCTGATCTTTCAGCGCGAACTGGGCTTGTACTGCCGCAGTTGGGTGGTCTGGTATTACACCTTTGGCGTGCATTGCAAATATAAATTTGCGCGCAGCCACACCCATCTGTTTCATTTCGTAAAGAATCCAAAGAAGTTTACGTTCAATGTCCCGGACCTTCTTGTTCCGTCCGCGCGGCAACTGGTTTACGCCGACAGCCGGGGCAATCCGGATGGCCGTCTGCCCGACGATACCTGGATTTTGCGCCCGCAGGATATTCCGGAGTGTTTCCCGGACCAGCAGGACGTGTGGTACTTCCCGCGCGTCTGCGGAACATTCAAGGAACGCGCCGGCTGGCATGGCTGTCAGATGCCGGAGCAACTGCTCGGACGCATTATCAAGGCTTCCTCGCGCGCGGGCGAAACGGTGCTGGACCCCTTCGCCGGCAGCGGAACCACACTGGTTACGGCAAAAAAACTCGGCCGGAGATTCATCGGTTTTGAACTATCGCCGGATTACGCCAATAAGATTCAGGCCCGGCTGGAGGCGACGAGCGCCGGCGAGCCACTGCTGGGATCCGATGCGCCGACGCGCACGGCTCCCTCCACCGCCAACGGAAAAGTGCGAATCAACGGGCGGCGCGCCCTGCCTGCCGGCGGGCAGAGGGCGGCGACTCCGGAACCGGTTCTCGTGGAACGCAAGGGACGGGCTGATATCGATCGCGGCATCCTGGAGGCTTTTTTTGCCGTCAGGGACGGTTTTCCTGTTGATCGAGTCATTGCGGATCCGGAAATTAACGCCCAGTTTGACTCGACATGCCAAAGGCTCGGAATACCTGGGAACATAGTGATTTGGAATACACGTTTGATGAATCTTCGCAAGATGGGAAGTTTGGCGGGATTGCCGAAAGGCAAGACTACAACTTTTCCGGACGAAGCGCGGATCTATCCGCTCTATAAGTTCGCGTTCGAGATTGCGTTGGAGCAGTTTGAGAAGGAATTCAAGCAATCTCTGGACACAATTCTCTGTGACCCGAAGCGTGCGCTCCAGTTTGATAACTTTATTCGTGTAATGGTACAGGAGAAACTCTCGCCGCTCTTGGTGCGGTGGTTAGCTCTTAGGTATCGCAAAGATGCGCAGAGGAGGCATGCCAGCAATCCATCCGAAATTGATGCAGTGCAACCACCCCAGTGCAACTGGGATCCGTTTTCGTGTACGCCCGACCAGGTGCCCGATGCCCCCGGTCTGTATTGGTTGCAGAATCGAAAGGGCGGATATTTATATATCGGCGAGGCGGACAATCTCAGGAGGAGATTTCAAGCGCAATTTTTCAGTTCAACTAAATTTAATTTTTGGAAATCCTCGAGAAACGACTTACAAATTGGTGTGATTAAACACGGAAACAGATCAGGAGATCGGATCGCCAAGCAACTGAGTTCTGCACAGTTAAGTTGTATCATCCGATGGGATCCCATTGGAAACTATAAGAAATACAGCGGCTATCGGCATTCAACCTCTGGGAGCGCTGCTTGAGCAAGGAAAAGGTGGTGCTGGAAGCGTTCCTCACCGTGCGGAGCGGGAGATCCGCCGAGCACGTGATTTGCGAAGATTCCCTGAACCAGAATTTCATAGCCGCGTGCAAGAAAAGCATGCCGGAGATCGCGGACGGCGATTGCAATACTGAGCTGCTTAACCTCAGAAAGGCGGGAAAGCTGACCGCCTTTCCAACGAATTCCAGAAAGCGTCCGTCGGCGGAGGCACGGAACTACAGCAACTGCGTCGCCCAGGCAGTTCGCTTGTTGGAGCGTCAATTCAGTACCAATGTGGATCAAATCATCTGCATTCCCGAACGGCGTTGCCAGTTCGACGCGCTCGTACAGTTTCTGCTGCCCGGAGGCTCCGAGTTTGAGGCTCGGTACAAAGCCCTGACGCTCCGAAAGACGAAACGCTTACAGCCGGAAGTGGTGGGCCAAATCATCAGGCCAACGACCAGCCACATGATTTCACTTGACGAGATCGAAACGCGATCCGGTGAGATACCCCCAGACCCTGGAGTTTATATTTTTTTTGATACGGATACGACGCTATATGTTGGCAAAGCGGATGACCTTCACCGGAGGGTAACAGAGCATGTTGCGACATGGTCTTTCCGTGAACTTGTGTCCGCAGTACAAGCTGGCACGCGATGCGCCGCGTGGGTAGCGTTTCACGCGCTTTCGGTAACCATTTCCCCTCGCGAAATGGCCGCATATGAAACGGAACTTATCCGCTCACGCCAACCGGAACACAACAGAGCAGGCAGAGTGCTGGATCGGTGAATTCGTTGAGCATTGCCCGCAAGAGTCTTGAATTCACCGGATTATTTGAAGCGGAATTGTTGCTTGAACTTATGCTACGATTCTGGGGGCATCCCTGCGCCGACGACCGGGACTTCCGGAACGACCTTCTGGAAAAGACAGCCGAGGTATTACGCCAAGCGGTGGCCGGCGGTCAGGTCATGCAGGATGTAGAGGCGGAGAACACAAATTTCGTTGCGGCAATGTGGTACGCAGAGTGGCTGGCAGCCGACGATCATACCGTGGAATTCGTCGAGAGCAGACGGGAATGGCTACAGATAATTCAGCGAACTATGCCTTCCTGCTTTTGTAATCCGGAAGACCTGTCGCCTTAAGACGTGTTCGCCTGTCAGGGTGTTCTTTTATTCCCTCCGGGCTTTGTTTCCAGCCGGTCCAGGCGGAAACCTTGATACGCGGGGGACCTGCATCGTTATAATCCATGGGCGTGATAACCGCATTTTCGCGGTTGATGAAAAAATAGAAACAAATGTATTATTTTAGCCTTTTGAGTTAGAACACGGCATGGAGTGCTCCCCATTGTCTAGGCGGAAAAGAGTGAATGGAACCAGAGCAACTCAAACGAATAATTCAGGGCTGTTTGAGCAACTTTTGTAGAGCGCGCATCACCGCACTTGGTGATCTCGATTTGAAAAAAGTGTTGAGGCGAAAGAATCCCTATCTATTCAGGGCATCCGGCATATCCAGCGCCGCCGAGATGGTAGAGCAGTTGCTCAACGCTCATGTTTCATCGTCTGACGAAACCATTTTTGGCAATCTATTTTTTGAGCCGATATGCAAAGCGATAACCAAGGCGCCCATCGCAGCAGCGGCTGGCGCTGACTTTGTTATGGAAACCGATACGACCTATGAAGTTATCGCTTTAAAATCCGGCCCAAATATCTTCAACTCCAGCCAGTCGAAAAAACAGGAGGACGATTTTGATAAAATGCAAAGGTCATTGAGAGCAACCCTGCGGGGTATGCGGAAACAGTTCATCCCGATAATGGGTTGTGGCTATGGCCGAACACCCCGCAAGACGACGGCGAACCGTCGATTTCATAAACTGGCCGGGCAAGCTTTTTGGCGTCATATCACGGGTGATCCCGATTTCTACCTGAAGCTGATCCATCTGCTGAAAGAAGAGCCACTAAAACCCGCGAAGAATTCACCAAAGCTCGCCACAATGCCCTGAACCGTTTTATCAGGGAGTTTACCACCGACTTTTGCAGGTTGGACGGTTCTGTTGACTGGGAAAAATTAACGGTTTTCAACAGCGGCGAACAAGACGTTAATTCCTGTTAGCGAAGTTGTGTTAAATATATACTTCTGTTTTTAATTGGGTCATGTTGCGCGCGGTTGAAGGGAGAGCATATCTACCCGCCGCAATAAGCTGTCCAACCAACCGTGTCAGTCCGCTGGCGGACCCCGGTAAATACAGCGGCTGGTGCAGGTTTCCGCGATCAGGATTTGCTTAAGCCCCGCCAATTGCGGCTGGAGACGCCGCCAGATCCAGCGGGCCAGATTTTCGCTGGTCGGGTTTTCCAGCCCCGGTATTTCATTGAGGTAGTAGTGGTCAAGCTGCTCGCGAAGAGGAGCGAAGGCCTGTTGAATCTCGGCGAAGTCCAGGAGCCACCCGGTTTCCGGCGGAACCGGGCCGCGCACCGTCACCTCCACGCGAAACGAGTGCCCGTGCAGCCGGGCGCATTTATGGGTTGGCGGCGCCAGCGGCAGGCGATGCGCCGCCTCAAAGCGGAATTCTTTGGTCAGTTCGACGGTGAATGTATCTGTTTTCTTCATCGGCAAGAGTGTAATCGAGAGTGGCGGCGGGACCAATGGAATCGGTTTATGCTTTCCGCTTGCGCAGATCCGCGAGCCGTTGGCGGGCGTCGCGGAAGGATATGTCCCATTGGGCGATCTGGCTGTAAATCTTGGCCGCCTCATCGCTTTGCCGGGTCGCTTCCATCGCCCGCGCCAGCCAGTAGTGCATTTCCTTGCTCTTGGTGTCGCCGGTTGCCGCCAGTTCATAGTTTTCGATGGCCCGCTGAAGAGTTTCCACCGCCTCCTGGTTCATCGTTTGTTCCAGAAACGCCCGGCCGAGCAGGTACAGGGAGTCGGAACGGTGCTGCGGATTATTCTGGGCCTGCTGAAGGGCGGCGATGGCCTCATCGTAGCGCCTGGCCCGATAAAGACAATGGCCGTATTTATACATCACTACGCCGTCCGAGGGATAGTGCCTGGCCCGCTCTTCAAACTCCTGCAGCTCAAATTGCAGGCTCTCCTCTTCCAGTTTGTGCAGTTCCTGCGCCAGCGAGGGATCATCCGGGTGGGTTTTGACGGCATCGACGAGAATGCGGGCGTGCCGGCGGTATTGCTTCAACCGCACGTCGCCGATATAGGTCTTATAGCGGTAAACCCTGGTCGCCTCATAGGCCTTTTGCAGCGTCTGTATAGCCGCATTCTCACATTCTTCAGTTTCCATATCAAGAAGTGTCTTGACATATTTGGCGATGGTCTGCTGTTCGGTCGGAGCGGATTCGTAAGCGGCGCGGGCTTCTTCCACCATCTTCTTCCGGTAGTCCATCGTTTTGGAAAGGCTTTCCTTTTGCAGCAGATCTCTGGTCATTTCCTTGTCGCGCAGGGACTCTTTGAAATCGGATACTGATTCATATTGGCCCTTTTTGAGCGTCTCCTGGGCCGCCAGAGCCTTGATCCGCTCGTCGAGCGTGGCGTCGGCGGGTGTGAGTTGCTGAGCCAGACCGATGGCTTCGCCGGCCTTGGCGAACGCTTCAAATTTCTCATAGAGGTCCGCAATTTCCAGATACAGCCGGGGGTTGGGAGTCTTGGTGGTGCGGTTGGCCTGAAGAAAAATCGGTCCGAGCCACAGCACGATATCTTTGTAATCCGCCGCCGCCGCCTGCTTGAGCATGGTCTGCATGGTGGAAATGTTGCCCGGGTCTTTGGCCAGCAGCCATTCGGTGTTGAGCATCTGCTCCTTGGATGTTTTGCCCTTGAAGTAGGGTCGAACTCCGAAAATTCCCCCCGCCGGCTTGCCCCCTTTGATCTTCCGCCGCAGCGCCACGTCCCGCAGCGCTTCATGTTCCTTGATATTCAACGGTTCGCGGAGCAGGCCTTCAATGTACAGGTCAATCGCATAATCATAATTTCCGGTGTCGGCGACGGTTCGCGCCCGTTCGAAGAAAGCCTTACCCTTGCCGAGGCCTTCGGTTGCCGTCTGTGTCTCCGATGAGATCATGTTCAAACTACCCGCACCTACCGGACTGGGAATTGTGAACCCGCCGGCCTAAACCTGTTAATTAAAACGCCCCTTCCGAAAAAGGGTTGCCCCCGCCATTCTACCTGAAAGTATAACGCACCGCACAGGATAAGGGAGCTTGTTTGTCCCCATGCTTGACTCCCCTGAATTTGGGCGCGCCGACCAATGAAAAATGCCATTGTATACACCTCGGAACCGATCGTCTATCCAACCGGCGGAAAAATTCAAGTGAAAATTCCCCGGGTTCCCGATGGTTGTCAAACATTGCAACAACGGCTCGGTTCGTTCCCGCTCTGTCCCGGTCAGGTTCGGGATCGTCATCGGAACCGTTTCGACGGTGGAGCGCTGTTGATTGGATCTTTCCGCCGAAAAATATGGTATTGCGCAAAGTGCTGATCCCGAATGCACGTGTTATTATGTGCGCCGATGATGGGATTTATATGGCGATTCATGGGCGATCCCCGGCTGCTGGGCGCCGTATGGGGCGCGGAGCTTATCCTGGCCCTTTGGGGCTGGCGAGTAGCCCAATTCTACGGACGGCGCATGCCTCGGGTTGCCGCCCGCCCGCTTGCCGGGGTTTTTCCCAATGTCGCGGTCATTGTGCCGATCAAGGGAGTCGACGAACACACCGCCGACAATATCGAGTCTCTGCTGCAACAAAACTACCCGAATTACCGGTTGATCTTCGCCGTGGAATCGGCGGATGACACGGTCTGTAAGCTCCTGGCGCGAATCGCGCCAAGCCGGGTGCCGGGGAAAGTCCAGGTGGTGATCGCCGGCCCGGCGACGCAGCGCGGTCAGAAAGTGCATAACCAACTTGCGGCGATCGCCCGCACCTCCGCACAGGATCAAATTCTGGCGTTCATGGATGCCGACGCCCACCCCCATCCCGACTGGCTTCATACCTTGGTGCTGCCATTGACCTATGGTCCCCATATCGGCGCCACCACGGGGTATCGCTATTACGTGCCGGTGTCCGACCATCCCGCCAACGGCGTGGTATGCGTAAGCAACGCGATGGTGGGCAGCTTGTTCGGTCCCTATCGCCGAACGGTGGCGTGGGGTGGCTCCATGGCTCTGCGCCGCGGCGATTTTTTTTCCTACGGCATCCACGACGCCTGGCAAAGAGCCTTAAGCGACGATTATGTCCTGTCTTATTGCGTCAAGAAAAAAGCACGCGCCAAAATTCATTTTGTTCCCCGTTGCCTGGTCGCTTCGCCCGCTCTGTTTGACTGGCGCAGCTTGCGTGAATTTGCGGTGCGGCAATACCGCATCACCCGTATTTGCGCCATGCGCCTCTGGCTTACCGCCCTGGCGGGCGCGTTGCTGTATCTCTTTACGCTGATGTCTTCTTTCGTGGCGGCTCTTTTCGATCTCATTACCGGCCGGGAGGGGTGGTGGATGCCGGCGGGCGTGTTCATGCTGCTCTATGCATTGAGCATCGTTCGCGGCGCGGCGCTGATGCTGGCCGGCAAGCGATTGCTCAATGACCACTGGACCTCCATCCGCCGCGCCGGGTTCTGGTTTACCCTGGGTTTCCCGGCGGTCCAGTTCCTTACCCTCTATTACCTGCTTTGTGCGGCCTTCGGAAACCAGATCACATGGCGCGGCATTCGCTATCGGATGAACAACCGCACGCACACGCGCGTGGTATCAAACCATTCATGATGCCCCCACCGCCGCCGCCGCACTTTTTGCCCCGCTGGCCACTGTGTTCTCAACGGCCGCAGAGCGGAGTATAACTGCTCTTTATTTTGCTGGAATCGCGCCGTGCCCAACGTCCACACGCTCAAGGCTGCGAAGAAGATATGGATCGAGAGGTCATAAAAGTCGGTACGCGCGCCAGCCTCCTGGCGATAGCACAGGCGACGCTGGTGCGGGATTGTTTGCGGGCGCATGCGCGCGATCGGCGGGTGGAGTTGGAAACCGTCGTAACAACCGGCGATCGGCAAAAGGATCAACCTCTGGCCGAATTCGGCGGCAAGGGGCTTTTTGTAAAGGAGCTTGAGGTGGACCTGCTGGCGGGAAAAATAGACCTCGCCGTCCACTCCGCCAAAGATCTGCCCGTGGAATTGCCCGCGGGATTAATGATCGCCGCCACGCCGGCTCGTGCGGCTCCGAACGACCTGTGGATCGGTTGGGAGGGGAAATCCATTGCCGAGTTACCCGCCGGCGCCGTTGTGGGCACGTCGTCGTTGCGGCGTCAGGCGCAACTTCTGACCCGGCGACCGGATGTGCAGGTCCAGCCGTTGCGGGGCAACATCGACACGCGATTGAAAAAAGTCCGGGATGGACTGGTGGCGGGCACTTTTCTGGCGCAGGCCGGGCTGGAAAGAACGCGCCTTCTGCCGCCCACGGCGCATATTCTGCCAGTGGATGAATTTATTCCCGCCGGGGGGCAGGGCGTCCTGGCAATTCAAACGCGAAAGGATGACTTGTTCCTGCAGGATATGCTCCGGAATATCCATGATCCTTTAACCGCAACGGCGCTGGCGTTCGAAAGAGCCGTCATCAGAAGGCTCGCGGGCAATTGCCTGGCTCCGATCGGCGTGTGCGCGCTGCCGCGCGGGACGGTTCATGGTCAAACCCAGCCGGGCTGGATTGTCCGGGCGTTTGTGGGCTTGCCGGATGGAGGCGAAGCGGCGCGGGCGGCTCTGTTGACCGATGATCCGACGCCCGTGGGGTTGCACAGTCTACTGCCCCGGTTGCTTGCCGTGCTCGAGCAGCGCGGCGCCGGGGAAATCCTTCGGAGAATCGCGGGTGAATGACGGCTACTGTTTGGCCTACTTTTGCCGATTTTTTTCAAAGCGTCCGCTGCCCGGAACCGAAACGCGCCAGTCCCCGCAAGCTGCCGGGTTTATCCCCTGCGGGCATTTCAACGAGGTAAATCCCGCTGGCTTCCGGGATTTTGAAATCAGCCGCCGAAATAACCTTTGAGAATCCGTCGCTGGCAGGTGGGCGGATCGAATTGGAGCAGGGATTTTTCCCTGGTTACCACGATGACCCCGGCCATCGCCCCGGCAAAGCCGTGTACGCCCTGGCGATGCGCCGGTTGAACCATCCGGTGATATACCTTTTGCAGTACCGCGTGCATGCTGCAGTAATAGCAATAAATCCCCGGCTTTTTCAGAATAACCCGGTAAGTTGACACCTTATGGCGGGGACCGGCCGTGCCCATGACCATTCCGGAAATCGCCGCCAGCGGCTTTCCCGTGATCGGGCTGTAACCCTGGATGGTGTGCGGGCCGGTGTCCTGATTGACGAAGATCACCGGCTGGCCGGGTTCAACCGCGACCACGGCTTCAACGAAAGCGTTAAAACCGTTCATGTGTATGTAGACGGGCGGTAGCGGCCTGGCCGGAGCGGCGGCGACGGCAGTTCCATTTTTCCCGGCGGATTTCGGTTTGGCCTTCGCACAGCCTCCCGGCGTCAGCAGCAGAGCGGCGAGAACCGCCAGGGCGGGGAGCAGACTCCAGAGCGCGGATGGACGATAAAGTATTTTCATGTTCATGTTTGATCTCCTGTTGGTTTTCCTACGCTGCTGGCATAGTAGGAAGACGGCGCCGTCGGGTCAAATAGCGCCCCGCCATTCCGCCGCTACGCCACCGGCAGAACTCGCCGGAGGCGCTCCATAATCTCCGGCAACACGTGCAGCGCCTCTTCCACATCAGCCCGGGTGTTGTAACCGGACAGGGAAAACCGGATCGCCCCGTGCGCCACGCGCTCCGGTATGTGCATGGCCCGCAGCACATGCGACGGTTCCAGCGAGCCGCTGGAACAGGCCGCTCCCGCACTGGCGCAGATGTCGTGCTGGCTTAACAGCAGCAGAATCGCCTCCGCTTCCAGGCCCGCAAAACCAATGTTGGTTGTGTTGCATACGCGATTGGCGGGATCGCCGTTGATATGCGCATCCGTTATCGCCGCACGGATACCGCTTTCCAGTTGATCGCGCAGCCGGGCGACTTCAGCGGTATGTTGCGGGTTGCTCAGAGCCTTTGCCGCCATGGCCGCCGCGACGCCCATTCCCACGATGCCCGCCACATTTTCCGTGCCGCCCCGGCGTTCGTGTTCCTGGGGGCCGCCGCGAAACAGCGGTTGCCAGCGGAATCCGCGCCGTATGGCCAGTGCTCCGACCCCTTTGGGACCGTGAAATTTGTGGGCGCTGATTGCCAATAGATCAATCGGCGATTCGCCGCGGAGAGCTCCGGACGGACTGAATTGTATCGGTATTTTACCCGCCGCCTGCACCGCATCCACGTGCAGGGGCACGCCCTGCTTTTTCGCCAAGGCTCCGATCGCCGGCACATCAAACAGCACGCCGGTTTCATTGTTGGCCCACATCACAGTCAGCAGGGCCACGGTTGGGTCCTTGAGCGCCTCAGCCAGGGCGTTAAAATCGAGTCGGCCCAGATTATCCACGGGAATTTCCACGATTTTCCAGCCCGTCCGGGCCAGATGGTGGAGTGTTTCCCGCACCGCGCTGTGTTCCACGGCGGAAGTGACAATGGTTCGTTTGTCCGGCCGGGCCGCAACCGTCCCCATAATCGCCGCAATATCCGCTTCCGTTCCGCCGCTGGTGAAAACGATTTCCGCCGCCGCGCCGCCCAGCAGCGCCGCCACCTGGTAGCGGGCCTGCTCCACCGCTTGGCGGGCTTCCTGACCCAGCCGGTGTACGCTGGAGGGATTGCCGAACTGCCCGATCAAAAAAGGCTTCATGGCGTCGAACACTTCGGTGTGCATTCGTGTGGTCGCGTTGTTGTCGAGGTAGATCATAACCTCTGATTATATATGCTTGGCGCTTCCAGGGGCAGGCGGTGGTCCCGGTGCTGGAAAATATGTCAAAAAAGCGACGCGAGGCATAGATCCCTCCCTATACTCTCATGCGCATTGAATTGTGGCGCGGTGTTTTATATCGCGCGGCGCCTCGAATATATCGCCGCGGGAAATATTTTATGGAACTTGTCACATTGTTCATCAATGGCCGCCGGATTGCCGCGACCAACGACCATGGCCCTCATCCGCGCTGGGCGCATCCGCTTCGGCGCAACGTCGCCGGAGATTTGCGGGTGGGGCGCAATACTATCGCCATTCGGGCCCACAATGATAGCGGGCCAGCGGGCGTGCTTTTGTGGATGCGGGCGGACCGCCAGACACTGTTGAAGAAGGATGGTCGCCGGCGGGCGGCCGGCACTGCCAGCGGCGCCGTGGCCTGGACCTCGTCCAAGTTCAATTCGCACTGGCCGCGGGCAACGGTGGAGGCTCCGTATGGCTCAGGGGCGTGGGGAAGCAATCTTTCTCTCTGGCCATTCCAAGGCTCCCCGTATTTGGCCCGTCTCTATTTTCAGCCCCTGAAAGTCGGAGTCTTAAGGGGGGCGCTGCTTTTGGAGGACTTTCCACAGTGTCCCGGCGTCTGACCGCCGCGGACCAAACCCAGTTTCGCCCCGGATATGCGGGCCATTGTCACTTGGCGCCGGCTTGGCGGTTCTGATCGGCTCGGCGGCGATTACAGGCTATGGCAATTACCTGAAAATCATCCAAAAGCCGATGACCGCAGTGGTTAACCGGTGATTGTAATGCTCCCCCAAAACTATTGGCATGCCCAGTCTTCCGGGAGCGTTTACATGTCCCATTGCGCCTAAGATAACGACAACAGGCGCATGGATCGCCGCCGGAAGAGTGCGTATGAAAACCGAAATTGCGGACTTTGGAGCCGGGTGTTTCTGGGGTGTAGAGGTAATTTTCCGTAAACTGCCCGGTGTTTGGGATGTGCAAGTCGGCTATGAGGGCGGCGATTGGACCAATCCAACCTACGAAGATGTATGCACCGGTGCGACCGGCCATGCCGAAGTGGCGCGCGTCGAATTCGATCCGGCATGCGTCTGTTACCGGCGGTTGCTGGAAGTATTCTTTGAAAACCACGATCCCACGACTATCCACCGCCAGGGGCCGGACTATGGCCCCCAATATCGCAGCGTTATCTTTTTTCACACTCCGGAGCAACGGAGGCTGGCGCAGGCCGAGAAATGCCGGCGCGACGAGAGCTGCGAATATGTCGGACCGATTGTAACTGCCATCGAGGCGGCCGGAACTTTTTACCGGGCCGAGGAATATCATCAGCGGTATTTTGAAAAGCACGGCGTAAAATATGTATGTCACTCCGGCAATGGGAAAAAACAACCGGCGATCCAATGAACGGCGCCTGGTAGTGTGATTCCAAAATAATATATCAATAGTTATGGGGGCGAACCGTGTCGAGTTTATACTTCCACCGGAATACAACGGGCATCATGTTTATCTCTTGCAGGTATTGGAGAATACGAGCCTTGAGTTCGGTCTTTCCGGTCACGCGGATTCCCCGCAACATTTGGCGGCTCATTTTTGAGAAGAACGACTCCATGAGATTCAACCAGGAACCATGCTTGGGTGTGAAAGTAAACTCAAAGCGATTCGGCACGGTGGCCAGATAGGCCCGCGTTTCCTTGGAAATATGGGCGGAGTGATTGTCTAGAATTATCTTGATACGGATTTCAGGTTGGTAATACTGATCCAGCAGCTTCAAAAACTCCACGAACTCGCGGCGGCGATGCCGCTCCACCACTTGTCCGTGAACATGACCGGTTAGCAGATCGATGGCCGCCATAACAACAGCATCCTGGCGCGCTGTTCGCGACTGCCAGGTTCCAGCCGCGAGCGGCTGATACGCTCCAACTCCGCCCGAATTCCAGGTTCCAACGTCAGCGCCGCCCTAAGTGGTACAAAGGGCATACCG
Source organism: Planctomycetota bacterium (assembly GCA_021790475.1). Lineage (GTDB taxonomy): Bacteria > Planctomycetota > Phycisphaerae > WQYP01 > WQYP01 > JAKBMM01. The sequence continues at coordinate 258 of JAJYDU010000033.1, read as the reverse complement.
CACCTTCCTTCCTTGGAAAGGCTACAGTATACAACCGTAAATTCAATATTGCAATGTTAATATAGAATCAAACTAGGCCCTGTTGATAATCACCGATAAAAGATTAAGCTATTTCAGTCAAACAATCAATGGCGTTGGCCCATGGAGAGGCCAGCGGTACGTATTCATGGAGGACTACGATGGTGCGACGGCACGAGATTACCGACAAGCAATGGAAAGCGATCAAAGACCTTCTTCCTGGAAAATCGTCCGATCCCG
>JAJYDU010000032.1 GCA_021790475.1 Planctomycetota bacterium | reverse complement strand
GCAATAATCTGGCCCGGCGAGTCCACTCGCCGGCGGGCCGGCCGGGGTGTAAGCGACGTCCCGTTACTTATTGAGAATGGTCCGCCCGCGCCTGACGGGCCGCTGGGCGACGCGCGGGGTCGCGGCCCCGCGGCTTGGCGCTGCCGCAGTATGCTTGCCTCGCCGGCGTGTGAAACCCGCCGGCGCAATAATTTAGCCCGGCGAGTCCACTCGCCGGCGGGCCGGCCGGGTGTAAGCGGCGTCCCGCGTCGCCAAACCCGCAGCCGCGCGCGTAAGCAAGCGGATTGACATGGATCGTATCACCGCCCTTGTACGTGTACGTGAAACCCGACGACGCGCGGGGTCGCGGCCCCGCGGCTTTGCGCTGCCGCGGTGTGCTTGCCGCCGCCGTGCTCGCGGCATGCTGGAAATGGCATGGCGCTGCGTTATATTGCGCGAAGCCGGGCCGCCGCGACGGCCCGCGTCGCCAAGCCCGCCGCCGTCGTGAAACCCGCCGGCGCAATAATTTAGCCCGGCGAGTCCACTCGCCGGCGGGCCGGCCGGGTGTAAGCGACGTCCCGTTACTTATTGAGAATGGTCCGCCCGCGCCTGACGGGCCGCTGGGCGACGCGCGGGGTCGCGGCCCCGCGGCTTTGCGCTGCCGCGGTGTGCTTGCCCCGCCGTGTGAAACCCGTCGGCGCATTGCCGTCGGCTTAAAGCGATACCGTTCGCTTCCACTTGCCGCTCGGATATTGACGCGCGGTTCCTTGTTCCGGACCTTGCCCTTACCGCGCCGCGGCGGTCATCGCCAGAAAATCGGTGAAGAATTCCGGATAAGTTTTGGCCGTGCAACCGGGATTTTCAATTTCCACGCCCGGAACCCGCAATCCCGCCACGGCGAACGCCATCGCCATGCGATGGTCATCGTAGGTGGCGATGCGCGCCGGTCGGATCTCCCGCGGCGGAAAAACGGTGATGCCGTCCGCCGTGGTTATTACCCGCGCGCCCAGTTTGGTCAGTTCCGTCTGAAGCGCGGCCAGGCGGTCGGTTTCCTTTATCCGCAGGTTGCCCACGCCCGTGATCCGCGTTGGAGAGTCGGCGAACAGGGCCAGCACACAGAGCGTCTGAACCATGTCGGGGATCGCGTTCATGTTGATCGTCAGACCGCGCAGGCGGTCGCGACCGGTGATGCGGACCATGGCGGTATCCATGAACATGGCGGCGCCCATCTGGTAAAGCACATCCGCAAAGAGAACATCTCCCTGCATGGAATTCCGTCCCAGTCCCCGGATGGTTACGCTGGCGCCGGGAATCAGCGCGGCGGCGGCCAGGAAATAGCCGGCGTTGCTGGCGTCGGGTTCTATCCGATAATCGCGGGGCTGGTAGGGTTGGTCCACCGGCACGTGAATCACGCAGTCCCTGATCGCCGCCTCCGCCGGCGCCTCCGCGTCCGCGGGCGCTTCGGGCCGGGCCGCCGGCGGCGCGGCGTTCTCCGCCCGCATCCGGCAGCGCACGCCGAACTGTTCCATCATCGTGAGCGTCATCCGCACGTAAGGTTCGCTGGTGACCGGCCCGGCGAGCGCCACCCGCACCGGCCGGCGCGCCAGGGGGGCGGCCAGCAGAATAGCAGAAATATATTGGCTGCTCAATGTTTGTGTGAAACGGCAGGTTCCGCCGGCCCAGCCGGCCGCGCCGACCGCCAGCGGAGGGTATCCCGCCCGCTCCAGGCAGCGCGCCTGTCCGCCGAGAGAGGCAATCGCCTCCACCAGTTCGCCGATGGGCCGCCGGCGCATGCGTTCGTCGCCATCCAGGCGGTAATCGCCCGGCGAAGCCGCCAGAATGGCCGCCAGGAAGCGGATCGTTGTTCCGGAGTTTCCGCAGAAAAGTTCGCCGGTGCGGGCCGGTATCTCCCCGCCGGTCCCCGCGACGCGGATGGTTTTTTCCGCTTCGTCCAAAGCCAGGGAAAAACCCAGTTGTTGCAACGCCCCGATCATGTACCGGGTATCATCGGCGAAAAGCACGTTGCGCAGCGTGCTGGCGCCCCGGGCCAGCGCCGCCAGCGGCAGGGCGCGGTTGGTAATGCTTTTGCTTGCCGGCGGGGCGGGCTGCGCGTGAAAAACACGCTGGACCGGCGGCACACGAATCACATCCGGCGGGGTTGGGGGCATGGAGCACGCACCATTTATTCCTTCATTTTTTCCGCTTGCTGCGCCGCCTCTTCCACCGCTCCGACGTACATAAACGCCCCTTCCGGCAGATGATCCCATTGGCCTTCGGCTATTTCCCGGCAACCGCGGATGGTTTCGGCGAGCTTGACATGCGCGCCGGCTTTGCCGGTGAACACCTCGGCGACGAAGAACGGCTGGCTGAAGAACCGCTCGAGTTTGCGGGCGCGGGCCACGATTAACTTATCTTCTTCGCTCAATTCGTCCACGCCCAGAATGGCGATGATGTCCTGGAGGTCCTTGTTTCGCTGAAGAACCCGCTTGACCATCTGGGCCACGGCGTAATGCTCCGGGCCGATGAAGTTCGGATCCATGATGCGGCTGGAGCTTTCCAGCGGATCCACCGCCGGGTAAATGCCCTTTTCCGTGATGCCGCGGCTAAGCACGGTAAAAGCGTCCAGGTGCGTAAAGGCGGTGGCCGGCGCCGGATCGGTTAAATCATCGGCGGGCACATAAATGGCCTGCACGGAAGTGACCGCGCCCTTGTTGGTGGACGTAATCCGCTCCTGGAGTTCGCCCATTTCCGTGCCGAGGGTGGGCTGGTAGCCCACGGCGGAGGGCATACGGCCCAGCAGGGCCGAGACCTCGGAACCGGCCTGGGTGAACCGGAAAATATTGTCGATGAAGAGCAGCACGTCGGCCCCGGTTTCGTCCCGGAAAAATTCGGACATCGTCAATGCGGACAGAGCGACGCGCAGGCGCGCTCCCGGCGGCTCGTTCATCTGGCCGAAGACCATCACGGTCTGGTCGATGACGCGTTTGCCGGTATCGCCGATTTTCGCCTCCTGCATTTCCAGCCACAGATCATTGCCTTCGCGCGTTCGCTCCCCCACGCCGGCGAAACAGGAAAATCCGCTGTGGAATCGCGCCAAACGGGCGATCAGTTCCTGGATGATGACGGTTTTGCCCACGCCCGCCCCGCCGAATAAACCGGTCTTGCCGCCGCGAACGTAGGGCGCCAGCAGATCGATCACTTTTATGCCGGTTTCAAAAATTCTGGTTTTCGGCTCCAGGTTGCGGAATTCCGGCGGCGGCTGGTGAATCGCCCGGCGCTCTTTGGCCGCCACCGGCCCTTTATTGTCGATCGGCTCGCCCAGCAGGTTGAACACCCGACCGAGAGTTTCCATGCCAACCGGGACGGTTACCGGCGCACCCGTGTCGAGGACCTTCATCCCCCGCACCAGACCGTCGGTGGAACCCAGGGCCACGGCGCGCACCCGATTGCCGCCCAGATGCTGCTGCACCTCGCCGGTCAAATGCACCGGCACGCCGGTTGCCGCGCCCTCATCGTCAATACGCACGGCGTTGTAGATGGAAGGCAATTGATCTTCCGGGAATTTGGCGTCGAATGTGGAACCGATCACCTGCGAAATCACGCCTGTCGCGGACATAAATTACTCCAATTCATTACTTAAGCGACTCTACGCCGCCCATCAGCTCGGAAAGCTCGCTGGTAATCTGCGACTGTCGCGCGCGGTTGTAATCGCGGGAAAGCCGCCGACTCATGGTTTCGGCGTTTTCCGTCGCCGTGGACATGGCCACCATGCGGGCAATCTGTTCCGAAACGGCGGCATCAATAAATGCCTGAAAGACCGCGGCCTGAACCAGAGTCGGCAGGAGATCGGCCAGGAGATCTCCGGCGTCGGGAATCAACTCGCACGCGGCGGCTATTTTTGCCGGCCGGGTCTGATCCGCCCGGCCGGTTTGCCCGCCGGCGGCGGGCGTTTTCCAAACCGCCGGCGGCAGCACATCCGCCACGAAAGGCTTCTGCCGGCCCACGCTGAAAAACCGCATGTAGACAATTTTGACCGCATCCACGCGACCGGCGGCATAGTCGTCCAGCAGATGCCGCGCGACCGGCGCCACCTGCTCATAGGCGGGGCTGTCGCCGAGCTTCGTACAGGCGGCGCGAACTTCGCGGCGGGCGAATCGGAAATAGGCCGCCCCCTTTTTGCCCGCCACGTGTACGTCCACTGCCCGCGATTCCCGTTCCAGGCCGCGGATGTGGAGCATGGCCAGACGGAGTATCTGGCTGTTGTAACCGCCCGCCAGGCCCCGATTGCTGGTTACGATCAGCAGCGCGGTCCGTCTGGCCTGGCGCGTTTTGAACAGGGGATGGCGCTGAACCTCGGCCAGGGTCCCGGGCGAGCGCAGGATGCTTTCCGCCATCGCCTGGAGTTTTTGCGCATAGAGCCGCGTATCCCTGGCCCGCTTGAGCGCTTTCTGGAAGCGCGCCGTGGCAATCATCTGCATCACTTTCGTGATCTTGTGGATGTTGCGAACGGCTTGTCGCCTCTTTTGAATTTCCCTGGCTTTGGCCATGTACGCACCGTAACCGAATTCAACCGCGGCTTCCCATCCCGTTCGTCAGCTCCGCGCGGTACGAAGCTGCTGGACCGCTTCGTCAAGCGGTTTGAGATCAATTCCTTCCACGGTCTTTTTGTTGAGCGTGGTCACATTCGAGAAGTGCCTGATAACCTCGACGAGTCGGGCTTCCAGTGGCGGGGTCAATTCCCGCGTCCGCGCCAGCTCGCTCCGCGCCGCGGCGCCGCTGGCGTTGAAGTATTCCACGAATTCTTTTTCCCACCGGGCCACATCGCCCATGGCGACCGTATCCAGAAAACCCTGCGTGCCGGCGTAAATCACCGCAACCTGGTCGACTACGTCCATCGGCTGATACTGCGGCTGTTTGAGCGCTTCGACCATCCGGGCGCCGCGGTCCAGCTGCTTCTGGGTGGCCTGATCCAGTTCCGTGCCGATCTGGGTAAAGGCTTCCAGGGCGCGGTAGGCCGCCAGGTCCAGGCGCAGCGAGGCGGCGACCTTCTTGTGCTTCATCGCCTTGATCTGGGCCGAGCCGCCCACGCGGCTGACCGAAATGCCCACGTTGATGGCCGGTCGTATGCCGGCGAAAAACAAATCCGGCTCCAGGTAAATCTGGCCGTCGGTAATGCTGATCACATTGGTCGGAATGTACGCCGCCACCTCGCCTTCCTGTGTTTCAATCACCGGCAGCGCCGTAAGCGAGCCGCCGCCGTTTTCGTTGGAGAGTTTGCACGCCCGTTCCAGCAGGCGGCTGTGCAGATAGAACACGTCGCCGGGGTAGGCTTCGCGGCCCGGCGGCCGGCGCAGCAGCAGCGACAACTGCCGGTAAGCCTGGGCCTGCTTGGACAGATCGTCGTATACGCACAGCGTCGCCTTGCCTTGCCACATGAAATGCTCGGCCATGGCGCAACCGGCGTAGGGGGCGATGTACTGCATCGGCGCCGCATCGGCCGCGCCGGCGTTGACCACAATGGTGTAATCCATCGCGCCGTAGCGGCGCAACACGTCCACCACGCCGGCCACGGTTGATTCTTTCTGGCCGATGGCGACGTAGACACAGATCACTTCCTCCGGCGTGCCGAAGAATTTTTTCTGGTTGATGATGGTGTCGATGGCAATGGCGGTTTTCCCGGTTTTGCGGTCGCCGATGATCAGCTCGCGCTGGCCGCGACCGATCGGAATCATCGCGTCAATCGCCTTGATGCCGGTCTGGAGAGGTTCCTTGACCGGCTGGCGGTCGGCAATGCCCGGAGCGATCACGTCGATTTTGCGGCGCTGCGTCGTTGGAATGGCCGGGCCGCCGTCGATCGGCTCGCCGAGCGGATCCACCACGCGCCCGAGCAACTCCGGCCCGACCGGCGTTGAAAGAAGCTGCCCCGTCGAATGCACCAGGTCTCCTTCCTTGATCGCGGTATAATCGTCGAAGATCACCGCGCCGACGGTTTCCTCCTCCAGGTTGAACACCTGGCCGAAGACGTTGTTGGGAAACGCCAGCATTTCGCCGGCCATGGCCTGGCGCAGGCCGTAAATGTGCGCGATGCCGTCGCCCACTTCAATCACCTTGCCCACCTGCGTTACGGCGAGGCGGTCTTCGAAACCGGCGATTTCGCCGGCGAGGACCGAAACGATCTCATCGATTTTGAATTTCATTCATACACCTGAAAAAAATTGCATTTATATCCACTATATTTTATTATTTTCTTCCGCCGGCGCCGGCGGGCGGCCCGCCTCTTTTTCGCGCAGGCTGATCCGGACGCTCCGCCGCAATTGCGTCCGCAGCGCCGCGAGTTTCCGCCGGGCGGTCCCGTCGATCAGCCGGTCGCCGATGCGCAGCTGCACGCCCGCGATCAGCCGCGGATCCACCGCGAGGGTCAGATCCACTCTCCGGCCCAGCGCCCCGGCCACCCGCGCGGCAATAAAATTCCGCCGGCTTTCCTCCAGCGGCGTCGCCGCGATCGCCTCCACCGCCACGCAATTGGACCGCTCTTTTTCCAACGCCTGGAATAATGCCACAAAATCAGGGAGGAACTCCAGCCGGTCGCGGCGGGCCATGGCGCGGATCGCGCCGCGCGTCAGGGCATGCAATCCGGCGGCGAAAACCTTTTCCACCGTGGCGAGTTTGTCGCCCGTGGAAATGGTCGCCGCCCGCAAAAAAACAATCAACCGCGGGGCGGCGCTCAGAACGGCCGCCAGGGCCTCCATATCCGCCGCGACATCGGTAAGTTGTCCCGCGGCGCGGGCCGAATCAAACAGGGCGATGGCGTATACCCTGATGCCCATGGATATCTGCGAATTCGTCTGAACCACAACCTTTTACCATTCTTTGAGCCTGCCCGGACAGCCGGACAGGCTCTTATCCGGCGATATCCGACAACTGCGTGAGAGATTCATCCAACAGTTTCTGACGGTCCGTCGGGTTGACTTCACGTTCGAGAATCCGCGACGCGATAGCCACGCTCAGATCAACGGCCTGGACGGCTATTTGATCCAGGGCCTGTCGCCTGGCGGCCTCAATGTCCCGCAGGGCCTGCTCCTTGAGCGCCTTGGACTCCGCCTGGGCCTGCTGGTGAATCGTCTGGGCCGCCCTGGACGCATCTTGTTTGGCCTGTTGCAGCTCCAGCGCCGCCTCCCGCTGTACCTCGGCTATTTTTTCTTCGAGTTGCCGGCGGGTCTGTTCCACACGGGCATGGGCTTCCGCCGCCGCCTGCACGCTTTGGCGGATGGCCTGTTCGCGCTGCTGCAGGCCCCGCAGCAGGGGCCGCCAGGCGTAACGCCCAAGAACGGTTACCAGCAGGATAAAGATAATCAGCGTGAAAAAGGCCATGCCGGGATCAACCGACAATAACCCGCCGGCGCCCCCGCCGGCGCCGTGGCCGACGCCGGAAGCCGCCGCCGCGGCGTGGACCGGCGGGATCGCCACGGCGCCAAGCAGCAACCACGCCAGCGCGGCTGCTCCCGGCAACAGGGCGCGGCCGGGCCAACGGCCCGGCAAGACCAATTGTCGAATCAGATTGCACACTTTGTTCATGACGAATATGCCTTCCTTGCGCCCGGGGGTTTCATGTTCGGAACCGCCCGGAGGCCGCGCGGAAATTTTAGAAAGCGCCGTTTTTGAACAATACGATCATCACCAGCACGAGCAGCAGGAAGGTAAAACCTTCGATGATGGCCGCCGCCAGGAAAAACTGGACGCGGATGACGTTGATCAGTTCCGGCTGGCGGGCGGTGGCTTCGCACATGCTGCCGCCGATGGAACCGACGCCCGCTCCCGCGCCGCCCACGCCCGCGCCGCCGCCGATGAGGGCGCCGGCCACCTTGATGGCCGTCGCGAGCGATTGCATCGCCTGGGTTCCCGTCGCAACGGCGTGCGGGCCGTTCACGAGAAGGGTATGGGTGAGCGTGTGGGTCAATACGTGTGTATGGGTTGCGGCCACTGGATCCATGGTATGTACTCCTTGGTGTTTTCGGATGAACCGATACTTCCTGTCCAGCGCGGCATGACCGTCAATGCTCGCGCACGATCGCTTCGGCTATGTACGCCGCACTGAGCAGCGTAAAGATAAACGCCTGTAAAAACGCCTCCAGCAGGTGCAGGGCTTCAAACGCGGTACCGAATAAAATCACCGGAAGGCCCACCAGGCCGCGAACCAGATATCCGGCGGCCATAAAAATCATACTCACGAACACCGCGATCACCAGCGGACCGGACATCATGACCGCGAACAACCGCATGCACAGGGAGAGAGGTTTGACCATCGTGCTCAATAGTTCCAGCACGAAAAAAATGGGGCCCAGCAGCCACGGCAGCGGAACGCTCGGCACCATCCCCTTGAAGTAGAGAATCACGCCGCCGATCAGCGCCAGGGGCCAGGCGCGCCGCGGCGGGGGGGATGCGGCGGGGGGGGGCGATCCGGCGGCGGGCGCGGAGCGGCGGCCGCGCCGGGCGATGCGGATATGCTCGGCCACCCCCGACGTGTGCACCACCACAAACGTGCTCAGGGCCAGTACGGCGGTCACGGTGACGTTTCCCGTCGGTCCGCCCCAGAATTCGGGAATATGCAGGCCGGTGTAATAATTAATGATATTCAATATTTCATTGATGGGCAGGATGCCCAGGAGGTCGCAAAAAAGAATCAAGAAGAAGCATGTCCATAGATAAGGCGTAAAGGCTTCCGACCAGCGGCCCAGCATGGGGTCAAAAATTTCCCGGCGAAGGAAATCCAGCATCGCCTCCAGGAAGTTGATGAATCCCGTCGGTACCGGATCGCGCCGCAGGCGCCGCGCCATATAGGGGAAAATGCCCAGCATCAGAAGCGCCGCCAGGATGAGGATGCACAGATCATTGGTCAGATATACGGGCCAGCCGAAAATGCGCAGCAGCGGATGCGCCAGCAGGCGATGGGGAACCACGCCTTGGAGAACATTCACGGCGCCCAGCGCGGAATATCCGGCTGCGGATGTTATTGCCCAAATCATCATGACCCGGATTTCAGTCCAACTTCCCCGCGCCGGAGCGGCTCGTCTTTGGCCGCCTGGGGAAACGCAGGGCCGATTCTTTTAGCCTATCTTCCCGGCTACGTCAACACCGGAGTTTTCCCGGTCGGCGATCGGGCGTAGCAATTTTTCCGGGCCGGGCCGGAATTCCAACAAAACAAGCCCTGTTCATAACGCCGCGGAGCCTTCCCCAAGGGCACAAGCGGGTGAGGATACCCGCGCTCCCAGGGATGCCCGGAAAAATTGCCATGCCCCGGCGATCCGCGACCGGCCGGTTCCCGGCGCGGCGGCGGACGTTTACACCGCGGTATGCTTGATGACCCACGAGCAAACCGCGCTCTGGCCGATCAACAGAACAAAGTAAAACACGACCAGCCAGGCCACCATATCCATCTTGTTGAGATGTTCCGGACCGAGCAGGACGGCCAACACGGCGCCGATGCCGATTCCCGCCAGCCGCGTCATGTTGGCGAACATCGCACAGCGCAGCAGCGACACCGCGCCGCGACCGATCAGTACGATCATGGGCAGAACCGCCAGCCATCCGACGATTACACTTAGCGCCCCGGCCAGAAGCATCGCCGGCGGGTGGATCGGCGCACGGGCCAGCGGCAGGATACCCAGTGCCAGGAGCATGACGCCGCCGATCAGGACCGGCGGCGAAAGCGCCAGGCTCAGACCAAGCCAGGCCGGTTGAATGGCCAGGGAGGATGAAGATTGCGCTCGCATGTTGACTCCATTCATTTTTTGTTCTTCCGCAGAATCGCCTTGATCTGCAGGTACATTTCACCGATAAACGCGACCAGCAGCGCCGTGATGGTGGCAATACCATGCCAGCCAAATTGATCATCGAGCCAGTGGCCGATCAGGCCGAAAATAAGGAGCACCCCGAAAAATTCAAAACCCATGGATGCCAACCGGGCCAGTCCGGCGCCGGCCTTACCGCCCGCGCCGTACTGCTGCTGGTTTTGCGACTCCAGGGACTGGAAGCTGTGCTCGTCCAGGCGGTCCAAAGCGCTGCGCGCCCCCTGGTCCGGCGTTTCTTGCGGGCCATTGGTTTTATTTTCGGCGGTTTTTTTCCCCGCATGTTCCATTTACAACCCGCCCTTGAGTGGCCGCTTCTTTGCCGCCACGGGTTTGGGACCATCCGGCGGCGGAGTTTCGCCGCCGGCCGCCGGCGCCGCGGCCCGCCGTTGTTGTTGGGCAATCGACAGGCTGATTCGCTGGCGCGCCGGTTCCACGGCGAGCACCTTCGCCTCCACCTCCTGGCCAATTTCCAGGACTTCTTTCGGGTGGCCCACGCGTTTGTTGGCGACTTCGGAGACGTGGATCAAACCCTCCACGCCCGGCGCCAGTTCCACGAAGGCTCCAAAATCCATGAGTTTGGTCACCTTTCCCTTCACCGCGGCGCCGAGCGGAAAGGCCTCGACCACTCCCGTCCAGGGGTCTTCCTGAAGCTGCTTAAGCCCCAGCGAAACCCGCTGTTTTTCCTGGTCAATCGCCAGCACCATCACTTGAATTGTATCACCCGGCTTGAGGATCTTTCCTGGATCGGTTACGCGGGTATAACTCATCGCCGAAACGTGCAGCAGTCCTTCCACGCCCCCGATATCGACAAAAGCGCCGTAGGGCTGCACGCTGCTTACCACGCCCGGAAGTATCTGGCCGGTGGCCAACCGGCTCCAGGTCTTTTCCCGCAACTGGGCGATTTCCTGTTCTCGAATCACCCGCCGGCTCACGATCAGTCGTTTCGAGCCGCGGTCTACCTGCATGATCCGACAGGTAACTTTTTGCCCCGCCAGCGAATTCAGATCAGCGGTGAATTTCACATCCACCTGTCCCGCGGGCATAAAGGCGCGGATGTTGTTGACTTTGACCTCCAACCCGCCTTTATTGGCGCCCGTGACCTGGGCTTCCACGATATCGCCTTCATGGAGCTGCTCCCAACCGCCGTGGTTCACCGCACCGGGGCGGGAAAGCAGAACCAATCCTTCGCGTTCGTCGTAACCGGTATAAACAAAATCATATTCCTGGCCGGGAGCAACCGGCGTTTCCGGAATGTCCGGATCAGCCGGTCGAAATTGCTCCAACGGCACAATCCCCTGCGATTTGCCGCCCAGATCTACGAAAACGCCGTCTTTCTGAATCGCCACCACTTTGCCGTGCTTGATCCGGTCCCACTGGGGCGATTCCTCCTGCTCCGCCGCCCCGGGCGGTTCCGGAGCCTCCGGATCGTTTACCGATTCGGCTTTCGGACGGCCGCCCCGTACCGGCCGCAACGGGTCGAGCGGTCCCGCCGCCCGCTCCGAACGGTTCGTCACCCGGGCGAGCAGTTCATCAATGGAAAGTCCGCCCATGGCCTCGGCCAGAGCCTGTTCGATGCTTTTCTGTTCCGGTCCCTCTGGTGGCGGTGGACCGGCATGTCCAGACTGTTCAAATTCCGCGGTCATGCATCTTTACCTCATTTTCCGCGCTGCCCGCGGACTATTCTAACCGCCGGCGCCGGGAGCGTGAAACGATTTTCAGGGATAGTCCTGGCCGGTGGGGCGAATCACCAATTCACTGATATGCACGCGCGCCGGTTGCGCGACAATAAAACTCACGGCGCGGGCGACATCGGCGGGTTCAAGCATCGGGCCGAACTTTTTCACCCATTTGGTAAAATTCTCAGTGTTGTAACCGGCCACGGCCTGAAATTCGCTCGCGACAATCCCCGGTTTGATCGTGGTCACACGAACTCCTTTATCGCATACCTCGCGCCGCATCGCTTCGGCGGCGGCGGCGAGCGCCCATTTGCTCGAACCGTAAAATCCGCTGAAGGGGGAAATGTGATGACCCGCGACCGAACCGAGAACGACGATGTCGCCGTGGCCTCTCCGGACAAAAATTGCGCCGGCTTGGCGCATCAAATGCGCTGCTCCCATTACGTTGACCTGATACATGGCTTCCCATTGACTCCGATCGCTGGATAACAGACCGCCGGCCAGACCGCGACCCGCGTTCACCACGACAATGGCAAGCCGATGATCCCAGGCAAGGGTCTTCTCCAGCAGCGCGTCGATCTGCCGGGCATCGCCGGCGTCCGCCGGTACGGCCAGCGCCGATCCGCCGGCTTTTTCGATCTCGGCGACGAGATCATTCAGCCGATCCAGGCGGCGGGCCGAAACCACCACGCGGGCGCCGTGGGCCGCAAGGTCCTGCGCAATCGCCCGCCCGATACCGGCGCTGGCGCCGGTGACGAGAGCCGTTCTGTCATTGAGAACCTGCATCATCGCAAATGTTCGTACGGTCGCGCCGAAGCTTCTTCGCCCGCCAGGCGCGCGCGTACGGAAGCCCGGCGAGATTTCCAAAAACGAATGTACATGACGGGTTCAAAGAATCCCGCAGCCGCCGCAATGCCGTGGGGCTTTTCTGGAGCTGCTCGCCCAGCGCGCCAAGGATCGCGCGTACGCGCGGCGGCTCGGAATCCGCCACTTGAAGCAAACGCTCAAAACGCCCGCGTTCGGACACCAGCTCCACAGTTCTGCGGACCGTTTCCTCCGGCGATAATTTGCTCGCCCGGCCTGCATGTCTTAGAAAATCGAGAAATGCGGCGTCGGTTTCGGAAAGGCTCGCCCAGGCTTCCGGTCGCCGGATATGGATGACCGTCTCATGGCCGATGAGTTTGTGTGGCAAGCGCATGGCGCCGGCGGCGATTTTACTGTTCCGGGCGTTCTGCGCCGTGAATCCCAGGAGATTTGCGGCGGCAATCCCGGATGGGAAAATGTCCATTAACCGTGCGGAAAGCCGCTGGATCGCAGCGGGGTTCGGCTTGCCGCGGCCGAAGGCGGTTGGCCGGCTGCGGTAATAGACTCCCCTGCCGACCCGGTGGATCGCGCCAGCGCGCGTGAGCCGCGACAGGGCCTTGGCCAAGGCGGTGAAAGGCAGGTCGCCGAAGTCCTCAAATCGCCACAACCGTTCGCCGCCGCACTCAATGCGACGGCGAACCAGGCGGGCAACGCCGCGTGACTGGGAAGGTGAATGGCGGGATGCGATCATGACTCAAGTATCGGCTCGGAGCGGCAAAATGGCAAGTTTTTAATTGAAAACTTGATTAGCGCGAGTTCAGGATAAGAAATCGCGATTTAGACCGATTTTCGAGATTTCCTGCTCCAATTGTCTCTTCCGATTGCCGCGAAAAACCGCGGTTCGCAATTTTGTCCCCCATAATTTGCATCCGTAAAAATCGTCACACGCGGCCAGGCAATGGTTTACAACATTCCTTATCCCGAACTCCCGTTACCCCGGGCCGGAAACGACCGGGGAGCAGGATGACAATTTGTTTTCAGAACGGGCGATTTCGGATATATCGTTTAATTGATGCGCAAACATTATATCCGTAGGCGACTCATTCCGGCTTCGCCGCAAGCCCCGCTCCGGCGGCTGCGCCGCAATTGCGGGGTTCCGGCCGTTTTCTCCGCCAAACGCCGCGTCCCCGGCGCGCCGGGGTTGGCCGCAAACCGCCCCGGCGAGTGCTGTTTGCTCCGGCGTAACCCGCAAAATACGCCGCAAACGCCGCAAGGCGCGCTGCTCAATCTGACGAACACGAACCTTTGTGATTCCCATGCGTTCGGCAATACGCGCGAGACTCATCGGCCCCTGCCCCGCCTCCAGGCCATAGTGAGCCGCCAGCAGATCGCGCTCGCGACGCGGCAGGCAGGCCAGCGCATCGGCCAGCCGGCCCTGGAGCATCAGCATATCGACGGCGTCGGGAATATTTGGATCCTCCGCGGCGCCGAGCTGATCCAGCAGCGAATCCTGGGCGAGGATTAACCGTGCTTCCCGATGGCCGTTGGGATTGCGCCGCTCGCCGGGGCGACGCGCGAAATTCTTCATCAGTACATAGGTCAGGTAGGTCGTGAACTTGACGCCGCGGGCGAAGTCATAGTTTTCCACGGCCCGCATCAGCCACAAGTTGCCGTCGGAAATCAACTCGAAAAGATTCTCGCCCGTGTGCTGGTGCCGCCGGGCCACGTGCACCACCACGCGAAGGTGGGCCTGAAGAATCTCGTTACGGATGGCGCCGGCGCGGGCGAGCAGGTCTTCAATCGCGGCCACATCCTCCACACGGGCGCCGTGCACGTCGAGCTGCGCCTGCAGCCGGCTGGCGCGGGCTTTAAGATAATTCATGCGGCGGAAAGCGTCTCTCACCAGCGGGCACGGCATCAGGGGCTGGCGGAACGCTTCCGCCACATAGAGAGGCACGTTGGCGGGAACTCGGCTCCAGATGTCGTTGTTGGCGCCGGTCGGGGGCGGCACGGCGTTTTCGCGGGCGGCCTGTTCCGAGAGAACACGTAGAATGACATCTTCGGCGTCGGGCAGATCAAAAAGCGGGTTGGTGACAAACCGAATCGGCAGGTTCTTGACGCGCTGCGCCTTTTCCTGGCTGACCACCCGATAAATGCTCGATCGCGTACGGCAATAGCGGCGGGCCAGGCAATCGACCGAAATTCCACGATCGAAACACTCCATGATGATGCGCCGGTCCGGCGCCGTCAGGGGAGCGGATGGCGCGGTGAAAATGGCGGATTCCGGATGGCTCCGGTCATGGCGGCGAATGACGCACAGGATGGTTTGAGGACTGCGGTTCATGTGCCGGGCGATTCGCCGGGAAATCTCCCGCAGGCAACAGCGGCAGTGCACGGCCAGCCGCGCGGCGCGGCGCAGTATCCGCTCCTTTTCCTCAGCGGTAAGCTGGCGGAAACGGGCGGAGCGATCAATTTGTTCGCGGTTGCGCCGGCTGAAACGGACCACGTCACTGGAAAGAAAACCAAGGCGCCGCGGACCTTCCGGATAGCTGTAACGCATCGCGACAAGGCCCTGCCGCCGCCAGCGCTGTATGGTTTTGCTCGACACGTTGAAGCGGCGCATAACCTCTTCGAGCGAAAGCACTTCTTCCGGCGCTTCGCGCACGGAAATGTCCAGTGTGCCCGATATGCTTTCCACCAGGCAGGAGATGTCGGCCAATAACACACTTCCGGCAAGGCGGTCATCCGCCGCGGCGAGCGGTCGATGGCCGGTGATCCTGTAAACGACAAACTCCCACGGATATTCTTCTTCCGGATCGATGTCGGCCAGAAGTTGCCGGGCGCAGGCAAGCTGTTCCCGGCGCTTGCGCGCGGGTGTAAACGCCAACTGGCGGGCGAGTTCTTCCAGGCGGGAGTCAAGCCATGTCATGGCCGGCAAACTCCTTGAACCCATATATTCTATCTCGGTCCGAGGGGATTGTGAAATGAAAAAATTGTCGCTCCCCCGTATCGCCTCGCCGGCGCCAGGGGCGGCAGGCGTTCGCGCCACCGTGTTATATCTCCGGACCGGCGAAGTGCAGCGATTCATCGAGCCAGTGGTCCGCCAGAGCGACGGATTTCCGCTGCCGGCGGGAGAGCCGGGTGGCCCGATACTGGGCAAACCAGGCCAATAACCCACCCAGCCATGCCGGCAGTCCCGACGGTCGCCGGAATTCTCTGTTTCCCGCGATGCGTCCGGATAACCGCGCCGGCGGCAGCGCATGGGTGATAAATAAATGATCCGCCAGCGAGGCGTACACCGCGGATGAGCCGGGATCGCCCTGGCGGCCGGCGCGGCCGGCGAGCTGGCGGTCAATGCGGCCGGCCTCATGAAATTCCGTCGCGATCACATGCAGACCGCCGGCGGCAAGCGCTTCGCGATCCAGGCGAATATCCGTTCCGCGGCCCGCCATATTGGTGGCTACTGTGATGCGGCCAGCCTTGCCCGCCGCGGCGATAATCTGCGCCTCCTCGGCATGGCGAACGGCGTTGAGAACGCAATGTTCCAGGCCGGCTGCGGTCAAAGCGCGGCTCAGCTGCTCGCTGACCTGGACGCTGCGCGTGCCTACCAGGATCGGCCGGCCGGCGCCGTGCAGGCGGCGGATTTCCTCCAGTACGGCGGACCATTTGTGCCGCTCGGCGGACCAGACGTGGACGGGAAAACGCCGGCGGATACACGGGCGGTGTTGCGGTAAGACCACCAGCGGACGACGGTAAATGTGCCAAAGCTCGGCGCGGGTCTCGGCCAGTGTACCGGACATGCCGCAGAATTTCTCATACAGGCGGAAAAACCGCTGGTAACTGATGCGGGCGAGCGTTTCTTTGGACGCGTGAACGGCCAGTCCTTCCCGCGTTTCGACGGCTTGATGGATGCCGTCGCGCCAGTACCGGTCGGGCATGAGCCGGCCGGTGTATTCATCGACAATAATGATCTTCTCATTCTGAATAACATAATGTTTGTCGCGGAGAAAAAAATTCTTCGCGGTCAGAGCCTGCACCACAAGTTCCTCGCCGCGGCGGCGATGGCGCCAGATTCCGGGGAGATTTTCCAGCAGTTCGGCCAGGCGGCGGGCGCCGCGATCGGTCAATTCCACCTGGCGGTGGCGCCTCTCGAGCCGATAATCACGCGGCGACTCCAGCGCCTCGGCCAGTCGCAGGGCTTGCTGATAGGCTTGCAGTTGATTCTCGTCGCCATGGTCGCTGGAGATGATCAGCGGGGTGACGGCTTCATCAATGAGAACGGAATCGGCTTCATCGACGATGGCAAAATGCAGGCCGCGCTGCACTTGCCGGCGGGCCGCACTGTTCCCGAGGCGTAAGAGAGCGCCGGCCAGCCGGCCCTCGCCCCCCAGAGCCAGCCGGTCACGGAGAAAATCGGCGCATACCTCCTTGTTGGTCAGGTAAGTGACGTCGGCGGCGTAGGCAAGTTGGCGCCGCCGGGGTTCCATCTCCTGTTCGATGTAATCCACCCGCAAGCCGCAGAATTGATAAAAGGGGGCGAATTCTTCGGCATCGCGGCGCGCCAGGTAATCGTTGACGGTGATGACGTGGCAACCGTGACCGGCCCAGCCGACCATAATCGCCGGCAGGGTGGCGGTGAGCGATTTGCCTTCCCCGGTGGCCATTTCGACCAGGCAACCATCGTAGAGTGCCAAGGCCCCGGCGATTTGTTCGCAAAAGGGTTCCTTTTGTAAGAGCCGGGCGGCGGCCTGACGAAGCAGAGCCAACGCCACCAGGCGATCCCGATGGCTATCGGGATTGGCGCGGCCCAGGCGGAACCGCAGAGCAAAGTGTGTCAGCAACCGGCGCAGACGGGCGTCGGAAAGGTGGCGGGTGGAGTCAGCCAGGGCCAGTACGCGCCGAGCCTGGTGAAAATACCATCCACGGCGCGGAACCAGGTGGCCGATCGCACCGGCCGCCCAGTGCCAGGCGGCGTCGGCGCCGCGCGGAATTTCCATCCCGCCGGTCAGCGGAACGCGGCGGGATAGTTTTCGCCAGACGTGTGGGGCGGTTGCGGTCATGACCTGTTCATCCCTGGCTACGTCCCGGTTTGTGGATTCAATAAGCGGTGCAGAGCGTTCCACCCCTGCCACAACAACGGTTTGGCCGGCAGCGCGATGCGCACCATCACGCGCTGACCGGACAACCAGACGGCCCCGATGGCTATCGGGATCCGCGGCCGCACGAAAAGTTCAAAATATGGCTCCGCGGCGCGGCGCGCGGTGGCGTCCTGGGGATTGATGGCGATGGGACCGCCGGTGGTGTATCCAAGAGCCGCCGAAGGAAGGCGGGATTGACCGGCGGGCAGAATGCGGATAATTCCGCCCCGCAGCAGCATTCCGGGGCGGCCCAGGGGGCGTATTTGAACCTGCGATGATCCGGAGTTGATAACGCGCGCCGCCAGGTCCTGGCTGGCTGCGGCTAAAATTTGGATTCCGGAGCGCCGGGACTGGCTCGCCACCCTTCCCACCGGTTGGCCCTGCTGCAGATAGCCGCCGATTTTCTCCGTGAGTTTCGGCGCTATCCATCTGCCGGCGATCGGTGCGCGCAGGGTAAGACCGGCGATCCGGTGATTCAGATTGGCCAGTTGATCTCGTACGGCCCGAAGGCGATGCGTGAGAATCTGCTCCATGGCGACTTTACCGGCCCGGGCCTTGTTGCGGCGGATGACAAGTTGCGCCAGCTGGGACTGTAGTTTGATTTGCTCCGCCGCCAGCGACGGATTCCGCAGACGAAGCAGCACGGTTCCCCGCGGGCCGCCGTGGACGGCGGTGTTCGTGGGCAGAGTCCAGTCTATAAAGCCCGCGGTGCGGGCGAAAATTTTTGACGCATGGACGGGCCGGACGACTCCCTCCACCCGGCAATGATCCGGTGCGGGCCAAAGTCCCAGGGCCGCCAGAAGAACCAGCACTCCGGCCAGGCTGGTTATTACCGCCCGCGACCGACGGCGCGATAATTCGGGGCTGGCGGCCAGATACCAGACGCATCGTCCCAGCGGTACGATAACCCACGCCGCGAAACCCGCCACCACCATCACGGCCACCGGCAGCATGATCTGCGGATAGTTGTGCAGACTGCGGACCAGAAAAATCAGAATGCCCAGCGATACCAGCACCCGCACCACGCCCGCGGCCGCCAGATAAACCAGCAGCCATATCCGCTGCCCCCAAGTTTCGCTCGGATCGATGGCTTCCGGCACGGTCCATATATAACGTTTGATCAGATGGGCGGCGTAAGAGAGGGAACGACCCAGTAGATTCGGAATTTCCACCAGGTCGGAAAGAATATAATAACCGTCATAACGCAGAAATGGATTACCGTTAAAGATCACGGTGGCCACGCTGGCGATGAACATCAGGTTGTAGCAGAAGGCATGGAGGGTGGAATTCGGCGATGTATGGACCCATAGGATCGCGGCAATGGACGCCAACGCCAATTCCACCCACATCCCCGCGGCGCCGACAACGGCCCGGCGCCAGCGGCTCGGCAGCAGCCAGGCGCTGGAAGCATCCACGTATGGCACGGGAGTGAATACCAGCAGCATCAGGCCGATCACGTGCACTTCGCCCCCGCCGCCGGCGTCGCGGCCGAATTTTTTACAGGCGATGGCATGGCCGAATTCGTGACAGATCTTGTCCACAATGAAGGCGGCGTATAACAGCAGCCAGTTGTCCGGTCGCAAAATCGTCGATACATCCCGTAGCAGATGGCCCGCGCCCGGTCCCTGGTTCAGCAGGCTGTATACGCCCGCGGCCAGCAGCGCCAACCAAAGCGCCAACCCCGGCCAAGTGAAAATCCAACCGAGCAGCGGCGCCATATGGTCCAGAAACAAATCCGGGTCCAGCAGCGGGAAGCGGGGAAACAGGAGATTCATCATGCGGTTTTGCATTTCCCGCCGGCGGCGTTTGCGAAAACGCTCGAACATGCCCTGGGTATCCGGCGCCAGTTCGACTTCGAGCAGATTGCTGGAGGCAAGCTGGGCGAGCAGTTGAATCGCTTCCGGCTGGGTGGGCGCTTCATCGGAGTATTCCCGGCCGCAGAATTCCCACGCCGTTTCGACCGTGCGGCGTCCGTCGAGCAGACCGATGAAACGATAAGCCGCGCGATTCAGGCGGAAAAAAGCGTTGTTGGCCTGGTCCTGCAGCACGTACCACTGCCGCCCGCGAAAAAACTGGCGCGACACGCGGACGGTGGCCCGCAGGCGGGGTTTGAGCGGCGCCACGCGATACCACGATTCATGGAAAGTTGGACGGGTTACGGCCATAAAAAAAGATGAATGATCGACCCGAAAAGCGCCAGCCGGCGGATATGATTTCGTCGGCGGAACGCGGCGAGTTGCGCCTGGGGCACATCCCGTTTGCCGGTTATCATTTCATACACCTTTATATATGATACTAAGCTCGACGTTTCCCCGGCCCGGCCCCGGGGACGCTTCCGTCCGGATCGTACCCGAACATTATACCATTGGCCATCGTGTTTTCCGGCGCGCCCCGGAGACATCGCCGGCGTACGGCGGATTTGCGAACGCGCCTACCCCACGTTGAAATAGCGGGCGGCGGGATGATGGACCACCAGGGCGCTGGTGGACTGCTCCGGCTGGATCATCCAGTTCTCGGTGAGCGTGCAGCCGATGCGGGACGGATCCAGCAGGGCGAAGAGTTTTTCTTCATCCTGCAAGTCCGGGCAGGCCGGATAACCGAAACTATACCGGCAGCCCTGGTAGCGGCAGGCGAAAATATCGCGCATGGTCGGGCCGTCGTGCCCGGCTATGCCCAGTTCCCGCCGGATGCGCTGATGCCACATTTCCGCCAGTGCTTCGGCCGTCTGCACGCCTATGCCGTGAATGTACAGATATTCCTGGAAGTCGCCTTGTTCAAAAAGCGCTCGTTCGTAGGGCGCTACCTTCGGTCCGACGCTGACGCATTGCAGCGCCGCCACATCCATTTCGCCGGATTCAACCGGACGGAAAAAGTCCGACAGGCACCAGCGTTTGCGATCCGTCTGGCGGGGGAAGTGGAAGCGCAGAATCTCGGTCTTTTGATCCGCGCGATAAATGATCAAATCATTTTTTTCGCTTTGCGCCGGGAAATAGCCGTACACCACCTGTGGCTGGAGCAGGTTCATATCTTTACACTTTTGTTTGATGCGCTGGAAAATCGGGCGGACGGTTTTCTCGGTCCATTGCCGGAATTCGTCGCGCCCCATGGCGCCGCTCTTGAATTGCCACTGGCCGCGGAAAAGGGCGACCTCGTCGATGTACGGGTATACGGATTCCAGGGGAATATCCTGGATCACGCGGGCGCCGTAGAAAGGAATTGGTGGAATCGGATGGTCGCGACGAATGCCCGAGCCGATGGAGTCGCCGGTGGATGGCCTGGCGGCTGGTTCGCTCCCGCGGACGCCGGGGGCCGTCGTTGCGCCGCCGGTGCGGCTGCGGGTCGCGGCGCGGTCGGGCGATCCGCCCGCGGCCGAAAGAATTTCATCGGTTTTTCCCGCGGCCACGTGGTCCATGATCTTGAGTCCCTCAAAGGCGTCTTTACCGTAGAACAGCGGTCCGCGGTAAATGTCCCTTAGTTCGCCTTCTACATATTTGCGTGTCAAGGCCGCCCCGCCCAGCAGAACCGGAATATGGATATCCAGGCGATTGAGTTCGGTAAGGTCCTCGCGCATCACCAGGGTGGATTTGACCAGGAGACCGGAAAGGCCGATGGCGTGCGCGTCATGTTCCCTGGCCGCCGCGATCACATTGGCGATCGGCTGCTTGATACCCAGGTTGTATACCGTGTAGCCGTTGTTCGAGAGAATAATATCCACCAGGTTCTTGCCGATGTCGTGCACGTCGCCCTTGACGGTGGCCAGCACCAGTTTGCCGCGGCTTTGCCCCTGCATTCTGGGCATGTGCGGCTGGAGGTGGGCGACGGCGGCCTTCATCACTTCCGCGCTCTGGAGCACAAACGGAAGCTGCATCTGTCCGCTGCCGAAAAGATCGCCGACGATTTTCATTCCCGCCAGCAGAAAATCGTTGATGATCCGCAGGGGCGGGTGTTCCCGCAGCGCTTCGTCCAGGTGCCGGGCCAGATTCTGCTTCTCGCCGTCGATAATGTGCCGCTTGAGTTTTTCCTCCAGCGGAAGCTGTTCGGTCGATTCGGCCGCGCGGACGGGGGCGCCCAGCGCGCTTAAGAGCGCCAAGGGGTTATATCCTTCGCGCGCGCGATCGTAGATCAGGTCCAGGGCCCACTGGTAATGTTCGGGATCAATTTTATTACGCGGGAGAATTTTGCTCGCGTGTACGATGGCGCTGGTCAGCCCGGCCTGCACGCATTCGCTGTAAAAAGCGCTGTTAATCACCAGCCGGGCGTAAGGCTTGAGTCCGAAGGAGACATTGGAAAGTCCCAGCGTGGTGTGGC
>JAJYDU010000179.1 GCA_021790475.1 Planctomycetota bacterium | reverse complement strand
CTGGGGCTCTGCAACCGCTGGAAATACATCAGGTTAAAGCCTCTCTCCAACGCTATAACGCATCGGGCAATACTTTTACTAAGAAAGAGTGCAACGACAATGGCCACTGCTTATACAGCTTGACTGATTAGCTTCCTCGCCAGCAGCGTATCAACGCCAAGACCGCCAGCTTGATATGTTCCGGCAGCGAAGGCCAACGTTCCACGATCAGGCCCAAATCGGAAACCGGCTGGAATGCTGCGGACTCTGCGGCGACTGATTTTGAAACTGCCTGTTTTTCAGGTATCTTTCCATAATGTTCGTCCCCTGTTCCGGGCATATATTCAAATGCACAACACTGCGTATTCGTGTTTTCCCCTGGTTGGTTGGCTTTCCCGCTTTCGGGGTTCATGCCATACGCCCGGAATCCGCTCCAAACAAGGCCGTTCCGATGCGAACCAATGTCGCCCCTTCCTCCACCGCCACCTCAAAGTCTCCGCTCATGCCCATGGATAAGTGTGTAAAACAGGGACCGGCGGATTTTTCGCGGAGAATATCTTCATATAGATTCCGCAGGCGCGCGAAAGCCGGGCGGGCTTCCTCCGGATTCTCCGATTGCCGGGCCATGGTCATCAAACCCAGCAACCGCACGTTTTCCATTGTGTGGATCGCGCGCGCCATCGGCCGGGCCGCCGCCGGCGCCATGCCGTATTTGTTTTCTTCTCCGGTGGTGTTGATCTCCAGCAACAATTGGGCCATTCGCCCGTGGCGTTTGGCCAGGGTATTTAGTTCTTCCGCCAGGCGCAGGGTGTCCACGCTGTGTATCAGTTTGGCCAGCGACAGGGCCAACGCCGCTTTGTTGCGCTGCAGATGGCCGATCATGTGCCAGTTGATTCGCTCCGGCGCGGGAAGAGGGGGGGGAGTCGCCTTCCCTGAGCCACCGTTTTACATCCGCGGCGCGAAGTTGCAGCTGCTGAACCCGGCTTTCGCCCAGATCATAATGGCCGGCTGCAATCAACTCCTGAATCTGCGCCATGGCGGCGTACTTGGTCACGGCAACCACGGTGATGTCGTGGATATTTCGACCGGAGCGCGCCGCGGCCGCGGCAATGCGATCCTGTATCTTCTTGAAACGGTCTTTAACATCCATAGTTCCGATTCTCATGTCCGGTTTAGAGCCTGTCCGGACAGGCCCTTATTGTCGGGGGAACTCGCCCGCGTCAATCTCCGACTATTGTAAGCGACGGCGCTTGATCCGGTTATGCGGGTGTTGCAATTTTCTGGGCGAGCCCGGGGAGAAACGGTAATATAAATGTTGCATCAGACGGCGCGCCAGACGCCGCGCGTTACTCCGCTTCCATCACGGCGGATTGCTCCGGCTTCGGCCGGCGCGGATCACTGGCCGATTCGCCGTCCAGTTCGCCCGCCCATGCCTTCCCTGCGGGGTCTGACATGGAAGGCAAGGGCAGGCTCTGTTGTGGTCACAACCATGCCGAGCGGGGCGACTTTAGTAAGACGGAAGTACCGCGACCAGACGGTCCGGACGTTCGCTAATTGCCCCGCCATAAACGCCGGTGCAAGGTAGCCGATGCGGGTTGAAGTCGGCCTGTTTATCTACCTCGTAAGGAAGTTTTCCCCCGCATATAACCGTGGTATGGCGTACGGTAAAGTTTTATCCAACGAAGATTGATCAATGGAAGTCCGGCGGCACGATTACCGGCCCGGAACCAAATTTCTGTGCGTTCAGTTTCCAATTTAATAAATTCGCTGGACAGCTATCCGGTAGCGATACCAATCATGGTAAACGCCTATTTCAATGAACTGGGTCTGTATTCACTGACCAAAGCCCAGCAAAGCGTTTGTGAGTCTCTGAAAGGAGCCCATTGACTGGAGAGCCGGATGCGGAAAATCCCCCAGTCCGGTTCGGAGGGAGGGGAGACCGCAATAATAGCGGTCTTCCCTACCCCTATCTCCGCCGCTTCCACGGCGCGGTGAAGGTGGACCCGCTTCGCCTCGGCCGCGATGCCGCACGGATCGCCGAGGAGGTGGTCCAGCACCTGACCGGCCTGGTGGGCGCAAACGTCGAAATCACCATAGAAATCCACGCCGATCTGGCCGAGGGCGCATCAGATAAGGCGGTTCGCGATGTAACTGAAAACTGCCGGACGTTGAAGTTTGAAAATTATGGATTTGAGGAGCAGTGAGGCCGATGGATTGGAAGCAATTGCAAATTTATTCTCATCCGGCGGCGTTGCGCACCCGCTCGGCATGAACCCGCCGGGCGATGCGGCAGGCCATGGCCAGGGCGGCCTTCATGCTTGCCGGATCCGTTTTGTTTTTTCCCACGATATCGAAAGCCGTTCCGTGATCCACACTGGTCCGGACAATGGGCAGGCCAAGGGTCAGGTTCACGCTTCCCCCAAAATCCAGCAGTTTGACGGGTATCAGTCCCTGGTCATGGTACATGGCGACCACCAGGTCATACGCCCCCTGGGCCGCTTTGTGGAAGATGCTGTCCGCGGGAAAGGGGCCCTGAACGTCCATTCCCTGCTGGCGGGCCATGAGAATCGCCGGCGCGATGATCCGTTTTTCTTCATCGCCGAACTGTCCGTTTTCACCGGCGTGCGGATTGAGGCCGCAGACCGCCATGCGGGGATTTTCGATTCCGAACCATTCGCGCAGCGCGCGATGCGCCAAATCAATCGGGTCGAAGACCGTTCCAATTTTGAAACTGTGCCGCAGTTCAAAGAGGGCCTCGTGAATGGTGCACAGCACCACGCGCAGGCCTTTGTGGGAAGCGAAAAGGCCATTGGCGGCGCCGGGCGTTCCCGCGGCGGAGGCCGCCGGGGCATCGCGCGGCGGGGCGACAAACATCATGGCGTAACGGCGCGCGCCGGTTCGCTCGGCGAGCAACTCCGTGTGCCCGGGCCAGCGGTGGTAACCGGCAAGCCGCCAGCTTTCCTTGCAGATCGGACCGGTGACCAGGGCGTCGATCCGGCGTTTTTTGGCCGCCTCCAAGGCATCGAGCACGAAACGCATCGACGCCATTCCGCACTCTTTCGAGGGCGCTTTGACGTCCATTCCCAGGAACGAGTATTCGTCGTAATCCAGCACCACCACGTCATGATCGTAGGACCGAATTTTTTCATGCTGATCGCGCCACCAGAATGGTTCCAATTCCGCCAGATCGGCGCAATACGCCATCAGTTCATTAAATCCGAAAACCACGAAACGGCCCTGCCGGCGGATCGCCGGATCAGCCAGCGCCTTGACGATCGCCTCCGCCCCCACGCCGGCGGGATCACCCATCGTAACGCCAATGGTCGGCAAGTATTCTCCTGCTGCGCTCATGGATTGGTTCCAGTCGGTTCCGGTTCCCAAGGCCCGGTTCCGGGTAAAAAACTTCCGCGACCGAACCGCGCCAGGCAGTACACCACCGTGCGAGTGAGAATGTCGCTTTCAATGTTGACTATTTCGCCGCCGCGCAGCAGTCCCAGAGTGGTTTTTTCGCGCGTGGCAGGAATTACCGCGACACGAAAGCAATCGCCGTCAACGCCGGCCACCGTCATGCTCACGCCATCAATCGCCACGCTTCCCCGGGGAAGAATCGCTTCCCGGCACGCGGGGGGCAACTCGAATGTGACCATCCAGTCGGCGGGATTCGCCTCCACCCGCAGCACGCGGCTTATGTCCTCGACGTGTCCCTGTACAAAATGCCCGCCCAGGGCGTCGCCGACACACAAACTCAACTCCAGATTCACCGCATCGCCGGTGTTTTTAGTTCCGAGCGTGGTTTGGCGCAGAGTTTGAGCGACCACATCAAAACCCGCCGCTGCCGGCGCCGGCAATTCGACCACCGTCAGGCACACACCTGAAACGGCAATGCTCTGGCCGAGTTTGATTGGCGCGGCCTTCGCCTGGCCCAATTCCGCCAGATCGACGACGATCCTTTTCCCCGCCGGCGTTTCCCGCATTTGCCTGATTCGTCCAACCGCTTGTACCAACCCTGTGAACATGCCATTATTCTACCCGCCGATGGAGTACAATTCCCGCGCTGACCGATCGCGAAGATGGCCGGTGGCCGGGGCGGGATGCTCGAAAATTTTCGGGCCAGGTTCCTGGGTAGGGTCAAGTGTGGCCGATTCCAGCGATCCGAAATGTATCTCTTAGCTCGACTTTTGCCATTTTCCAGGTGTATATTTTTGATGGCAGACTTTAAAGGATCGGACTCCCCCGTACATTCGCTGGTAACGACAACCGTGCGAACCGGAAAGGAGTCCGATATGTTTCGTATGCCCAAGGCGGCGGAGCCGCTGATCTCGGCATTCTCTATAGCCTTCACCCGCCCAACTTTCAACCGTGCCGTAGTCTTGATGCTCGGCGCGATATTGTCGTTGCGGCACCGCACAGTGACCGGCATGCTGCGTGCGGTCGGACCCTTGGCGCGGGGACACTGGAGCGATTTTCATCGGGTGCTATGTCGCCGGGTGTGGTCCGTGTGGCCGTTGGCCAAGGTGTTGGCGC
>JAJYDU010000178.1 GCA_021790475.1 Planctomycetota bacterium | reverse complement strand
CCATCAGGTGCACATCCTGCATGAGCTGGCAGGATCGCGCCAGCGCCAGCGCCATATCCGGTCCCATCGTAAGATTCGGAACAAAGTGCCCGTCCATCACGTCGATATGCAGCAGATCGGCCCCGGCGCACTGAACGTCCATCGCTTCCTGCGCGATCCGGCCGAAATCGGCGGCAAGTACGGAAGGCGCCACCAAGGGCAGATGCGGCGGCCGCAAGAATACGTTGTTGCTCATGAAACATTCCCGCCTACCGGCGCACGAGCCCCGTGTGGAAATTTACCGGGCATCCAGTATGTCCAGGCACTCGAAGCCGCGACCTTCCATGAACTCCAGACTGGCGCCGCCGCCGGTTGATACGTGCGTTACCTTGTCGGCCAGGTGAAACTGTTCGAGAGCGGAAGCGGAATCTCCGCCACCGACGATCGTCGTCGCGCCGCGGGCGGTGATGCGTCCGAGCGCTTCGGCCACGGCCCGGGTACCGTTTTGGAAGGGTTTCTTTTCGAATACCCCCATCGGTCCGTTCCAGACAACAGTTTTGGCGCTGTCGATTTTTTCCCGGTAAAGTTCGATCGTCCGTGGGCCGATGTCCAGTCCTTCCTTGTCGTCGGGGATGGCGTCCGACGTGACCTCGGTGGCGGCGGTATCGGAAATTTCCGAAGCGATGAGAGTATCCACCGGCAAGATCAACTTATTCGGGGCTTGGGCGAGCAGCTGGGCCGCCAGATGGATCTGGCCCTTTTCGCAGAGCGATTTACCAATCTTTCTCCCCTGCGCCAGGAAGAAGGTATAGGCCATGGCGCCGCCGATCAAAACCAGATCGGCCTTCCGCAGCAGGTTCTCAATCACCGCGATTTTGTCTGAAACTTTGGCGCCGCCGAGAATCGCCACAAAGGGCCGCGCCGGCCGCTCCAGCGCATCGCCCAGGAACTTGAGTTCCTTTTCAATCAGAAATCCAATGACCCGCCTGCCGGTCCCCAACCGCGCCGGTATGCCATAGGTGGAAGCGTGTCGGCGGTGGGCGGCGCCAAAGGCGTCGTTGACGTAAAGATCGCCCAGCCCGGCCAGTTCGGCCACAAAAGCCGGATCGTTTTTCTCCTCACCTTTATGAAAGCGGGTATTTTCCAGCATCAGCACTTCGCCGGCGCCCATTTGCCGCGACAGCGTCTCCACCGCGGATCCGATGCAGTCCGGCGCCATCTGGACCGGCTTGTGCAGGAGTTCGCCAAGGCGAACGGCGGCGGGCGCGAGCGAAAGTTTTGGATCCCGTCCGGACTTGGGCCGTCCCAAATGACTCAGGAGAATGGCTTTGCCACCCCGCTCAATAATGTTCCGAATGGTCGGCAGCGCCGCGACAATACGACGATCATTGGTAATATGAGAGTTCTCATCCAGCGGCACGTTGAAATCAACGCGAACCAGCACGCGCCGGTCCCGGACATTCAGTTGCGCTACCGTCTTTTTTCCGGTCATGGAAACACTTTCTTGTGTTCAACAACACAGCCACGACGACTTAGGATCGGTAATCCCCATGTCGGCGTCAGGAGCCGTTATGCTAGAAAGTACCCTTAGCCTGGTCAAGGAATAGCCTGAACAATGGCGAAGGGTGATCGCCTATTCCGGGGGCTGTCGGGGCGCCCTCCATCGCACGCGATTTGCCCAGTGCGGACAAATCCGCTATTCAATTCACTATGAGCTTGTTTGAAAAGGCGGCGAAAGCCTCGGAGCTTTCTCCAATAGACTCCAGACCATGACCAGTGTGGAAAATATTTTCTGGAATACGCTTCGCGGGCCGCGCCGCTGGCTGGAGCCATGGTATGGCTCCTACGCGATGCTCGGGGCGGTATCGTCGGGGCTTATACCGGTTTTGCTTCCCCTGATGATGGAGGCGATTTCCCACAGCCTGGCCACGGTGGGTTATGTGGTGGGCGCATTCAATCTGGGCGCGCTCACCTCGCCGTTCTGGGGAAACCTGGCGGACCGCAGGAAAATATATCGTCCGATATTTTTCGGAGGCTTTATCCTGGAAATGGCGGCGCTGGCGGCGTTTCCGCTGGCGGCGGGTTTGCTGTGGTGGTTGCCGATGGCGCTGCTGATGGGCGCTGGAAGCGCTGCGGTGGCGACCTGTGCCACACTGTTCGTGGTGGAATTCCACCCCCGTGAACAGTGGACGCCGCGGATTGGCTGGTTGCAGACGTTTAACGGAACGGGTCAGGTCGCGGGATTGCTGCTGGCGGGTATGTTCGCGGCGGTGAACTACCGGTTGGGATTGTGGACCGGGGCGGGGCTGCTGGCGGTCGGGCTGGTCCTGGGACTCTTGAGCGCTCCGCGAAGCGGAATCAAAGGCGGCGGCAAGCCCGTCCTCGCAACCGGCGCGAACCAGCGTGGTCTGGGGTTGCAATTCAATGAGCTGGCCCGATTCTCCCGCGTGGAACTGCTTGGAGGCGGGTTGCTCAAGCATTTCCATGTACTGAATGTGGCGGCACTGAAAAATCTGCCGAAACTGCTGCCTACGCGTTTCGGACGATTTATTATCTCCTGGTTCTTCTTATTCTTGGGCGTGGCCGGTTTCTTCGCCTATTTTCCGCTGTTCATGCGAACCAGCTTTGGCGTTGCACCGGCGGCCACTTCACTGACCTACGCCCTCGCCGCGGGCGGCGGCGTCATGCTCTACAATCTGGCGGGGCAATGGGCCTTGCGGTTTGGCGCAGGACTGATTTACTTTCTTGGCCGCGCCATGCGGCTGATCGGTTTTCTGCTGCTCCTGGGATTGATGACGCTTAAACCCGGAGCGGCGGCGACCGGCGCGGCGCTGGCGGGCTTCGCGCTGGTGGTCCTTTCCTGGCCGGTGATCAGTGTCACCGGTACGGAGCTTACTTCCGATCTAAGCCCGATCAGCCAGGGAGCGGCGCAGGGGCTTAACAATGCGGCCAATGCCGTCGCCACCGTGGCGGGAACCTATATGGCCGGAACCCTGGTTCATTTTGGAGGCTATATATGCATTCCCTTGCTGGGTATCGGCGGGCTGTTGGCGTCTCTGGCGGCGGAGAGACCGCGGTTGCGCCACGTTCAAAAGAGTGGAACTTGACGCCGCGGAGTCCACCATGCGGCTTTAGCAATGGCGGGAATAACAGAATCGCCGGCGCTCCCGCGGCGGCGGGCGGTGCGGCACGGCGCGGTTGTATCGCCGGCGGGTAGGGTTCATAATGAGCCGCATGAAAATCCAGCAAACACTGTTCGGTAAAACCCCCGACGGCACACCCGTCGAACTTTTCACGCTTGCCAACGGCGCCGGCATGGTGGTTAAACTTGCCTCCTATGGCGCAACCATCACCGAGTTACACGTTCCGGACCGCCACGGCGAAACCGCCGATGTCGCACTCGGTTTCGCGGAGCTGGGGCCTTACCTGCGCACGCATCCCTATCTGGGCTGCATGGTCGGACGGGTGGTCAACCGCATTCGCGGCGCCGCCTTCAGTTATCGCGGAAAAACTTATACGCTTACGCCCAACGACGGTCTGAATGCGATTCATGGCGGTCCACAGGGCATGGCCCGGCGCGTGTGGAAAGCCGCCGCCCGCCAGAGCGCCGACAACCCGGCGGTTGAATTCGTATACGAAAGTCCCGACGGCGAGGAGGGCTTTCCCGGCAACCTGCGGGTAACGGTGGTTTACAGCCTGCGCGCCAGGAACACCCTGCGAATCGACATGCTGGCGCGAACCGATCAGCCAACGCCCGTAAACCTGGCCAATCATAACTATTTCAATCTGCACGGGGCCGGCAACGGGACCATTCTGGACCACGAACTTTTTATCCCTGCCGATTATTACACGCCCAGCGACTCCCAACTCGTCGCCACCGGCGAGATTCGCTCTGTGGCGGGAACGCCGTTTGATTTCACCAGACCCACGCCCATCGGTCGGCGCATGGGCGAAATTCCCCCCGGTTACGACTGCAACTTCGTTCTACGCCAGGGTCCCGATCCGCTCCACCTCGCCGCCCGCCTGCACGAGGTTCAAACCGCCCGCATACTGGAGGTTTACACTACGCAGCCGGGCGTTCAGCTTTATACCGGAAATTTTCTTGACGGCGGCATCCAGGGGATTGGCGGCGCCTACCCACAACACTCCGGCGTGTGCCTGGAAACGCAGCACTTTCCCAATGCCGTTCATCATCCTCATTTTCCCACAATCATGCTTGCGCCGGGGGAGGAATACCGTCATGCCTTTGAATATCGCTTCTCTACAAACTGACGGTGCGCCAACGTCCGGCGCCGCTCCCTGGCCGGCCAGACCGGAATCCAACCCTGGGCCAGGCGGCGTCCGCGAAACAAAAGGCGCTCCGCCCCGGCCTTTTTTTTCATTGCTTTCGAACCCCGCCGCATACTATCCCTGTACGGAAAATATGCTGGTGGATACGGCGTTTCGTAATTACTGGCTGGACCATTTCGTCTGGCATTTTGATCTGATCATCCGCCTGGCCGGCCAAACCTATGGTCCCGCCGGCGCCGCACGGGCCACAGCCTGCCGCGCCGCCCTGGCCGCCGAACTCGAATTGCTCCGAAAGGCGCCCGGGCGATACGGCGAATTGAACTTGCAGGTTCTGGGGCTGATCCGCCAGAAATATCTCCGGCAATTTGACGTGCCCGACCCCTTCCTGCTGGCCAAGCAGCGCGAAAACGACGCCATGCTGAAGTTGTATCCG
>JAJYDU010000031.1 GCA_021790475.1 Planctomycetota bacterium | reverse complement strand
GGGCGGTTACGTTGACAATGCCATCAAAATTAGATGACGCGGTCGCTTTCACCAGGCCGCTGGCGCCGGTTCCATAAGCATCGGCCAGACCGGAGCCGCTGCGGCCATCACCGGCGCCTTGCAGACCAACTCCGCCGCTGCCACCGGTGGCGTTGGCGGTAACATCCACCACCGCCGCTCCGGAAGACGAGCCGGTTGCCGTGGCAACGGCATCGCCGCCGTTGCCACCGCTATAACCGATGCCCTGGCCGATACCGCCCTCGCTATAACCGATGCCTTGGCCGATACCGCCATTGCCACCGGTCGCATTGGCGGTGATGGTGACGGTGTTGGATGAAGCATCCGAGCCGGTAGCTTCAGCGTTGGCATTGCCGCCAGATCCGCCGTTGCCGATTCCAGCAGCATAGATACCATTGAGGATATTGCCGCCGGAAGAGCCAGTGGCATTGGCCGTCACAGTGCTGTAACCCCCGGCGGAACCCGTGCCGGTGGAGATTCCCTCGGCGTTGGCTGCGGCGGTATTGCCGTTTACGGCATTGCCGCCGGCGTAAGTGTTGCTGCCATGCTGGTTTCCGTTGTTGGCGGTGGCGGTAGCGCTGACATTACCCACATTGGTGAGATTGATTTGAGCGTCGGCGAATCCGGCTTGGCCGGCCCGGCCGAAGTTGACTAATTCGCCGTTGGTGCTGGTGACGTTGCCGCCATAAGCGTTGGAATTGCCGATCAGGTAGCTTGGCGTACCAACGCCGGAGAAAGCGATGTCCATGATGGAAGAGGCGTTGCCGGACATGCCTGCATTATCGTTGCCAAAGGCACCGCCGCTATTCCCACCAGTAGCATTCTGGGTAAGGATTAGCTTGCCGGTAGTGGAACCCGAGACGGCGCTGGAACCAGATGATCCAAGAAACGCATTGGCGCCGTTGCCGCCCCCAGCGCCGTTGCTTCCGTAACCGCCAGATCCGCCGGTCGCATTGGCGGTAACGCTCACATTACCGCCGCCCGTGGAAGTTCCGGAGGCGGTGGCGGTGGCAAATCCGCCGAAACCGCCAATCTTTCCGATACCTGCGCCTTTGCCGCCATTGCCGCCGGTCGCGTTAGCGGTGACCGTGACGGTGTTGGAGGAAGCATCCGAGCCGGTAGCCTCAGCGTTGGCCTCGCCGCCATATCCGCCGTTGCCGCTGCCAGCATAATTGATGCCATTGGATATATTGCCGCCGGAAGAGCCAGTGGCATTGGCCGTCACAGTGCTGTAACCCCCGGTGGAACCCGTGCCGGTCGAAATTCCCTTGGCGTAGGCGGTGTCGGTATTACCATTGCCGGCAGTGCCAGAAGGATAGTAACCGATGTCACTGCCGTGCTGGGTTCCGTTGTTGGCGGTGGCAGTTGCATTAACATTGCCCACATTGGTGAGATTGATCTGAGCATGGGCGGTTCCAGCCTGGCCGGCCCGGCCGAAGTTGACTAATTCGCCGTTGGTGCTGGTGACGTTGCCGCCGCTGCCGGCATAAGCGTTGGAATTGCCGATCAGGTAGCTTGGCGTACCAACGCCGGAGAAAGCGATGTCCATGATGGAAGAGGCGTCGCCTGCCAAGCCAGTATTGTTGCCGTTAAAGGTACCGCCACTGTTGCCGCCGGTGGCGTTCTGGGTAAGGGTAAGCTTGCCGGTGGTGGCGCCGGAGACAGCATTCATCAAGAAAGAATTATCGCCGTTGCCGCCCCCAGCGCCGTTGCTTCCGTAACCGCCAGAGCCGCCGGTCGCATTGGCGGTAACGTTCACATCGCCGCCGCCCGTGGAAGTTCCGGAGGCGGAAGCAGTGGCTGCGCCACCATTACCGCCGGCATTACTGATACCGGCGCCGCCGCCACCATTGCCGCCGGTTGCGGTGGCAGTTGCATTAACATTGCCCACATTGGTGAGATTGATTTGCGCATTGGCGGCTCCAGACCAACCGAAGTTGGTTAATTTAATTCCGCCATAAGCGTTGGAATTGCCGATCAGGTAGCTTGGCGTACCAACGCCGGAGAAAGCGATGTCCATGATGGAAGAGGCGTTGCCGGACATGCCTGCATTATCGTTGCCAAAGGCACCGCCGCTATTCCCACCAGTGGCATTCTGGGTAAGGATTAGCTTGCCGGTAGTGGAACCCGAGACGGCGCTGGAACCAAATGATCCAAGAAACGCAGAGCCACCGTTGCCGCCCCCAGCGCCGTTGCTTCCGTAACCGCCAGATCCGCCGGTCGCATTGGCGGTAACGCTCACATTACCGCCGCCCGTGGAAGTTCCGGAGGCGGAAGCGGTGGCTGCGCCACCATTACCGCCGGCATTACTGATACCGGCGCCGCCGCCGCCATTGCCGCCGGTCGCGTTAGCGGTGACCGTGACGGTGTTGGAGGAAGCATCCGAGCCGGTAGCCTCAGCGTTGGCATTGCCGCCATATCCGCCGTTGCCGATGCCAGCATAATTGATGCCATTGGATATATTGCCGCCGAAAGAGCCAGTGGCATTGGCCGTCACAGTGCTGTAACCCCCGGCGGAACCCGTGCCAGTGGAGATACCCTCAGCATTGGCGTAGGCGCTGTTGCCATTGCCGGTAGGGCCATCGCCGAAAGAAGAGTAGATATCGCTGCCGTGCTGGGTTCCGTTGTTGGCGGTGGCGGTGGCGTTGACATTGCCCACATTGGTGAGATTGATTTGAGCATGGGCAGTTCCAGCTTGGCCGGCCCGGCCGATGACTAATTCGCCGTTGGTGACGTTGCCGCCGCTGCCGGCATAAGCGTTGGAATTGCCGATCAGGTAGCTTGGCGTACCGGCCCCGGAAAATGTGAGGTCCATGGTGGAAGAGGCGTTGCCGCCATTTCCAGGTTTGCCGACAAAGCCAGTGTAGCCGCCATTGGTACCACCGCCGTAGCCGCCGGTGGCGTTCTGGGCAAGGGTAAGCATGCCGGTGGTGGAACCCGAGACGGCATTCATCAAAATGGAATTAGCCCCGTTGCCACCCCAAGCGCCGTTGCTTCCGTAACCGCCAGAGCCGCCGGTCGCATTGGCGGTAACGTTCACATCGCCGCCGCCCGTGGAAGTTCCGGAGGCGGAAGCGGTGGCTACGCCGCCATTACCGCCAAACGCGCCAACACCCAGTCCACTACCTCCCGCGCCGCCTGTGGCGGTCGCGGTATTGTTCGCATCCGTGTTGCCGGAGGCATTGGCGATAGCATTACCGCCGGGACCGCCGTCGGGGTGGCTTGCCGTGCCATTGGCCCCGGGAGTTCCTGTAATGTCCACCATGCTCGCTACCGCGACATGGGCGGCGGCGAAGGAGACGGCCAGACTCAAAATGGCCAGCCGCCGCCTCGCGCGGCCGGAACGAGTGTACTTGTGCGAAAGAAAAGCTGCGATCGTGTTGGTGCGGTTCAACATGGTATACATGGATGGTTTCCTCCCAAAAGACTTTTACCCCCGTGCCGGCGGACGACGCGCCGCCGGCGCACGGTTTCGATTCAAAAATCACAGCAAGCGGCGCATGGAATTGACTCCCTCCATGCCTGGGAGTTGCCGTGGGCGATGCGCCGCGCCGCGCGCGACAAAGTTCCCGCCCCGTCGAACCACCGAACACCGCTACAGCCTTGTTTGGGCGGGCTTTTCGCCCACCGCCTCGGCCCTCAAGCTGTTGCCCATCGCCGAAAAGTTGATTATCTGACAGACACTTTGGGCTATTGTAATCAATTTGCAAACCAAGTCAAATAAGAATCAGGATAATCGGAAATTTATTTTATTCCTGTTTTCATCTTGCTTGACTTACGTCCCGTAACTTTGTAAGATGCAGGTGGGTATGCGAAAGCCGTAGTTATCCCGGATAAACCGGAAAACAAAGCCAAGGCAACGGTTTATGCGAACGGCGACACTGAACAAGGAGGTTGTTTATGCCCCCACGTAGATCAAGTATTTCTTTTAACCCGGGCGCCAAAGCGCCTTTTACGCCTGCCGTGAGCCGCTCAGAGGCCAAGGGCAGCGGTACCGCTGTTATTCAGCGGCCCGCCCATCCCACACACCAGCAGATTGCCGAGCGGGCCTACCAGATTTACCTCAAGCGGGGTTCCGGACCAGGCAATGCTTTTTCTGACTGGATCGAAGCTGAGCGGCAATTGAAAACCGGCAATCTGTAAGTCCAGCGGGACCAACGGCGCCGGATCATGCCGGCGTGTGGTATCGGCGGCTTGCCGAGACCATGCGGCGCGAGGGGTGTGTATGTTCATGCTCTTCGTATTACGAAGGCAAAGGGGGCGTTGTGTGCGCCGGTGGGGCGTAGGCGTGAACGATGTTCTGCACCAGGCGATGCCGCACAATGTCCGATTTGTCCAGTTCCACAAAGTCAATGCCGCGAATTCCCGTAAGCTTTTGACGCGCGTCGGCGAGGCCGCTGTTTTGACCGGGCTCCAAATCCACCTGTGAGGGATCGCCGGTAATGATCATTTTGCTCTCTTCGCCGAGACGGGTGAGGAACATGAGCATCTGGGCGGGCGTGGTGTTCTGCGCCTCGTCGAGAATGATGACCGCATGATTAAGCGTTCGCCCCCGCATATAGGCCAGCGGCGCCAGCTCAATGATGTCGTTGGCCATGAAGCGGCGAATCTGCTCGAACGGCATCATATCGTGCAGGGCGTCGAGCAGCGGCCGCAGATAGGGATTCACCTTGGCCTGGATGTCTCCGGGCAGAAAGCCGAGCTTTTCTCCCGCTTCCACCGCGGGCCGCACCAGCACGAGGCGACGAACCCGATTTTCGCGCAGCATGGCGACCGCCAGGGCGACGGCAAGGAAGGTTTTCCCGGTGCCCGCCGGGCCGGCGCAGAAAATCAGGTCGCTGTTTTGCATGGCCTGGACGTAGCGGTGTTGCCCCCGGGTTCGCGGCTCCACCACCCGCCCGCCGGACATTACGTCCAACGAACCGGTCGATGGGTCCCCGCGCGCCGGCGACGTTTTGCGCAGCGCGGCGGCGACATGTTCGTGATTCAGGATCGTTTCCCGCCGCAGCAGACGGTGCATTTCACCGATGGCCGCGGCGCAGCGCTCCACCGCCGCCGGCTCGCCGCTGATGCGCAGTTCATCGCCGCGGGCGCTCAGATGAACACCGAGTGCTTCGCGGATCATCTTCAAATGGCGATCGGCCATTCCGAAAAGGGCAAGTTTGTTTTCCGGCTCAATGTGGATGGTGACGACCAAGCAACCTCCTTCACGCGCAAATTTTATCACATTATGATGTGAAAGATGAGCGAATCAATGAAAGCGGGAAAAACACTGGCGCTGGAGAGATGCCGGCAACTTCTGGCGGAACTTCATATCGACCATGATGCGGACCTGGCGGCTGAAATCGTGCAGGCCGCGTTACGTCTGGCGGCCGATAAGCCCGGCCGGGCGGATATGAAGCTCGTGCTGCGGGCGCTCAAGGAGTTGCGCTACGGCTTCAAAATGTTCCGGCCCTATCACGACCGGCGAAAGGTCAGCATCTTTGGATCGGCACGAACCGCGCGCACCGATCCCGATTACCAGACGGCGTGCGATTTTGGCCGACAAATAGCGACTGCCGGGTTCATGGTTATCACGGGCGCCGGAAGCGGTATCATGGAAGCGGGACATGAGGGCGCCGGGCAGGCCAATTCGTTCGGCGTGGCGATCAAGCTTCCCTTCGAGCAGGAAACCAACCCGGTCATCGCCGGAGATGAAAAACTCGCTCATTTTCGCTACTTTTTCTCCCGCAAACTCATGTTCGTAAAAGAAACCCATGCGGTGGCGCTTTTCCCCGGAGGGTTCGGAACCCACGACGAGGCCTTCGAGCTGCTCACGCTGGTTCAGACCGGCCGGGCCAACCCCATGCCGCTGGTGATGATCGAGCGGCCGGGCGGCGATTACTGGCCATGCTGGGAGCGGTTCGTGCGCGAGAATCTGCTGCGAAGGAACCTGATATCGCCCGAAGACACGGCTCTGTGGACCATTACGGACAACGTTCGGCAAGCGGTGGACGCCATCACCACGTTCTACCGCAATTACCATTCGCTGCGGTTCCGGGATGGACAAATTATCATGCGAATCCGGCACGCGCCCGATGAAAGTGAAATCAATGCCTTGCGCCATGACTTTGCCGATTTGTTTGACCGGGGAACCCTGGCGCTGCTGAACGGGCGGGAATCCGAACCGGCGCCGGTTCCCGTACCGGAGATGCCGCGGCTGGTATTTGAATTCAACCGCCGCTCGCCGGCGCGACTGTATATGCTGATTGATCGTTTGAATCGGCTCGGCCGGCTCGATTCCACGCCCGACAGCCAGCGGAACAGGCGGGCCGGTTACTGAAAAACCCTTTGCCGCGGCCATCTTATTCGCTTTGTTGCACCAGGAGTCTGAACATGGTTGATACGATAAAAAAGATAGTGCTTGCCTATTCCGGCGGTCTGGACACGTCCGTAATCCTGCCCTGGCTTAAGGATCATTATGCGGGCTGCCGGATCATTGCCTTCGCCGCCGAGTTGGGCCAGGGCGATGAGCTGGCCGGCATCAGGAAAAAGGCCATCGCCAGCGGGGCGGATCAGTGCGTGGTAAGGGATTTACGCGAGGAATTCGCCCGTGATTACTGCTTTCCCATGCTGCGCGCCGGCGCGGTTTACGAACATCATTACCTGTTGGGCACGGCCATAGCCCGGCCGCTGATCGCCAAACATCAGGTGGAAGTGGCCCACCAGGAGGGGGCCGACGCCGTGGCGCATGGCGCTACCGGCAAAGGCAACGACCAGGTTCGCTTCGAGTTGACCTACATGGCCCTGGACCCGGATCTCAAGATCGTCGCTCCCTGGAAGGATGAGCGTTTCCAACTTCGCAGCCGCGAGGCGGCTATTGCCTACGCCAAGGAAAAAGGCGTGCCGGTCAGCCAGACGGTCAAAAAAATTTATTCCCGCGACCGCAATCTCTGGCATATTTCCCACGAAGGAGCGGACCTGGAAGATCCGGCCAACGAACCTAAGGATGATCTGTGGGTGATGAGCGTTCCGGTGAGCAAAGCGCCCGGCAAGGCTGAATTGGTCAACGTCGATTTTGACGCCGGCGCGCCCGTGGCCATTAACGGTCATCGCTTGGCCGCTCATACCATTATTGAGCGCCTCAATGCGATCGGCGGGCGCCATGCGGTAGGCCAGAGCGACCTGGTGGAAAATCGCCTGGTGGGCATGAAGAGCCGGGGCGCCTATGAAACCCCCGGCGGAACCATTCTGCTGACCGCCATTCGTTCGTTGGAATCGATTTGTCTGGAACGCGATCTTCTGCATTGCAAGCAACAGCTTGCTCTAAAATATGCGGAATTGGTGTACTATGGCCAGTGGTTCCACCCGCTGCGCGAAGCACTCGACGCCTTTATGGCCTCGGCGGCACAAAGAGTCACCGGCCGGGTGAAGTTGCGGCTCTTCAAGGGGCGGGTCACCGTGGCCTCGGTGCACTCGCCACAGAGCCTCTATCAGAAGAACCTGGCCAGCTTTACCATGGGCGGCGAATATGACGGCAAAGACGCCATCGGTTTTATCAGGCTGTTCGGCCTGCCCATGAAGGCCCACGCGATGGCGAACCGCCGACGCCTATGAATGCGCCGCGGTAGTTTCTACAATAGAGGCGGCCCGCAAACCAATTTCAGGAGGTTCATCAACATGAACGGTCATGAGCGCGGCGGGATGTTCAAGCCCGCGATTTGCGGCACGCTGCTCGCCCTGCTGGCGCTGGCGCCGCTGACCTTGTCCCTCGGCGGCTGCGGCGAGGGAGAGCTGTTCCAGAAAAACAATGACATCCAGAGCCGCAGCTTGTACTGGCCCGATCCCCATCCCATCGAAGAAACACACCAGTCCAATTATGGCAGCGGCTTTATGCCGATGAATCCCGGCGCGCCGGGCCAGAACGGCTATTGATAAATATGTATACATGTAATCATGCTTTTGATTGCCGCGGCGGGCGGTCCCGCCTCCAGGACCACCGGTCGGGAGCACAACGCGGGTGAACGACGGATCAAACCAGGCGGCGGGTTCATTAATCCGGACGCGACTGAGCGTGGAGAAGGCCGGGGGAGCGGCCGATTTATTGCGAAGGCTCGGCGGCGGAGTCATGGACCTGATCGCCCATTTCTGGGATCGTCTGCCGC
The DNA here is from genome assembly GCA_021790475.1 of Planctomycetota bacterium. Lineage (GTDB taxonomy): Bacteria > Planctomycetota > Phycisphaerae > WQYP01 > WQYP01 > JAKBMM01. Next base: position 14,712 of record JAJYDU010000031.1, on the reverse strand, counting down.
AAACCCCACCCTTGCTGCGCGACGATTTGCACCTGCTGATCGCCTGGCGCCAGCCGGATGGTGCGGTGGCCGCCGCCGGCGCGGTGGATATGGGCCGGGCGGTTGGGGCAATGCTTTATGTACCTAAAGCACAGCGTGCGGATGTGTTCGCTCCCAGCGCCGAAGCCGCCGCTGTTTTTTCCGGTTATATTGCCGAGTGGGTCGCGCGGAATCACTTGCCGTCCGGTCCGGACCAGCTGAAAGAACCGGATGAGAACCGGCTGACAACAACTAATACGTTCCATAATAGGAATATACCAATAAACTATATTACCGGCGAGGCGGCTGGTATCGATGCCATGCTTCCGAATTTGCTTACACTCGTCAATCGCAAGGCGCCGGTAAAAAAGACTCTCAACGTGATGATGAATCTTCCGGAGGCCATCAAGGCACAAATGTGTCCAAGAGTTCGTCCGGCAAGGAACGGCGATGAAAGTATTCTCAACAAGTGGCGGAAGAGTTACAAGCAGGAACGTGGAATATTATTTGATGCCGACGTGGATGCCTGGATCGAATCTGGTAACGTATTTGTTTATGAATTGGACGAGAATGTTGTGGCTATGGCGAAATTCGATTTAATTTTGCCGAATATTGTGGAAATCGGCGGCGTATTTACATTCCCGGAATTCAGAAAACGCGGCATTGGTGGACAATTGGTGCTGGATTTGGTATGTCGAATTCGCTCCACAGGAAAAACTCCGCTACTGCAAGTTGATGTAACCAACGAGTTGGCTTTGAACATGTACCGAAAGGCGGGGTGGGTAGAGATAGGACAGCTGGTTCGTGTTTGGCTCGCGGTAATGTGAAACATTGTTCCACGTGGAACAGCGCTATGAACCTGACTCAAAATACAGGTCCTACGTTGTTCATCTCCCACAAGCTTTTTGCGCGAGCTTGGAATTACTGCAAATGCCGAGGCATTTTTTCTTGACAGCATCGCGTTTGCTGATGAAAATGTTACACGTGGAACATTTAGCGCCTATCTCAATAGATAGGCGCTTAGTAATATTGTGCAAGGATGTGCTGTATGTCCACAAGTAATCGCCCTCGTCTTGGCCGTGGCTTGAGTTCTCTTATCACGGCGAGCCAATCGGTTGCATCGGTTGACCATACCGCTTCTCTCCGGAAACTGGAAAAGGAAGATAAAGATGGACCTATCGCAACTATTCTTCCTGGTATTCGCGTGCAGGAAATAGAAATCACCCTGATTGATCCAAACCCCGACCAGCCACGGGAAAGTATGGATAACATAAGCCTGCAAGAACTGGCCGACTCAATTCGCGCCAACGGAATCCTTCAACCTATTCTCATCAAACCAGCGGGCGCGCGTTATCAACTTGTGGCCGGACATCGGCGCACGGAAGCGGCAAAAATTGCCGGCTATACCACTATTCCTGCCCTTGTCCGAACGGACAGCAAGCAAGAGAGCCAGCTGGAATGGGCGTTGATTGAGAACATCCAGCGGAAAGATCTTAATCCGATTGAGCGCGCTAAAGCTTATAAAACTTACATTGATCGCTTTAATTTTACTCATGCGCAAGCGGCCCAGCGCCTCGGAGAAGACCGGACAACAATATCCAACTTTCTAAGATTACTTGAATTAAGTGATGACGTGCGGGCAATGATATCCAGTGGCGAAATTTCCGCCGGCCATGCCAAGGTGCTCGCAGGCGTGGAAGACCGCCGCCGCCAGAGTGATCTGGCCGGTATGGTGGTGGATGGCGACTTGAGCGTGCGCGCCCTGGAACGGCTGACCCGGCAATCTCCCCCGGCCGATACGGCCGGGGCGGCCGAAACTGATGTCCGGTCGCACACGCGGTTGCTCAAAAGCCCGCACATTCTGGAAATGGAGCAGGATCTCTCGCGTAAACTGGGCACGAAAGTTCGCATCTTTCCCGCCCGGCGCAGGAACAGCGGCAAGATCGTGATTCAGTATTTCACCCTGGACGATTTCGAGAGCATTGTGGAGAGATTTTCGTAATGATATATATGTTAATCTATAATATTATGGGGCCCGCCCATGGCGCCAAGAGACTATTATGAAGTGCTGGGCGTAGGCCCAACCGCCGCGGCGGAGCAGATCAAGGCGGCCTACCGAAAACTGGCACGCCGCCATCATCCCGATCTTAACCGGAATGACAAAACCGCCGAGACGCGCTTCAAGGAAGTGCAGGAAGCCTACGACGTTCTATCCGATCCGAAAAAACGCCGGGCGTATGATCAATTCGGTCATGCGGGCGTAAGCGGGGCGGCCGCCGCCGAAGCCGCCGCGGCCGCGGCCGCGGCCGGCCGCCGGGCCGGAAGGGTCCGCTATTCCCCGGGCACCCCCGGCGGCGCCACGGTCGATTTTGGGGAAGTAGACCTCGACGATCTTTTTGAATCGTTTGCCCGCCATACGCGGCGTGGGCGGGGGGACCGCCGTCCCTCTCCCGCCGATTTTACCGGCGCGCCGGGCGTCCCAACTCCCGATATCATTCACCCGGTCACGCTGAATTTCGAGCAGGCTCTGGGCGGCACCACGCTGGACCTGCGTTTTGACACCGTGAATCGCGCTTTTTCGGAAACCATCCGTGTCAAAATCCCTCCCGGCGTCACGGAAGGGTCCAAGGTTCGTGTGCGCGGTCGCGGCCAGCCTTCCCCGACGGGAAGCGGCCGGGGCGATCTGATCATCATTACCCACGTGTCGTCTCATCCGTATTTCAGTCGCTCCGGAAAAGATGTCATTCTCGATCTGCCGATATCGCCCGGGGAAGCGGTCCACGGCGCCGCGGTGCGCGTACCGACGGTGGATGGACCGGTGGAAATTCACGTTCCGCCCGGTGTAACAAGCGGCAAGAAGTTGCGCATTAAGGGGCGCGGCGCGCCGGCGCGTGATGGATCCCGCGGCGATCAGTTATGCCGGATTCTGGTCCAGTTGCCGCCGAATCTCACCGACCCGGAAAAAGAGACGCTGCGGGCCATGGATACGGCTCATCATTTTAATCCGCGTAGTACCGTCAATTGGAATATTTAATTTCGTTTCCCAACCAGCGCTCCGGAGATTGTGCGCGATGAAAATGCTGGTGTTCCTGGCTATGCTCCTCGCGCTGGCGGCGGCGGAGGGAATCGCTCCTGGGGCGGCGGCCGGCGCGGCGGGAACATTTTCGCTCCGGTCCCGTTCGCTGGTGGTTCCGACGGCGGCGACCGTTCCCCGTTCCGCAACAGGATTACGAAATCCCCACGGCTATCGGAAGACGGCGCCCCTCCTCCGCGGAATATTTCTGATGGTGTTTGTACTTGTCTCTTTGATCTTCGTGACAAGTCTGTTGATGGCCGCCCGCCGATTGTTTATTCCCCCCGGCGGCAAGCGCCGCCCCAGCCGGTACGTGGACGCCTGGAAAATCGCCGGGCAGCGGATGGATGAGCCGCCGGAACCGCCGGAAGAATCGTGAAAAAGAAAACCCATCGGCACAACACGTGCCGATGGGTTGCCAGATACATAGAAAATTTCATGGGCCGCGGCTATGGCGCCGTGACGATCATCCGATTCAAGCCGATTTTCTGCGACGAATCAGGATGCCCAGGCCGCCGGCGGCCAGCAACGCCAGCGTGGCCGGTTCGGGAACCGGAGTGGTAGTGACAATCGTCGATCCACCCAATGTTCCGAAGATGTCGCCGGCGCCCATATTCCCGATGAATTCCGTGGACAGGGAATAAGGGCTGGTGAGACTCACGTTGGTCTGCGTGGCGTCGAACGTATACGACTGCGTATTGGTGCTGTTGCTTGCGGAGATCGGCGAATTAGACGGGCTGACACTGGCGGTATAAGTGTAAGGGCTGTTGCCGCCATCGGCGCCCGATTCCATTGAAACCAGATCATTTCCGGTAGTTGAGGTGGTGTCCAGTACGCCGGAGGTTTCCAGGTAGTTTGTCGTAGCCCCCGTGAAGGTAAAGCCGGTGTCGGTGACCTGAATTTCAAACGTGGCCGGGCCGGTGCTGGAACTTTCGGTAAGGTTGCTGATGGTGAGTTGCAGATTGGCCTCGCTGCCATTGGTGGCCGAGGCGGAAATAGTCTGCCAGCTTAGACCGGGACCGGCGGAGCCACCGGAGTTTTGAAACTGGCCCGACGTGCCGGACTGGTTGGTTAACGAAACGAAACTACCGCCGTTGACCGCGATTTCCACTTGCGGTTGGCCGATGATACTCGCCCGGGTCAGACCAGACGAAATCAATCCGGCGACCATAGCCGCCCCCAAGCTGAAACAAATCTTTCTGCGCACGACATCACCCCTTTGCTCATCAAGAGATTGCGAAAAACAATCGTCGGCGGACACCGCCGACGAAAGAAGATGGGTATCTCTTTAAACCCTGCCCTTGACAGAAGCATATACCACTTTCAGCGTTTGTCAAGTGAGACATCAACGGCTATTTTACACACGTGTGACAATTTTTCGGAGGGCGTCTGGGAGCGCGGACGTCCCGTCAGAAACCGCGCTACCGGCCGAATACAGTCCCAATAGCGGAGGTTGTACCCCCACCCGAAAAATCGTCACACCTTTTTACACCGCACCCGTATTGACTGGGAGCACCTTACTTTGATGAAGAAATGGAAGAGCAATAAACGAGTTTGGCTGTTTGTTGCCGGAATCCTGGTTGCCGGGGGCATAGTTCTCTGCGCGGCGGCGGTCTATTTGTCTCTGCGGCCGTATTACATCTTCTGGCGAAGCTATCAGGCTTGTATGCATCTGGCCGATCCTCATCAGACCGGCGACTTCCGGGCGGCGAAAGGGCTTCTGGCGTTGCAGGTACAACTACCGAAGAAGAAGACCTCTTATCGGCTTGAGGCGCGGTTTTCATATCTGAAACCGGACATGCTCCGCTTGCACATCCGGGGTTTTCTGGGAAAGGTAAGCTGTGTCTACCACAAGGATATCTGGTTGTATCCCGCGCAAGGCACGGTATTGCTGTTCCGCCCCGGTCTGCCGCGGTGGAAGGTCGAAGGCGGAGGTTCACCCGCCGCATCCGTGCGGGAATCCCGGTCCATTTCCGCGCGAGTATCCGCGCCCGTACCGACCCCGATGGGTATTTTGGCGGACCTGCACAAGTTCAGTATGTTCGTCGCCGTACCGATGCTTCGGCGGGAAATGAAGATGAAAATGCGCGGCAGGGAGTCGGTGAATGGAGTTGCGTGCTATGTGCTGGAAGTGAGACCGCGGCGAAGGCGGCGTGAAAAGTTTAAGGGCAGCATGACGCTGTGGATCGGTCGAAAAGATTACTTGCCAAGGAAAGTGCAGGTTGCGGACGCAGGTGAACAATGGCGCGCGGTGGCGACGATGAAGCAGTTGGAACTGAATCCCCGTCTGCAGGCGTCGGATTTTCTGTTCGTGACTCCCAAACGAACCCAAACGCAGGAGATCCCCATGAAGCAATTGAAACGGTTCTTGTGCGCGCTGCCTCGTTTGGTTCGTGAGTTCGGAATAAGCAACATGGTTAACTATGTGTTTTAGCAGAGGTTGCGATTTTTGTAAGCGTTCACGTCCCGCTATGCGATTGGCCAATGAGGGCATCGGTCCCACAAACTACGACGGCCACGGGATTGCAATCCGCGCGGCTGCCCGGATCGCCGTCCGGATAGTCATCCCCGACAGGCTCTTACTCCATGGAGCATGATGAAACGGATACTTCTTATTCTGGCGATCTGCGGCTCGTGGCTGGCGGCGGTAGCGGCCCATCCGTCCGTTTTTTCGTACCGGAGAATCGCTTTCAAATCGAGCATGGCGTTGAAATCACAGAGCGATGCCTACCGCGTGTACACCGTCCGCTACCCATCGCCGATGATCAGAGCCTTTCCGACTGACAACACGGTCTACGGCCTGTTTTATTTGCCAAAGTCAAAAAGTCCGGTGCGCAAACCGGCGGTGATTGTGCTGCATACTCTGGGGGGACCGAATGACGTGACGCTGCTGTTGGCGGCGTATCTTGCCCGTCATGGCATTGCGGCGCTGCATCTGGTGATGCCCTTTTACGGGCCGCGGGCGGATGGCGTGCATCATTTTCTGAGCACCAACGTGGATCTGACGGTTCAAAATATCAGGCAGGCGGTGATGGATATTCGCCGGGGCGCGAACTGGCTTGCGGATCAGCCCGAAATTAACCCGGCCCGGATCGGGATCGCCGGCGTGAGCCTGGGGGCCACACTGGCGAGCGTGTCTTTTTGCGTCGATCCGCGATTTCGAGCGGGCGTGCTCATACTGGCCGGGGGAAATCTGGCGAAGGGATTGGTTGCGAACGGGTTAATGGCCACCCGGCGCAAGATGAAGGCACTTGGCCTCAATTATGCATTTCTCGGCAAGAAGCTGGCGGTGGTTGATCCGCTGAAGTATGCGCCTCTGGGCGCGAAGCGGCGCGCCGACCTGCTTATGTTCAATGCCCGCCAGGACGAAATAGTCCCCCCCGCGTGCGCCAATGCGTTGTGGCGGGCGCTGGGTAAACCGCGCCGCTACTGGCTGTACGGAGGGCATTATTCGACCATGATTTATCTGCCCGATCTTCTGGATAAGACCACGAAGTTTTTTCAGCGAAAATTATCGCCCTGAACCGAGCCATGATTTGTGGATTCCCCCTCTCCCGTCGGGGGGGCGCTGCGCCACAGCCAGCCGGGCTGTAAGCCGTAACCGTTGACGAACGATCTAAAGTCCATCATCTTCCGGCCGAGCGGTTGAACCTGGAGCAGCTCTACCGTTCCGGATCGACAGGCGATGGTTAAATCCGCCTGTATTTTTCCCGCCGGTTGGCCGAGCCGGTCATCGCTCCGTGCCCGACATTTGAGCAGAATAACGGTGGTTCGCGTCTGGCCCAGGGGCGAAATGAGTTCCGCCAGGCAACCGGGCCAGGGGGATAATCCCCGGATGCGGGCGGAAACCATCGCGGCCGGCTGATTGAAGTCAACCCAGGCCATCCTCTTGTTAAGTTTGGGCGCACGGGACACCCGCGTGGCATCCTGGATCAAGCCTTTCATGCTTCCGGATGGCAAGCGGTCCAGCACCTTCTCCACGAGAGCAGCGCCGGTCCGGGCGAGGCGATCGTGCAACTCGCCGGCGGTTTCATCTTCGCCGATGGCGGTTATATCGCGAAGGAGAATCTCCCCGCCATCCATGGTCGGCGAAATACGAATTACCGACACGCCTGTGTTTTTGTGGCCGCCAAGAATGGCCCAGTTCACCGGTGCGGCCCCGCGAAAGGCCGGCAACAACGAGGGGTGAAGATTGATCCCACCGTGCGGCGCTGTCGCCAGGAGGGAATCGGAAAGCTTCTGTCCGAAGGCGATGGCGATGAGAATATCGGGCTTGACGGCGGCGACTTGGGCGACAAATTCCGGATCATTCACATTCGGAGTCTTCCAGAGCGGCAAGCCGGCGGCGGCGGCGTATTGCGCCACCGGTGTGGCGGTTAACCGTACTCCCCGGCCCGCGGGCCGGTCCGGTTGACTGACCACGGCGAGAAGCTGGTGTCGGCTCCGGCCCAGGGCGTCCAGGGAGGCCAGCGCGAAGTCGCCCGATCCCAAAAAAACCGCTCGCATCATATTGCCACGGAAGCTTGCCCGGCCTTTTCCTGGAGAATGGGCAGGCGCTCGCGGACCTCCGCCGCAATACGGGTATTGGGAAACTCATCGACGATCTGCCGGCCTATTCGCAGCGCTTCCGCCCAATTGTGATCGCTTACGTGCAAGGCAAACTGCACGCCAAGCTGCTGGAGTTTCTTTTTGAACACGTCGCGGGCGATTTCCTTATACCCCTCGGCTTCGCCCGGCGAGAGGTATTGATCGAGCTGCTTGAGCAAATCCACGCTGCGATCCACGTCGTCTTTGGATACCGCATCCTTCCATTGCTTGAGGATATCGCGCTTGTGCGCCTCGCGGGCGGCCTGTATTCGTTCCGGCAGCTTGAGCACTTCCGGATGATCCGGGAACAGGCGCATCAGCTGTTCCATTTCGCGCTGCGAATCGGCCCAGTTGAAACGCTCGATCAATCCTTCCAGGTGATCGAGGGCTTCCTGAATTTCGCGATTAATGAAGGTCTTCCGCGCTGTTTCGATCATGTCCCGGAACTGCACCGCCTCCTGCCGGTTGCCGAAACGCCTTTCCATCTCCGTCACCAGCCAGTACGCGGCATCGTAATCATTCTTATCTATATCCTCGCGGATGGCGTGGCGCAACGCCTCGCGGTCCTTGTGCCGGTAGGCAATCTGTTTGGCGGCATCGGAAATGGACACGCCCTGGCGGATGGCTTCCAGCATTTGTCGCAGGGTTTCCATCTCGTTGCGGAATTGCTCCTGGCGCCTGGTTTCCTCTTTCATCCGCGCTTGCCGAATGGCGGTCAGCGGATAAAGAACGCCGGCCAGAGAGCCGATCAGCAGGCCCGTGGCGATGATAATAAGGCTCGGTGTGACAATCCGCAGAATCCGGACGAGCGAGAAGTCCAGAACCGGTCCGGAAATTGACAGAACGAGCAGGACCGCCCCGGCGACGATCAGAACAAGTCCCAGAACGCCGATCAGTAACACCTGGCGCCGCGCCTGCTTCACCGAGCGATCGAGATTCATGGCCGATTTCCTCCTGTCGCAGGGTCTTGAAAGACCGAATCCCACAAGCATTCTTGGCCGGTCGTGCGGCACGAATCCGCCCTTGGGAGCAACCGCGGCCAGACATGTTTCTCCTGATAAATTTATCGGCATGGCCGATGAGCGTCAAGGAGAAATCAATATCGGCTAAATTGCGCGTCCCGCGAATCCATTTGCATTCCCGTAGAACGGAGATATTCTATGGCACAAATGGAGATGCGCGAAGCGCCAGCGACAGGCATGACACGGGATAAAGGATATTCACGAGGGCCGAGAACGTCACAGGCGGCGGCGGGCAGCCGCGCCATGCCCCGGGGCCGCTTGGAAACAGAGTCTGAAGGAAGCTCCGGCTGCGGACGGTTGCGACAAAATTTAATATTTCAGGGGTTTTAGTCCGATAGTAGAATTTGACGGTCGGGATTTGACGAACCATGGGTAGGACAGCCGGGCCAAAATCTCCAGCGAAGACAGTACCGGTCGATAGCCGACGGGTGATTATCGTTTTGGCGTCGTTGGTGGCGGCTCTGGCTTTCATGACGGTGGTCCTTTCACTTCTGGAAGGTCAGCCGGTGACGCTGTCCCCGATGGAGTCATATCTACTAAGCGCTTCATCAGCCTGGCAGAGCCGAGCCTCCCTGCTCAAAACCAGCACATCCTTGCGAAAAAGCCGGTGGAACTATATCATCATATACCAATCAGGCGGGACCGCGGGCAACGCCGCTGATCTGGCCGCCGGTCGATCGATTGGAGGTGACAGCGCGGTTGAAAACGCGGATGATCCGGCGGCGGGCGTCAATTTCCATTTTGTCGTGGACAACGCCTACAACGGGCGCAAACAACCCGATGGATATATCGAAGTTGGCACGGCTTGGCGGGAGCAGTTTCGTACGGCGCCCTATTGCACATGGCCTTATTTTCAACATCATATTTATCCGCCATACGCCAACGCCATCGGTATATGTTTTATCGGAAATGTGAATTCCAAGCCCTGCACGGCGGCCCAGGCGCACTCGCTGGTGCGGCTCGTGCGCGCCCTGCAACACAAGTTCAACATCCCCGTTTCCCGCGTCAGATTCCAGTGGGATATCGCCGGTTCCGTCACAACCCGGGAAGCGGACTTCAGTAGAGCGTTTTACCAATTGCTCGGTCGATGAGTTGCTCGAAACGTTCCGCCGACATCAATGGCTGCCGTCTGTTTGCCCCCTGACCGTCCCGACCGGACATGATTCCGGGGGTGTGCCGTATGGAGGCGAGCGAGTTCCGCGCCGGCCGGCCAAACTTTTCCGCGAATGCGGAATAAAAGCTGTTAATGTACGTTAAGATATGGCAATGGAAACTCTTCCTGAAATTCCGGAATTCGAAGTGCTTTCTTGCATTGGCTACGGGGCCAGAAGCACCATTTACGCGGTCTGTGAAACCCGCACCCGGCAGATCTACGCCCTCAAACGCGTGGTGCGCCACAGTTCGGACGATAATCGTTTCCTGCAGCAGGTGAAGCAGGAATACGCCATCAGCAGCCGGTTCGATCACCCTGCTCTTCGCAAAAGCCACCGCCTGATTTACCGCCGTAAGTTCCTGACCATTACGGAACTTCACTTGTTGATGGACCTGTTCGATGGCACCGCTCTGGACGTGGTTCGGCCATCGGAGCTGCAGGCCCTGCTCGACGTTTTTTGCCAGGTTTCCCAGGGGCTGGCCATGATGCATCGGATGGGATATGTGCACGCCGACATTAAACCAAACAACATACTCATCAACCATGAGAACAAATGCAAAATTATTGATTTTGGCCAAAGCTGTAAAATCGGCACCGTCAAGACCCGGATACAGGGAACCCCGGATTACATCGCTCCCGAACAGGTTGCTCTCGGTCCGCTCACGCCGGCGACGGACATCTTCAACTTTGGCGCGAGTCTTTATTGGTGCGTGACCGACCGCTATGTTCCGACGGCTATCTCCAAAAAAAAGCATGAGAACGACATCTCCGCCGCCGCTATCCGCAAGCTGGTTCCGCCGCATGAAATCAATCCCCACCTGCCCATGGCGCTCTCTCAGTTGATTCTGGAGTGCGTGGAGAACCGGCCCTCCAGCCGGCCTCCGAGCATGGATGCCGTCTATACCCGTTTGCAGCTTACTTTGAGCATGAGCGCCGCCGTGCGCTTGAATCCGACGGCGGAACGGAACGGCACGACCCCGGCGCCCTCGCCGGCCAGCGCCGATACGGTCACCTGAAGAATGATCAGGCGAGCGCTATGTCCGCACAACAAGCCATTGATCTGCTTATGCAAGCCGCCGAGTTGAATCGCGGCGACCCCTTGCGCAACGGGCAGCTGCTTCATTTTCCCGCGGTGGGAGAACTCCTGGCGACCGGCGATTTGCACAATCATCGGCGCAACTTTCAACGCATCATGAATTTCGCCGCGCTGGAGCGATTTTCCCAGCGCCACGTGGTGCTGCACGAACTGATTCATGGCGGTCCGCTTGGCCCGGACGGCGAGGACACCAGCCTGGAGTTGCTTCTTGATGCGCTCGACTGGGCGCTGCAATACCCCGGCCAGGTGCATTTCCTCATGGCCAATCATGATTTGGCGCAGCTCCACGCCTCCGCCATTATGAAGGACGGCTACGATCTGACGGAGCGTTTTGAGCGCTGCTTTTCCCTGTGGTACGGCGGTTCGGCCGGCCATGTCGCCGCCGCCTTCCGGCAGTTTGTATTGAGCATGCCCCTGGCCGGCATCACGGTCAGCGGAGCTTTGTTAAGCCATTCCCTGCCGGGAGTTCGCGATATGGTGGATTTTGACGTGAGTATTCTGCGGCGTCCTCTGGATAATTCTGATTTTCAGCGCACCGGTTCGGTCTACAAAATGCTCTGGGGACGATCGCAGACCGCGGAACTGCTCGCTTCGCTTTCCAAACAATGGTGGGCCGACATCTATATCTGCGGCCACCAGGAACAGGATCGCGGATATGGCGTACTGGGAAAGAATCTGCTCGTTCTTGATTCCTCCCACAACCATGGAGTTCTGCTGCCGATGGTGCTGGATCGGCAGTACACGATCGATGATTTGATCCAGACGCTGATTCCCCTGGCTTCATTGAAATAATTTCTTGACGGGAGACCCTCTCTGGCGTGGCGGTACGGAAAGGTTGTTCGGAACGGATGTGTTACCCGGCGGGGTGGCGGGTAAAAACTTTCGCAGCGGACAGGTTTCGCATCGTGCCGTCGGTTTACAGTAATGCTTGCCGGTCATCACGATCTGGGCGTGATATTCGTTGAAAAGTTGCGTATCGGCGGGCAGATTCCGCGTCATGAATCGCTGGAGTTCGTCGTAGGTCGCCTCCGGCCGGCAAAGACGATGGCGTACCAGCATGCGGCGTGTGTAGGCGTCGATCACAAAAACCGGCCGATGCAGGGCATAGAGAAGAATGCTGTCGGCGGTTTCCGGTCCGATGCCGCTCACGGCCAGCAATTCCCGCCGCAGGCGGCTGGTAGGCGCGCGATTGAGCCGCTCGTAAGTCGCCTGATAATGCGTGCCAAACCAGTCGATGAGATTCCATAGCCGGCGGGCTTTCACGTTGAAATAACCCGCGGCGCGGATGCGGGGGGCGATGCCGGCGGGCCGGGCGGCATGGAGCCGGGAAGCATCAAGCAATTGATGCGCCTGGAGCGAAGCGATGGCCTTTTGAACATTTGACCAGGCGGTGTTCTGCGTAAGCACCGCTCCGATCATCACTTCCAGCGGCGATTCGCCCGGCCACCAGCGTTGGCCGCCGAAATGGCCGTACATGGCGGAAAAATAGGCCAGCAGAGTGTCGCGCTTCGTGGAAACAGAACGGCTCTGGAGCGAAACGGCCATAAACAACGGCCCATGGCAGGAGTAATTTTCCGATAGCTGCTCGGGAATGGCGGCGACTGCCGCACACCGCCGGCGGAACCCGGCGACCGGAGGTCGCTCTTACCGGGTACGTTTAGCGAATATGGGTGATCGTCAGCGGCCCGGTGAAAATAAGAAGCATCAGGAAAGCGACGTTCACCGCCAGCACCAGTACGCTTAGAGCCAGTAGCGGCCTGGTTCGTGGCGCAAGACCGACCGCGCCACCGGCAAGATAACAGCCGCCCAGATGCAGCGCCAGTCCCAATATGGCGATGTGGTCAAAGACCACAGGCGCGGCGAAAGGCAGATAGTTCAGACGAATCAAAATATTACCCGTGACGCACCCGACGCCGCCGATCAGGGTCAGCAGCCAGAACAAGCCGCGCAGAGGAGAAACGCGCGGCGGCTCCGCAGAGGCGGGAACTATGCTTTGGGGATCAAATGTGATCATGGTCTGGCTCATTAGATAATCCTTTCGCTGGGCGGCTATGGTAGCGGGCGGTCCGCGGTTGGACAAGTGCGTGGGGAGCGGACCGGGGCGTGATTTCGCGCCGCCGGGCGGCTCCGCAGAGGGAGGACCAGAACTCCCCTCGGATCAATACGGCGGCGGCGCCCCCGGCCCGCACCAGTTCAGTCTGACTCTACGGAAAAAGTTACGCTCGACGAAAATAAAACCAGTTTCCAAACGCAAAATACGCAGGCGCAACTTATCAATGAGCTTACCCATCATCCATAATATTATTTTTAACGGCACCTTGGCGGCAGAGGGTTTGCGATTAGCCCCGGGAACCAGTTAGATTATTCACTGGCTAATATAGTTATGAAACGGGCTGTCATCGAACTGTTGGGTCGTTAGCCGTAGGCGGAGCAACGTGATGCCAAGCTGTGGAAATGGCGGATCGCAGCGCGAACGCCCGGCGCCTTGCGTGTGCCGGCTGACATGATGCAGCGGTCATTTTCATGCTCCGCCAGCGCGCGGAGAACATGGGAGATTGCGGTCCATGGCGGGCGGAAAGAACGGATGTATTCACAGGAGAACTTTATGGCCTTTATTGACAAACCGCTGCGGAAGCTCAAGACCTATAAACCACGGCGGGATGAGCCGCGGGATTTCGATAGATTCTGGCGGCGGACGTTGGCGGAAGCGCGGAAATTTCCGTTGGCGGCCAGCTTTGAACCGGCGGATTTCGGCCTGGAAACCGTCGAGACCTTCGACGTAACCTTTCGCGGCTACGGCGGTCAGCCGATTAAAGGTTGGTTCCTGCTGCCACGGAACCGCGTGGGCAGGTTGCCGTGCGTGGTGGAGTACATCGGCTATGGTGGAGGGCGTGATTTTCCTACGGAAAAACTCCTGTGGAGCGCGGCCGGTTACGCGCATCTGGTTATGGACACGCGCGGGCAAGGCGGTGTCTGGTCCAAGGGCGACACGCCCGATTTGGATGTGGAAGGCAGCAGCCCGCAATTTCCCGGCTTTATGACACGCGGGGTGCTGGATCCGAAGACCTACTACTATCGGCGTGTGTTCACGGACGCCGTGCGGGCCATCGAAGCGGCGCAGGCGCACCCGGCGGTGGATTCTGGCGAGATCGTGGTGACCGGGGGCAGCCAGGGAGGCGGAATTGCGCTGGCGGCGGCCGGGCTGGCGCCCGCGACGGTGAGGGTGGCGATGCCCGATGTGCCGTTTCTTTGCCATTACCGGCGGGCGACGGAGCTGCAGGCGACACACCCGTATGAAGAAATAGCAAGATTTTGCCAAACCCACCGCGATAAAGTGGAGGTAGTGTTTCAGACATTGGCCTACTTCGACGGTGTCAACTTTGCGGCGCGGGCCAAAGCACGGGCCTTGTTTTCCGTGGGACTGATGGATGAAATCTGCCCGCCCTCGACGGTGTTCGCGGCATACAACCATTACGCCGGTCCTAAAGATATCCGCATTTGGAGCTACAACCATCACGACGGCGGCGGCAGTTACCAAACCTTGGAGAAGATCCGCTTTTTGCAAGCGGCCTTCGGCGGGGCGTAGCAATTTTTCCGGGCCGGGCCGGAATTCCAACAAAACAAGCCCTGTTCATAACGCCGCGGAGCCTTCCCCAAGGGCACAAGCGGGTGAGGACACCAATAGTGTCCGGAATATTTTGTGGTAATGGTATTGGCTGGTCTGGTTACGACCGCGTCCGTGCGGTGGTCGTATGCCAACTGC
>JAJYDU010000177.1 GCA_021790475.1 Planctomycetota bacterium | reverse complement strand
TTTGTCCGCAATCAAATAGTGGGGATCGTGGTTCGCGAGCAAACGGTCCGCTTGGGTCATATCGTGGGCTTGGCCGGGGGTGAGGATCATTTCCATTGGTTTCCCGTTCGTCTCGACGGCGATGTGCAGCTTGGTGCAGAATCCGCCGCGCGACCGCCCGCGGGCTTCGCCATCGCCCCTTTTTTTCTGGCGCCGGCGGCGTGTTGGTGGGCACGAATGACCGTGGAGTCGAGCATCAGACATTCCAGGTCCGGGTCTTGCCAGACCCGCAAGAGACGCTCCCAGACACCACGTTTGCACCAGCGGTTGAAACGCTGGAACACGGAGTTCCACACTCCAAAACGCTCCGGCATATCCCGCCACGGCGCGCCGGTTCGGGCGATCCACAAGACCGCATTCATGAACCGACGATTGTCTGTGGCCGTGCGCCCCGGATCACACGGCTTGCCCGGAAGTAGATATTTGATCCTGTCCCATTGTTCATCGGAAATTTCGTGTCTTCGCATCGGGGGGTTCCTCCATGAATGCACAAAGACGGCTCTTCCGTGGACCGTCGCCTCTATCATCTGCCAGCATCACGATAAAAATGGGTGAAACGAATGTCAACACGACCTGGTAGTGATCCACTTGGTGATTGTGGTTGCGGATAATCCGGCAGTTTTTCTTTAAGCCATGGTGAGACATCCGTTTCCTTCCACGCGCCTTCGGCTTGCGCGCGCGAATATCAATCACGGCCTCCACGATCGGCGCATGCGGTAAATGTGGGAATTGTTCTTGCCAGGCAATCGTAAATTCACCGGCCATAACCATCTGACGCCACGCACGGTCACATTAGATTAACGATAATCTACCAAGTGATTGTATCCGGTTTGAAACCGCATTGCGCCAAATCATTCCTGACGTTCTTTTACCGCTTCGGCGGGGATGCGACTTGTCCCGTTTTCGCCGGGATCTGTTCCAGCGAATCGCCAGGGAATACCTGCCGCACCACTCCGGGCGACGCCACTTTCACCGCCGTGCGGTGAGCGCCCCACTTAATTTTCAACAGCGCTCCGTCCTTGGAAAAAAAGAATGTCATTTGCGGTATATCCAGCCATAGCGCCCGCACCGCCCAGACGCGGTTTTTTACGCCGCCGATAGTCGTTTTGACTCTGCCCAGGCTTTGCAGCACGCAGCCGAGACGCGTCGAAAGCGTACGGTCGGACAACTCGGCCAGCGGCAGCACCACGCCGGCGCGGCGGGGCATGGCGGCCGCCACGGCGACCAGGGCCGGCACGGGAACAGCGCCGGGAACGCTCGGGTGGCGAAACGCTTGCGTCCGTCCATCCTGGGTCACTTTTCCCGCCAGTTCGCGGCCCTGGTCGCGGGCGATCACGGTGCGCGATGGCTGGCGCCACTGCAATTTCTCCAGACGAAAGGGTCGCGCCGCGCGCGCGCGGGTCGTTACAAATCTGATCCGCCAGCGCTGCGCAACCAGGGGGCCACCGCGCAGAACCGCGAGATTCCAATGGAGAGTCCAACGCCGGCCCAGGCGTGAAATCGTGATATGCAAGGACCCGCATGCCAGATCATGGTCAAAAACCAGCAGCCACATATCATGGCCCAGTATCTGCCCCGGTTGCGGCTGAACCGTGGGCGCCCGGTTCCAATGAAGATTCAATCGCCGCCGTGGCGTCGCCGTCGGGTTCAGCGGCGCCGGCGCCCCGGCGAGAACCGGTAGCACGCTTAGTTCCAAAGCGGCCGGGGGGAGATGCAGCACAATAATCCGCGACCCGCGAACAGCGCGCGCTCTCAGGACGGCATGAGAATTTCCAGCGACTGCGCGTATGGCCTGATGCAGGGCGGCGGCGTTGGGTATGGGACGGCCGTCCACGCGCGTCAGTATGTCGGCGGGTCGCAGGCCGGCTTTCAGCGCCGCCGGCGGCAATTGCAGACTGATCACCAATACCCCCGTCGCGGGTGGCTGACGCATCACCGCCAGCACGCGCTGGTAGACCCCTTGAAGCGTTTGTGCGCGGACGGGAACCCGTGCGGACGAAAAAACGCCAATGAAAAAGGCGGCCAGGACAGGCGCGGCGCAGCCGGCCCGCAACCGCCGCGACCGTTGTCCTGAAAGGTGTTTAGCCACAATGGTTGCCATACGGCCTGCGGTCACATACACCCACAATAGCCACTCTGAATTCAGTGCACATCATCGGCCAGTGGTTTTTCGAACTGAATCAACAGATCGCCGCGCAAAGAGTCCCAGCGTGTGCCCACAATGTCATATTCCATTAGCAAGGCCAGATGAACCATGGCGCGGTGACGATTAAGAGCCTCAAAGCGGGCATAGTCGTAGCCATGGCCTTTCGCCCACTCGTTCTGAGATTCCATAAGCTGGCGGCTGATGCTTTGGCGGCGGAAATCGGTGTGTACGCCGAGCAGCCAGGTGTAAAATACCTGCGGCTTTAGCTCAAAACCCACGCAGAAGCCTACGGGGCGGTTGTCCAAAGACGCCAGCATCACCAATACATTGTGGCGACCCTGAAAACGGCGGCGAAAATACCCCTCGTTTTCCGGCGGTCGAAAAACCTGATTGTATAGCTCAACGATAACCGGTAACTGGGATTGAGCAATGAACGTGATGTCAGCCTGTACCATATTGGAATTCCGATGATTATTGGGCGCCCTTCCCACTCCGCAGGTGGGCGGCGCGCATACGATGCATCGCCTGCGGTATCCCAAATAATAGCCGAACGATTCGGCGCTTAAAAGACGCGGCGACGACGCGCGGCGGGCCGGACTTATTTCCGTTATTGTCCGGAGGATGTGGCCGGTCCACCCTCGCGCTGCGCCATGTCCAGCCTGACGATGTCCGGCTTGGAAAAGATGACAGCCATGAGATTATAAGCGAAGGTATCACTCCTGGCGGGATGGATTGCCATCGAGTCTTCAGCAGGCAGACCGCCAGGCGTTCGCAAACGAACGGGAATCAAACTCATAGGGATCATTTCGCCGGCTTGGCGCTGCGATAACCGCGCACACCCGCCGACCAGTCTTGGCCACATCATAAGGGACCCTTGTCTTGTCACATTTCCTCCAGGAGAGCTATGCCCAGCAGGTCCTGCAAGCCCACCCGCAGGATACCGGCTGTGAGTCGGCACAGAATCAGCCGGCTGTGGCGCAGTTCCGCGCCGGGCGCCTTGAGCACCGGGCAGGCCTCATAAAACGCGGAGAATTCTACGCATAGCTCGTAAAGATAAGAACATAAATAATGCGGCGCCAGATCGCGCGCCACCGCGGTCGCCACGCCGGCGAAGAGCAGCAGACGCTTGGCCAGCGCGATTTCCGCGGGACTTTCCAGAATGAGGGTTTCCGGTATGGGTTCCATTACGGGTTCCATTTCCGATTCCGATCGGCCGGTCCGGCTCGGACCGGCCGCCAGGCCCGCCTTGCGAAAAATGCTTTGAATCCGCGCATACGTGTATTGCAGATAGGGGCCGGTGTTGCCCTCCAGCGCCAGCATCCGGCGCCAGGAAAAGGTATAATCACCGGTACGGTCCTGCCGCAGATCTCCGTATTTGATCGCTCCGATTCCCACCGCCCGGGCCACGCTGCGGCGGACGGGTTCGGGCAAGTCGGGATTTTTCCGCGCCACCACCTGGGCGCTCTTTTGAATCGCTTCTTCCAGAAGATCGCGCAATTTCACCGACTCGCCCGTGCGCGTCTGGAACGGCTTGCCGTCTTCTCCCAAAATGGAACCGAAGGCGGCGTGTTCCAGAGCAACCGGCCGGCCGGTCACGGGGTTGATATCCCAGCGGGCGGCGCGAATCGTATCGAAGATCATGGCGAAATGCCGGGCCTGGCGGGAGTCGGTGACGTAGATGACGCGCTCGGCGCGCCAGTCGCAGTTCAGCGGGGCTTGCTCCGCCGGCGTCTTTTTGTCTTCCTGAATCCGGAAATAGAGCGCGGCCAGATCGGTAGTTGCATACAGATACGCCCCGTCGCTTTTTCGCACGATCAGCGGCAGCGGATTTTTTTCCTTGTCCACGCAACCGGGCAAAAACACACATAGCGCCCCCTGCGAATCGGCCAGAAACGGTCGTGTGATAATCCGCGGTTCGCCCGCCGGCGCAACCCGCGCGCGCGCCTGGTGGCCGGCGGACGAACCGGGAATCTCCGCGCCCGCCCAATCGCCCGCTTCCCCGGAATGTTGCGGCGCGGGCGTATCGGCTGGCTCCGCACCCGTACCCCCGCCGCCGGATTCCAGAGCGCTCTTGAGCCGCTCGATCAACGCCGGCAGACGATCCTTATAGAAACTCTCGCCGCGCTCATCGGCGGCGGTGAGGGTTAAATCCAGCAGATGAAATATCTCGCTACAATGCCGGCGACTTTCATCGCGTATCCATTGCCAGAGTCGCAAGGTCTGTGTTTCGCCGCTTTGCAGGGCCAGCACCGCCTGCCGTGCTTCGCGGGCGAATTGTGGATCGGTACGATCCCGCCGGGCGGCCTGCTTGTAATAGGCGTCGAGATCGCCGATCGGCGCCAGCCGGCCGTGATCCAGCGCCAGGTCGCGTGCCTGGCGAATCAACATGCCGAATTGCGTCCCGAAATCGCCGACATGATTCTGGCGGATCACGGTATGTCCCAGAAACTCCAGCGTGCGGGCGATCGCGTCGCCGATAATGGCGCTGCGGAGGTGTCCCACATGCATTTCCTTGGCGATGTTCGGACCGGCGTAATCGACGATAATTATCTGGGACCGGTG
>JAJYDU010000176.1 GCA_021790475.1 Planctomycetota bacterium | reverse complement strand
GTAGAGTTCCTTTACTTCGGCGTCGGCCACCCCCAACGTGGCGGCCAAAGTGGAATCCTGCCAATGCCGCGTGCAGGCCAACTCGCCTTGTCGAGTCGCCTCCTTCGGCGACTTGCTGCGGGGATGGACCCGCCGCTCCACGATCATCGCCAGCACCAAGTCGCGCTGCCGGGAAGGCTGCGACGCGAGCAACTCGGCCCGCCCCAGGTCGCCATAGGCGACTCGCCTGCGGAGAGCGGCGGATCATCCGTAAGACCACGGCCACATGGCCGTGAGGCAGCGAGCGCTGCACCCGCAGTAACGGCCGTAGCGGCACCAGGGCTTCCCCGCGCAGCAAGGCCCGCAGCGCTTCGAGGCGCGCGCTGGGCCAGGTGGACAAATTAGCCAGGGTCCGCTTGACGATCTTCTTGCCCTCCCGGCGGGCGTCGCGGAGCAAAATCGCCGGCGGGGAACCGCGGTTGGGGACGGCGTCGATGTACATGGCCAATATAATAACACACAATTATTACTTGTCAGGCGTAAATGCTATTTTTACATGGGAACAAAATAGAGTCGGCATAAAACTCCATCTCCGGTTAGCACGCGCGCTTATGAACGAAAAGGCAGGATTTTTAGGCCGAACTTCGGGTTAGAGCCTATCCCTCGCCCGCCGCGGCGCGGCGGAAGGAGCGCAGCACGCCGATCGCCACTCCCTGTATCTTCAGGTCCGGACCGGCATAGATCGGTTCCATGGCGCCGTTGGCCGGCTGGAGCCGGATACGATCATTTTCCCGATAAAAACGTTTGAGCGTAGCGGTTCCATCGGGCAGAAGAGCGACGACGATTTCGCCATCGCGTGGTGCGGCGCGCTGCTCCACGATTACGATGTCGCCGTCGGCGATATGGTCTTCGATCATCGATTCGCCGCGCACGCGGAGCATAAAGGCGCCGTGCCGCGACGAGAAAAGCTGCTCCATGTCGACCGAATCGGGCGTTTCAAAAACATCAATAGGCCGCCCGGCGGCGATTGAACCGACCAGCGGCAGGGTACGGATGGTAGTCTCATCAGGCAGCTTGACCGCGGGGTGGAGCGTCAAAGAGCGAGCCTTGTGCGGTTTGCGCTCCAGCAGTCCTTTTCGCTCCAGCGCCTGGACGTGCTCGAAAATGGTGACCTTCGACACGCCGAGAAGATCGGCCAGTTCCTGCATAGTCGGGGAAAAGCCCCGTCGCCGCCGAGAGTCGCGTATGGCGGTCAGCACCGCCAACTGCTTGGGGGTGGGAGTCATGAACGATCTCCATTCGTAAATTCGGATTGCCTGTTCCCGCCGGGCGTGGAACCATATCCGTTGCTTCGCGTGGAGCCGCTTGCCAGTGCGCCGAAGATACGCCGTCCGGCGCCGCGCGGCCAATTCGGCTCCGGTATTCCGCGGGTGAGTCCCGCACAGCGGGTGGACGCACCGCGGGCGAAATATCCTCCGCCCGCCTCCGGCGATAGCGCCGTGTCCAGGGGGACCACGCATCCTGTCGACCACATGTCGGACAGGGCAGGAAATGATCCGGATGAGTTTCAGCCCGTAATCGGCGACCCGGATGAACACCCAGAAAAATGTCCCGGATTTCCGCCACGAAAAGATTGACAGGTGAAAGAATTTCATTCGGTACGGGCGAATTTCCACCAGCCAGCGCCCCGGGCCGGTATTGATGGGAATACCAATCAACCAGGTAATCGCCGCCAGGACCAAATGAACACAGCGGCAATTCGGCCTGTTTGAGCGGGTGGAACAAGGGAGAACGCGCGTTAAAAATAAGCCCCGGTCGAACGCGATAAAGTCGAAACTCTTTGGCCTGCACGGGGGTTCGCCGGAGGAACAGGTATGGAAGTCGAACCTTATTTTTGAGAACCAGTACAAGATCTTTAAGCATGATGAAGGACTCCTTTCCTTTACCAGGTACGCGGGCGGTTTGAGGTATATTCTCAACAGCCGATGGTTCTTCAAGTGTTTTCGGACCAATCACATATTTTCCTTTAGCTTTTCTGTACGGTATCTGTTTGGATGGAATATAACGTATTTTCTTCCAAAATGGAACTGCCTGGCACCAAAATCCGCGGCAACGGAACACCCAGCGTTTGCGCTATCAGCCGAAGAGTTTCCCGCTGCGGCCGGCGTATCTCCCCGCGTTCGATACGGGCGATAGTTTTGGCGTCGATGCCGGGAAAATCTTCTCTGCGAAGCCGCATTTGTAACCGCAGGCGGCGGATGCGGTCGCCCTGATCGTCCGATGCGTCCCAGTGTCGCCGCCGCAGAAACCGACGATAGTCCGGGTCCATCGCCGCCAGGGCATCGTCGACCGCAAACGAGCATGATCCAATGTGAATCGTGCGCCCTTCGTTGCCAATAGCCACCTGTTCCAATGGCGGGATGGAGGTTCTCGCCTGCGTCTCGAACCACTTCCACGGCACGCTCAAAAAAGACAGGTCTCCGCGGCAGAAAGTGATGATACAGGCGAGTTCATCCACCATGGCGCCCAGCAGAAGCCCGGAATCCCTGCGGACCAGTACCGCCGGCAGATTCACCGGATCAAAGGCGGCGATGGTCGCATCATAAAACGCGACCCCGCGGAAAACACGGTACAATGCCGGCAGCAACCGGCAGCGGGGAACAAACGGAATAACCAATAAACCGGCGCGCCGGCGCTCCCGGGCAATTACCCGCGTGATGGCATCCAAAGACAATTCGCTCATCGCTACCAGAATGGTTCCCGCGTCGCGCGCCGGGGCAGCGCGGGCCGCCTCCGCAGAATCGGCCACCATCTGAATGGTTGCCGTGGAACGGGCCGATGGCGGTTCGTAATGATTCGACATCATTATCCTCGAGAGGCCGGTCCATCCCGACAGCTATCGGGATGCACCGCCCGGCCCGCTCCGGTGAATTCGCGGTAGAGTTCGGCGTAGCGGCCGTTCCGGTTCAGCAGACTCTGGTGCGTACCGCGTTCAATGATCCGGCCATGATCCAATACCAGCACAAGGTCCGCTCCCACGACCGTGCTCAGGCGATGCGCCACGATAAACGTGGTGCGATTGGTGACGAGTTTCGCCATCGCCTGCTGAATCAGCAATTCTGTATGCGTGTCCACCGCGCTGGTGGCCTCGTCCAGCAGCAAAATACGGGGATTAGCCAGGAAAGCCCGGGCGAAGCAGATAAGCTGGCGCTGGCCGAGGCTCATCGAGGCCCCGCGCTCCGCCACCGCGGTCTGGAATCCGTCCTGAAATTTCATGATCATGTCATAACAGTTTAATTGACGGGCAGCTTCGTAGACCTCTTCCTCGGTCGCGTCCGGCCGGGCATAGCGAATGTTTTCCAGCACCGTACCGGTGAAAAGATAGTTCGACTGCGCCACGATACCCATCTGGCGGTGCAGGCTATCGCCGATAACATGGCGCAAATCATGGCCGTCGATCAGAATCCGGCCTTTGATCGGCAGATAGAACCGGCAGATCAGGCTCACGATGGTGGATTTTCCGCAGCCGGTGTGCCCCACCAGCGCGACATTCTGACCGGGTTGAACGTGGAAATCGATATCATCCAGCACCGGCTTGTCCGGATCGTAGGCGAAATGGACGTGCTCGAAGCGCACTTCACCGCGGATGGAGGGCAGTTGAACGGCTTGTGGCATATCGGCCACCTGTGGCTTCTCCGCCAGCAGCGTTTGGACGCGTTCGGCACAGGCCATGGCCATCATGGTGTCGTTGTAAAAATTGCCAAAATTGATGACCGGACCCATGAACCAGTCCCAGTAAATATACAAGGCGATAAGTTTACCGACGGCAAAGCGTTGCGAAGCCGGTTCGGCGGCGGTGTGTAACACCAGGTAAGCGCCGAAAATAAGAATAATTACCTTGCCGAGAAATCCCACAATTCCCAGCAGGGGCTGGTAGACGCCATTGATGAGGGCCGCCCGCATATTGTTGGCGGTATTGGCCGCTTGCAGGTCATTGAACACATCCAGATTCTCATACTGGCGATTGAACGCCGTGACCACCCGCATGCCGGAAATATTCTCGGCCAGGTTGGTACTCAGGCGGGTGTAGGTTTCGCGTACCCTGCGCCACGCACCGCCCACTTTTTTCCGGTAAATTAAATTCATCACGTAAAGAACCGGTCCCAGCCACAGCACGGCCAGGGCGATTCGCCAATCCATCAGGATGATGATCGTGGCCGCGATCATCATCATCATGATGTTGCTGACCAGCGTGTTGGCGCCCCAGACGATGAAATTCGCCATAGTGTCGATATCGCTGGTGCCGCGGGTGAGAATGCGACCGAACCTGGTTTTATCGTAATAGTTCATGGACAGCGACTGGAGATGGCGAAACACCGCCCGCCGCAGATTGAACAGGACTTTCTGTCCGATGAGGGTGGTGAAGGCGATGCCGAACCGCTGGAGCAGCAGCGCCGCGAGCATGGTCAAGCCCCATACGGTTATGGTGGCGGCGATATTCATATACGCGCGCCCCGGGTGGCCCATCCGCAGCAGTTCCCCGGCCCACGACGGATGAAGATGCGCCAGCAGCGCGATCAATCCGCCGGCAAAAATATTCCAGTGCTTCCCGGGAATGTCGACGTCGATGAGTTGTTCCATGTAGCGCGGCGTGATCATTTCCAGCAAGTTGACCAGCAGTCCGACGAGCGTGGTGAGCGCGTAACCCCGGCGATAGGGCCGCATCCAGGTTAAGGCCCCGCGGACCACTTTCCAGTCCAGTGGTTTGTATTCGGTTTCGCCCTCCAGATTG
>JAJYDU010000030.1:475-23124 GCA_021790475.1 Planctomycetota bacterium | reverse complement strand
AGATACCATTCCCGGGCGTTCCGTCGCCCGGTATTACTTATCATCGGATTATCTCACCATCACTCTGCAATAAAGCCTTCAAATTTTAGCCGTGGGAGGTATACAACTCAACGCCCGGATTAATTCCGGCCACTGAGCCGCTAAAAGAAAAGCCCGTCACCGGCTGCTTGTGCATCAACGCGCAAAAATGGCGGCATCCAACGGCATCCCTGAAAAATGATGGGATGCCACCTGACCTGACTTCCCTTTTCTTAAAAGCTGGGGGGGAAGTCAGGCTAACGACAGCCGGCCAAAAGGATGAAGTTCAACATGTGGAATTTAAGCGAATATCAAAAACACTCCCGCCGCTTAAGCGATTATCCGTCCTGGGCGGCGCTGATCGGGCCGAGGGTGGTGCTGAACAAGGATGGGAATTTCCAGCGTCCGATCCGCTTCCGCGGACCGGACACGGACAGCGCCGTACCACACGAACTTATGGCGATCAGAGCCCGCCTGAACAGAACAATGTGCTCAAGCGTCTCGGTTCTGGCTGGGGCGCCCATGTCGAATCGTAACCACCTTGACGCCCCCCCTGCCGGCTCCTATATTCCGGTCTCTCGTGTTAAGATTTCTTGAAAGTTACCCCCATGCCGATCCGCTTTTATAATACGCTGACGCACAAGCTTGAAGAATTTGTTCCGCTTGCAGCCGGCTCCCATGCCGCCGATCCTTTCCCCGGCGCTCACGTCCGCATATATACCTGCGGACCCACGGTGTACGACTACGCCCATATCGGCAATTTTCGGGCATTTCTGTTTGCCGATGTGCTTCGCCGCTACCTTGAGCTTCGCGGCGCCCGCGTGCGGCAGGTGATGAATATGACCGACGTCGGCCACATGACCGACGACCAGGCGGCCAATGGCGCCGGACGCGACAAGCTCGAACTGGCCGTGGAAAGAATGAGGGAAAGCAAGAAGGCGGGCCAGGCCCTGGTAGCGAATCCCAGCGATCCATACCAGGTGGCTGAATTTTTTATTCGAGCGTTTTGGGAGGACGCCCGCACATTGGGGCTGGCCGTCGTAGCGGACCACGACCATGCCGCCACGGAAACGGAAAAAGAGCGGATCATGCCCCGCCCCACGCGCCATATTCCCGAATTCATCGCCCAGATCCAGGACCTGCTCGCCCGCGGCCACGCCTATGTCGGCGACGACGGCGTGGTGTATTACGACGTGGGCAGCTTCGCCAACTATGGTCGCCTTTCGGGCAATTCCCTCGAACGGCTTTCCCATGGCGCCGGCGGACGGACCAACCAGCTTGCCGCCAAGCGCCACCCCGCCGACTTCTTTCTTTGGAAGCCCGATCCAACCCACCTGATGCGCTGGCCTTCGCCGTGGGGTGAAGGATATCCCGGCTGGCATGTGGAATGCAGCGCCATGGCGCTGGCAATTCTCGGCCCGTCGCTGGATATTCACACCGGCGGAGAAGACAACATTTTTCCCCATCATGAGTGCGAGATCGCGCAAGCGGAAGGGGCCACGGACCAATGTTTCGCCCGTTTCTGGATGCACACCCGCCACCTGCTGGTCAACGGCGAAAAAATGTCCAAATCAAAAGGGAATTTTTTCACCATCCGCGACCTGGTGGATCAAGGCTACGATCCTCTGGTCATTCGCTGGGCGCTGATCCGCACCCGCTATCGCGAATCGCTGAATTTCACTCTTCAGAGCCTGCATGAGGCGGCCGAAGCCGTCGCCACGCTCCGCGACTTAGCCCAGAAAATATCGCAGGTAGTAACCGGAGTGGATGAAGCCGCCGGCGAGGGCGACTTCGCCCTTCCCGGCGCGGCGCCGGCGGCGCACGAACCGCCGTTGGAACAGGCCGATGCCGCCATGCTGGCTGAATTTCACCGCGCCATGAGCGACGATCTGAACACTTCCGCCGCTCTGGCCGCGCTGTTCACCTGGGCCGGGGAGTTGAATAAACAGAAGAAATTCGCCTACCCCCAGGCCCGTTCGGCCCTGCTGGCCCTGCGCCGCGTAGACCACGTGTTCGGTGTGATATTCGCCCCTTTGCGCCCGTTACCCGCCGAAACATGCCGCCAAATCGAAACACTCTTGGAACAGCGAACCCAGGCGCGGCGGGAAAAAGATTTTGCCCGCGGCGATCAGTTTCGCGCCCGCCTGGCCGAGTTGGGCGTGGAGGTTACGGACACGCCGAGCGGTTCGCAATGGCGCCCGCGCTTGGCGCCGGAGAGAACAACGTAATACAATATTGTCTACCTGAATTTGCGAATGTGGCGTTCACAAGTCTGCGCGCGGCTTTTCAGGAAAGGGGTGTAACCATGACAGAAATCCAAGATCAGATACAATTTGTTATTGATGGGCCGTTCCGCACAACTGGTGCTGGTGTGGCCCAAGATTGGAGAGGATGTCAACAAGGCAGGGCAGATGTGGATCGATCGCAGGAGAAGATGAAAGCAGCCTTCGGCGACAATCTGCCGAATGGTCGTACACTCAAGGACTGGATGAGTCAAGACAAGAATTTAACGCTTGATGCGGAATTTCATCTCTTTGGCGCACGGGCTAAACAGACTGATTTAGACAACCTGCTCAAAGAACTCTTCAATCAGATGTTGCTCGGACTTTTCCCGGCCTTGCCTCACCAAAAACGGTCACGGAAAGATAGTTGCTTCTTCGAGGTACACATACGCAAGGTGGAGGTCAGGGATAAGACAAAGGAGAAGCCGATTATAATAATCAAACCGTATATTCAGGAATAAACGAAACCATGATGCGGCTCGCCCCGCCGGCCGGCATTGTGGAAATCCCCTTTACCCATGGTGGGGAAAATATTGCAGGGACACCAGGATCAGATCATAAGCGGCATGGGTGCCGACATCGACTCCGAAGCCGCGGAAAATGAACACCGCCGCAAAGTAAATTCCCGCGGCGGTGCGGAAGAAGAAAGTGTTCCACGCGGGCGTTTCGTTGCCCAGGTAATGATATAGAGAGAACAGCACCGCCGAGGTGAGGATAATCAGGGGAATCGCCTTGCCCACGGAAAGCCCCAGCATATCCACCAGCAGAATATTCAGAAGCGTGATGAGAATCAGCCGAAACAGAAGTTCCTCATAAATACCGGCGCCGACGGAAAGAACCGCCTGCGTCTGCCAGGGCAGGAGCGACCCCGCCTGGCCGACGGCGGGGTTGGACACCGCCGGACCGGTGGTAATCAGCGACGCCAGCAGAAGCAACGGCAAGGCCCAGAGAATGCTCTCGGCAAACATGCCAACGTAGAGCACGGGGTCAACCGTCCAGGGGTCCTTTCTCGAGAGATGCCAGATCAACAGGACGGCGACCACGGCCAACAGCGGAAGGTAGCCTCCCATCGCGCCGAAAAAGGCGAAAAAACGGAGCATCAACAGAAAGGCGATCACATTCGGCGGACGACCCTGGCCGGGATTCCAGGGATGCACGGAACTGCCGATCTGATAGAATAACAGCAGTGGGGCAAGAAAAATCAAGCATTGCAGCGGACGATGGGTACGGTCGAGATACCCTTCGCCGACGCCTATCCCGGTGTGCCGGGATTGTGAAGAATTTTTTTGTTTGGCCATTCAACGGGCATCATAAACGGTGCGGACTAAGATGAAAACAGGATGCCGGCGGTCTTCCATGGGCGGACACGTGGCAATTGTCATGTTATAAAGAAGCCTCTCCGGCAACGTATAAAATAACAAAGGAGATTCAATATGAAACGGCGTACACAACTAATAATGGCGGCGGCCGGCCTCGGCGGCCTGGCCTGGGTCATGTCCGGTTCAGCCCGGCCCGCCATGGCGGCGAGCCAATCCCGACCTGCCGGGACGGTCCCGGTCGTACCGCATGGCGTCATTCTCACGGTCTATTCTTCGGCCGATCCGGCCAGTTTCAACCCCCGCCAGTGGGCATACCTGACCGCGCATGGTTACGGCGCCGGCCAGGCCAATCCCGACCAGGTTCCCGGTTTCGGCGTGGTCAAGCAGGTCCGCCTGATTCACCTGGCCGCCGGTCTGAACAAAGTTGATTTCACCAACGTCGCCGCGCTGATCGATCCCACCTCGGTAAGCTTTGAAGACCTTACCGTACCGGCCACGCAAGTGCTCCAGCAGCAATTCAAATTCGACCTGGCGAATTCCGATTCGGTTCTGGCCAGGTACATCGGCCGCAAAATTTCCGTGCGAGTACCGGCGGGAAACCGGGGATTGGAAACAATCAGCGGAAAACTTTTTCACGCCGGCCATTCCATGATTCTCCAGACCAGACATGGCATCCGGATTCTTTATCCGAAGTTTCTCCAGCAGGTCCGCCTGCAATCGCTGCCCCGCGGCCTGATTACCCGGCCCACGCTCCAATGGCGGATCATTTCACCCAAGGCGGGTAAGCAGAAGATTCTTACGTCGTACCAGACCAAGGGATTGACCTGGATCGCCGATTATAACCTGATCCTGGGATCGGCGGACAAACACGCCAGCCTGGCCGCGTGGGTAACGCTGCTGAATCTTTCCGGTAAAACCTACCGCCAGGCGCATTTGAAACTCGTCGCCGGCAACGTCAATCGCGTACAGCCCCCCCAGTATTACAGCCCGTATGCGATGGCGCCGGCGGGAGCTTTGCGGTTCCAGGGATTCCAGCAGAAAAAATTCTTTGAATATCATCTATACACTCTGCCGCGCCGAACCACTATTCCCAACAACAGCACCGAACAGATCGCCCTGTTTGCCACGCGGCGGCATATCCGCGTGCACAAGGCGCTGATCTATTCCGGTCAAAGCCCCGTCAACGGCTATTGGAACGGTCCCAATCTGAACAATTCACCGGGCGTCCATTCCCGCGGGCCGGTGGCCGTGTTTATTCGCTTTCAAAATAGCAAGGCCAACGGGATGGGCATACCGTTGCCGCGGGGTAAGATCCGAGTGTTCAAGGAAGACCCCGCCGACGCCACGCTGGAATTCGTCGGCGAGAATCTGATCCGCAATACGCCGCGGGACTCGCGTATTTCCGCCAAAGTCGGCCATGCGTTCGACATCATCGGCAGCCGCACGCGGACGAACTTCCATATAGATAATCATGCACACCTTCTGCACGAGAGCTTCCGGATTGTGATTCGCAATCACCAGAACAAGCCGGTAGGTGTGCAGGTACCGCAATATCTGAACCGCTGGAATAATTGGAAAATCACCAGGAGCAGCGGAAAGTTCAAGAAGATTAATTCCAACACAATCCGGTTCAACGTCGCCGTGCCGAAAAATGGCCGAACCACCATCGCCTACACGGTGCGCTATTCGTGGTGAACGTCCGGGGCACAAGAGCCGATGTGGAAAGTGAAAACGCCTGCAATCGTCAAGGATGAGATTTTTTGCGAGTCGTTTCGCAAGTGCCTGAACGGGAGGCGGGCATCTTGCCCGACTGTGGCTCAATACCATGGCGGTCGGGAAGGCCGTTTCCCCGGGGGCGTTCATTTGCCGGGGGGCGCCGGTTTTGCATTACCTTTGAAAATCGTAAATCGATCCCAGACCGGTGATGCGCGTCAATTCATCCAGCGCCGTTCGGGATTCGCGCAGCAGTTGCGGGTCGGCCATATCCGCGGGGTGCAGCTCCTGGCGATAATGCCTTTCGACCCATTGCACAAGGCGCCGGCAAAGCCGCGGCGTAAGCCGCACGCCCTGGTGCATGGCGGCGAGCTGCCGGGTATTGAGTACAATGCGCAGCCGCAGGCAGGCCGGCCCGCCGCCGTTGCGCATACTTTGGCGCACATCCGTAAAATGCGCCACATTCCAGAGACCGCCGGCGGTCAACTCTTCGATCAGGCGCCGTGCCGCGGCGTGGCGACGACACTCCATCGGGGCGATCAGAGCGAAGCGGCCATCCGGCAGCGTAACCAGTTGGCTGTTGAAAAAGTAAGTGCTCAGGGCATCGGTCAGCGAAAGCTGTTCCGCCCCTATCTCCACAAGGCGCGGCGCCGCGCCGGTTAAACGGCGGTACAGGCGGACGATATCGTTCATCGCGCGCGGTTCGTAAGCTTCGCGGTGATAAATCAACAGCGACTGGTTGCTCATCGCCACCAGATCGTTGTGAAACGCCCCGGCGTCGATCGACCGGGGATTCCGCCCAATAGCGATGACGCAACGGGCGTTGGTTTTATGGCGAAGCTGCACGGCCAGGCTGGCGCCCAGGCTTTGTCGCGCCGGAAAGCGATGCAGCCAGGGTTGTTGAACGAACGGTTCGCCGGAATCGAAAAAGAAAATCTCCAGCCCCCGCCGGCCATGCAACGGAGCCAGACGCAGATGATTGGCGGCGCCTTCGTCACGCAGACCGATGGCCGCGGGCACGGGATCATGCACCACAAAACAATCGGCATCATTGAAAATACAGCGCAAAATTCGCGTGGTCACCGGGGCTTCGATGCTGCGATGGAGTTGCGAAATCAGATTGGCCGGCGTGAAGTGCACGCGCCGGTCCGCCGTGTCGGCGGATGGAGAGACGGTGGCCGCATTGGCCGCCCACATCGCCGCCGCGCTGGAACAGTGGGAGAGCAGTTCCGGATCGCCGCGCGCGACCTTTTCCAGAACCCGCTGATCCGATCCCTCGTAACCCAGCGCGCGCAGCAACGGTACATAAGGCCTCTCGTGCGGCGGCAGAACCGCCTGGGGAATGCCCAACTCCATGAGCAGCCGCATTTTATTCAAACCCTCCAGCGCCGCGCGGCGCGGCTGCGACCGCTTTCCACGGTTTCGCCGCGCGGGTATGTTCCCCCAGGCCAGACCGCCGTAGTTATGCGTTGGACCGACGATACCGTCGAAGTTCACTTCCCAGGCCTGGTTCATATCGTTATTCCCGGTAAAGGCGGCCGGGGCGGCCGCACACGCACGGACTCCAGCGTCGCCACCGGATAAGAGCAATAATCCGCCGCCCAGAAACCACTGGGCCGATGATTTCCGCTCCAGCCGACTCCACCGAACGGCAGCGCGCCGCTGGCGCCGTTCGTGGGACGGTTGAAGTGGATCAATCCCGCGCGGACGCGGGCGTAAAACAGATCGAAAAGGTCCCGGCGATCGCTCAACAGAGCGGCGCAAAGGCCGAAACGGGTCTGATTCGCCTCGTCCAACGCCTGCTCAAAATCGGGCGTGCGAATCACCTGCAGAATCGGTCCGAATAGCTCTTCATCGGCGCGATCCGCCACATCGGTGACATCCAAAATACCCGGCGCCAGCAGCAGACGGTGGTCTGCGATACGCCGTGCGGGGGTCAGCGGGTGGGCGCCGCGCGCAATGAGATCATTCTGGGCGGCCAGCAGTTTCTCCGCAGCCGCGGGAGTGATCACCGGTCCCATGAACGGTTCGGGGGTTTCCAACGGACCGCCGCAACGCACGCGGCCGGTCATTTCAACCAGAACGTCGATGAATCTCCGGCCGTCAGAACCGGCGGGAACAATCAGGCGGCGGGCACAAGTGCAGCGCTGGCCCGCCGTTAAAAATGCCGACACAATGGTGTGATAGGCCGCGGCCCGCGTGTCGGCACAATCGAACACGAGCAGCGGATTATTTCCGCCCATTTCCAGCGCCAACAAGCGGTGGGGAAAAGGCAGGTTCGCCCGCAGGATCGCCTGTCCGGCGGCAAAACTTCCGGTAAAAAAAATGGCGTCCAGGCCGGGATGTTTTGCCAGCGCTTCGCCAACCGATCGAGAGCCTTGAACCAGATTCATCACCCCCGGCGGCAAGCCGGCTTCACGCCAGAGTTCGACGGTCAGTTCGGCCGTCCATGGCGCCCATTCGCTGGGTTTGAAAACAATGGTGTTTCCCGCCAGCAGCGCGGG
The DNA here is from genome assembly GCA_021790475.1 of Planctomycetota bacterium. Taxonomy (GTDB): domain Bacteria; phylum Planctomycetota; class Phycisphaerae; order WQYP01; family WQYP01; genus JAKBMM01. The sequence continues at coordinate 15,288 of JAJYDU010000030.1, read as the reverse complement.
CATGATGTGACCGTTGGGCAGATGCCCGGGCATATTAAATGGTCCGAACACCGCCGCCACGCCATGCGGTTTGAAGCGCGTGCCTCCGATGGCGTCGGCGAGTTCCCGCTGTTGGGGCGCCCGCCGCTGTTCAAACGATTCCAGGGTAAGCCGCAATTTACCGATCATGGAGCCGATTTCGCCGCGTGCTTCCCACAAGGGTTTTCCGGTTTCCAGGGCGATGGCGCGGGCCAACTCCTCGCGCCGCCGATCAAGCTCGGTTGCGAATCTTGCGAGAATCCGTTGCCGTTCGGAAAAGTTCTGTCCCGCCCAGGATGGCAGCGCTTCGCGGGCGGCGAGTACCGCGGCGGAAATCTGTTCTTCATCAGCCGCCGTCCCGCGCCATAGCACGCCGCCATCCCACGGACCCAGCGATTCCATAGGATCGCCCCGCCCCGGCGTCCAACTCCCCGCGATGAAAATACCGCGCGCGGCGCACATAAAATTCTCCCGGTTCACCATAGACCGGTATCTTATCGCCCGGTGGTACGCCGGTCCGGCCGAACCGACACGAAACGAATCGCCTGGCCAGGCTCGATCCGCAAAGCCCGGGCGGTTGATGGATCGATACAGACCCGGCCATCGTCCAACACTCGCACGCCGCCCTTGCAGGCCCGAAATGCCAGGTCCGTGTTCGATAGCACGCAGTTCTCGCCATCGGTCCCGATAGCCATCGGGACCAACGCCGCCACAAGCGCCGCGCGGCTTTCCCGCACCGCCCGAATTCGCTCGCGATCGCAGCCGAATACGCCGCCCGCTTCGAATATGTCGACGATATCTTCAAAGGTAAAGCCTTCATCCTGGAGAATTTTCAGCGCCGGCTGCGTTTCCGGATGAACCTTGCCGATCACCGCCTGCGCCGCGGCCGGCAACAGCGGTACGTACAACGGATGCCGGGGCATTAAATCGGCGATAAAGCGTTTGTTAACCAGAGTCAAGTAATCAGCCTGGGGAAAATCAAGCTCAAAAAAATGCCGGCCGACGGCATCCCAGAAGGGCGAACGCCCTTCGCGATCGATCACGCCGCGCATTTCCGCAATGACATGAGCGGCGAACCTTTGGGGAAACTGGGCCATGAAAACAAATCGGCTCAGCGCGAGAAACCGGCCGTTGCCATCCCTGCGAAACTCCGGCAAAAGAAACAGGCTGCCGACAACCGCCGGGCCATCATACAGCACGGTCAATTCCAGCAGTGAAATGGTCTTGTTGACCTTGAGCATTTCCGATACGCACGGTTCGCACCGCAGGCGGTATCCATAGAAGGGATCGCCCTCGCCCACTTTGGAAATAATGCCGCAAACGCCGACAACCCGGCGGCTATCGTTTTCCTGCATCACGAACAAATAGGTTTCACCACGCGGCTGGTCCGGATGGAGAGTAAAACTCCGCCGGCTTTCTTCAATTCGCCTGCTTAAAACGGTCCGGTTGGGCGGCAGCGTGGTCATACCATAACCAACTTGCCGGGATATCTCTAAAAGGCTTTCGAGATCCGCCGTTTCAATGGGTCGAATGACAAGCATAAATATCCTTCATGATGCTCCGCCCCGCCACCAGAGTTATCGGCTATCGGCTGGAAAAAGCGGAACGAACGATTCCATCTGGAATCAATAAATCAACGTTATTGGATAGGCAGAACCATCTCATGGTACGTGGTGCGGAATTGCGCACGTTCGAAGAGAGAGCGCGCGGGGATATTCGCCTGGGCGACCATGAGCCGCAGTTGGGCAACGCCTTTCTTCGCCGCCCATTGCCGCGCGTACCACAGCATGGCCCAAGCCACGCCGCGCCGCCGGAATTCGGGTTGGACCGCCATGTCATGAATGAAGGCGTATTCCTTGAGAGTATAAATCGGAATCTCCGGGGCGATGGCCGCCACCAAACCGCCGGCCAGGGTGGAAACCGCCGGCCCCGGGGCTTTTCCCACCATCCGCCGTACCCGCGCCGCCAAAACCAACCAGTGCGGGTTGTTCAAATTACCGGTTAACCAGCGGAGGTAGCGATCCCGAATATCAGAGCGGAGTTCCCAACGCAACGGCCAATATTGTTCATGCTGCCGCTCCACCAGCAGGCATAAGTCCACCAGCGCCGGTACGTCGCGTTCCCGGGCTGGTTCACAAACAATATCATCCTTTTGCTTCATAACCGCTGATTTCACCACAAAGACCACTTGTCACGACGGATGGAACGCGATCCTGCCTGTTCCGTTGCATCTGGAGTGTTTGCCCGATGCCGATTCCATATAGCCATACCGCGCAGGCGAATGAGCATAAGACCGGGAAAGCGGGAGAGCAAACGAAGAACCCGCCAGGCGGAGCATGGGGCGTGAGAGTTTTTCGGGAGCGCCTCCCAACCGGGGACAGAAAAAGTTCACCGGGAGCCGGTCCAAACAGGATCTTAAACGCCGCACTGGCCGAGAGCCTCCGCCGCCGGTATCTTAATAAACATGCGAATAGGATTTATCGCCAATTCGGACAAGCCCGATGCCCTGGAGGCGGCACGAAATCTGATGGAACGAATTCGCCGTCGGCCGGAGTGCGGCGACATCCGGTTGATTGCCAACCCGTCGACTACGGATCTGGCCGCTTGCCATCCCGATCTTCTGGTGCTGTTGGGCGGCGATGGAACTATTCTTCGGACCGCCCGCTTTCTCGCGGAAACAGCAGCGCCGATCGTGGGGATTAATTTCGGTAAACTCGGTTATCTGGCCGCGTTTTCGATGGATCAGTTTCTGGAACACCTGGATGGCATTCTAATGAATCGCGCGCCGATCAGCCGTCGTCTCATGCTCCACGGAAGCATCTACGAACGAGTTCCGGGCGCCAGGGGAAGTGCGGGAATGGACCGGCTGATTTTTGAATGCGTCGCTCTGAACGATATTGTGCTCAACGCCGGCTGCCCGTTCCACATGGTGGAACTGACGGTCCAGATTGACGCCGAAGCCACCACGACTTTTCGCGGCGATGGTATCATCGTATCGACATCATCCGGATCGACGGGTTACAATCTTTCCGCCGGCGGGCCGCTGATCGCGCCGGACCTCGACGCCCTGGTGCTTACGCCGATCTGCGCCCATTCGCTCTCGTTCCGACCGGTGGTTCTGCCGGAAAAAGCCGTCATTGGCGTGCTTCCGCGGCGTCTAAACGCCGGCTCCACGGTAAACTTCGATGGACAAGTGTCCCAGCCGCTGGCGGAAAACCAGTATGTGCTGGTAAAACGGGCATCCCAATCGCTGCGGGTGGTGGAAAATCCGTCGATGTCGCACTGGCAATTGCTGGCCAATAAACTGGCCTGGGCGCAAAGCCCGCGGCCCTGAGGATAAGGAACCTGTCTTCTTTTAAGATGGGTTCAAAGAGTTCTCCACCGGTGCGGAGCCGTTATGAAGGAAAATCAGGATACCAGCGGCGAATCTCCCGCGGAGGCTTTTACGCTCCGCCGGGTGGATTGGTCGGCGGCATTCGAATTCAGTCTTCTGTTTCGGGCGTTTCGCCTGGCCATTGAACCTCCCTGCCTGCTGCTGGCTCTACTGGCGATTTTTTCCATCTACATTGCCGGCCGGGCGTTCGACGTTCTCTGGGGTCCGCAGGTTCTTCGGGGCGAAATCAGCGCATTTCACTCCCCCGCTCCTGTTTACCACGCCTTGCTCGCGCAAGACAGAGTCAATCGGCGGCGCATGCTCCGGCAGTTGCTCCAGGAAAGTTCCGCGGGCTTGTCCGGCGCCGCAATCACCGAGTTATGCCAGGACCCGGACAAAGCTTATGCGTATCTTCGCAGCCGTTATGAGCGGCGGTTCCATGCGGCGATCCACGCCTTGAACGCCGCCCATCCCGCCACAGGAGCGGCAGCGGTGCGGACCAACCGGTTGCGCCGCGCGGCGGCCCGCGCTCTTTTCGAACGAATGCGGACGATACGCAACGTGACGGGCCGGGGAATAATTGACGCCCTGTTGCGCTACGAAACGCGACAGTTCGGCCTGTTGGTGAACAATACCCTCGGCCTGCTTCGCGTCGGGCGGCCGCGCGAACCGAACCGGGTATGGCGCCGCGCGGCGCGGCGGCGGGTTTCCATGGCTCTGATTCCTCGTTCCGCCAACCGGCTATGGCGCTCGCGGACGATCGCCGGCTGTCTGGCGAACATGGCGCTCACGGGACCGTGCTGGCTGGTAACCGGCGCGGCGCCCCTGCAGCGTTTTGCCGGCCGGACCGATGCCGGGATGTGGTTGCGCCGCGGCGGGTACCTGGCCAGCGTGCTGGCGTTTTTGCTGATCGTCGCCGTCTGCCTGGCGCTGACCGGCGCGTTTACCTGCCGTTTTGCCGCCCTTTCGCTGGCCGGTAAAAGTCCCGAATTCAAAAATGTTCTTCTCTTTTCATGGACGCATCTGCTAACATTTATCAGAGCGCCTCTGCTTCCATTTTTGACCATCATCGGCACGGGTCTGGCGCTGATTCTTCTGGCTCTGCCGGGAGCCATACCCATGTTGGGAGAAATCATGGTGGGTGCGGAATTCCTTGTTTTTCTGCTCGGCGGATTCATCATCATGCTTATGATTCTGGGGCTTGCCGGCGGCGGCGCTCTGATTTACCCCACTCTGGCCGTGGAAGGATCCGATTCCTTCGACGCCATCAGCCGCAGTTTCAGTTATGTATACGCGCGGCCGTGGCGGACGCTTTTTTATTCACTGATCGCTCTGATCTACGGGGTATGGACGTACCTGTTTCTGGCGGCGGCGCTGACCTTGCTTCTGGCCACGACCCACCTGTGCGTCGGCTGGGGTATGAGTCTTTTCGGCCTGTTGCACGGCTGGTATTCCGGACAAAACAAACTCGACGCACTGTGGGCGGCGCCCACGTTCGGCCGGCTCATCGGGCCGGTCAACTGGTGGGCCATGAACGGGTCGGAGTTCATCGGAGCGCTGGCGATGTACTTCTGGCTTTTTCTGGCCGTGAGCCTGTTGGGCGCTTATGTGATCGTCTACTTCTTTACAAGCAATACCATTGTGTACCTGCTGTTGCGGCGTCGGGTGGACGGCCAACCAACCGATGAAATTTATCTTGCGCCGGGCCCGAGCGATGTCTAAGCCGCATACCCGCCGTACCGCCGCCACTCCGGCCGAATGGATCCGTTCCCCCGGCGCTCTGGCCGAGTTGTGCGCCCGCCTGCGCGCGGCGGGACGTTTCGGCATCGATACTGAATTCATCGGTGAAACCTCCTACTGGCCCATCCTCTGTCTTATTCAGGTTTCCGCCGATCATCATGTCGATCTGATTGATCCCCTGGCGCTGCCGAATCTGGACCCGCTGGGCGATCTGATCGCCGATCCCGGCATCGTTAAAATCTGCCACGCCGGCGAACAGGACCTGGCGATCCTTTACCGCCATAGCGGACGTCGTCCGGCAGGCGTACTGGATACCCAGCTTCTGGCCGGACTTATCGGCACAGGCTATCCGCTTTCCTATGGCAAAGTTGTTGAATATTTCTGCGGCGTAAACCTGGAAAAAGCCCACACCTACAGCGAATGGCGCCGCCGACCGCTCACTCCGGCCCAGTTGGAATATGCCGTGGACGATGTGCTGTACCTGCCCTCCATTGAGCGGGCTATTTCGCAGCGGCTCACCGAACTTAACCGCAATAACTGGGGGGCGGCGCTATGCGACGAACTTTGCGCCTGTGCCGCCACACCGCCCGATCCCCGGCAGATGTACTTGAAAATCAAGGTCCCCAAATCGTTTGGCCCGCCGCAGATGGCCGTTCTCCAGGCGCTGGCCGCCTGGCGCGAGCAAATCGCTTTCGAGCACAACATGCCGGCGCGAACTCTATTACCCGATACGGTGCTGCGGGATATCGCCAAGCTCATGCCGCAAAGGATTCAGGTTTTGAATCGTCTCGAGGATTTTCCCCATCGGGAACGTAAATCCTATGGGCCGGCGATCATGGAACTGATCCGGCGGGTAAAAGATTCTCCTTCCGAAAGCTATCCTCCCCCGCCGCAGGAACTGGATGATTCACCCGATGGGCGTTCTTTTGGAGAAACCCTCTGGGCGGCCGCCCAGGTAATTTGCCTCGGTCAGTCGGTGTGTACACAGTTGGTGGAATCACAGAGCCGGGTGATGGCGTTGGCCGACGCCTTGCGCGCCGGCACGGACGTAAGCGGCCATCCTGTCATGCAAGGCTGGCGGTACGAGTGCCTCGGGCGCCACCTGGAGGCTTTCGCGCATGGTCGCAGCCAACTCAACCTCACCTGCTCTGGTTCCAGGATGCAACTGCGGTTGCGGTAAAGTTTCATGTGTGGAATAGCCGGCATCGTTCAATGGTCGCAGTCTCGAACCGTTCGGGACCAGGTCGGCGCGCCTCCGCCGCCCCTTTGCCTTATTGAAATAGATTCGCTGCGCCCAAGACTGGACGAACTGCTCCGCCACCGCGGGCCGGATGCCACTGGAACCTGGACCGCCAACGGACCGGAACAAGTTCTGCTGTTGCACCGGCGGCTGGCCGTGATGGATCCGGCCGGCGGCGGCCAGCCCATGGGCAATGAAGACGGGAACGTTCAAGTCGTATTCAACGGCGAGATTTATAATCACCGTGAGCTGCGCGTTTCGCTGGAATCACGCGGCCACCGCTTTCGCAGCGATCACAGCGATACCGAAGTGCTGGTGCATGGGTGGGAAGAATGGTCCACCGCCCTGCCGGAAAAACTGCTTGGCATGTTCAGTTTTGCCATCTGGGATTCCAGAAACCATGCGTTATTCGTGGCTCGCGATCGTATGGGCCAGAAACCTTTATTTTATTCACAGTTACCCCGGCAAGTCGCCTTCGCCAGCACGCTACCCGCCCTGTTGGCCTGCCCCGGCGTGATGCCGCAATCTTCACTCGCGCTGATCCAGACATATTTAATATATGGCTATCTGCCCCCAGCGCATAGCATTTACAACGCCATCCGCCAGGTGGTTCCCGGCCAATGGCTCTGCTGGCGTGAGGGATGCCGGGAAGAAGGGCAATATTGGCAGCCTGCCGGCGGCGACGAGCCAGGCCGCGGAGCCATCTCCGGCGATGACGCCGCCGCGCGTATCCGTAAGCAACTGCAGGCGGCCGTAGCCTCGCAAATGGAAGCCGACGTGCCCATCGCCTGTTTTCTCTCCGGCGGAATCGATTCCGGCATTGTTGCGGCGCTCATGCAGGAAGGACTTCGCTCCGCCGGGGGCAAGATCAAAACCATCAGCGTTGGCTTTACCGATACGTCATTTAACGAATCCGGATACGCCCGCGCCCTCGCCGCCGCCATAGGCTCGGAACACCATGAGTTCCAGCTCGCCCCATCCAACGGCGCGCTGGATACTCTTGCCTGGTTGATGAATTACAGCCTGGGTGAGCCATTCGCCGACTCCTCCATTTTACCGACCTATTATGCCGCCAACTGTGCCCGGATGGTGGCGCCGTGCGCCATCAGCGGCGATGGCGCCGATGAACTTTTCGGCGGTTACGACCGCTACCGCGCCATGCTGCTGCTTTCGCGTTATCGAAGGCTCATTTCCACGGTTCTCACGGGTGCGTTGAAGGGCCGGTTAGCGCGGCGCGAGCGGTTATACCGGCTCCAGGCCGGCGCCGCGCAACGCCATTGGGCCGGTCAATACGCCAATATGCTCGCCGTGTTCAGCCCGGCCCAGATTCGCGATTTATTTCCCGCGCTGCCGGCGCGCAATGCCGGCCTGGAATGGGACCGGATGGACTTGCCGTCCGGCCCGACTTTCCGGCAGGCCATGCGCCTGGATCAGCGTCATTATCTGCCGGGCGACGTGCTCTGGAAAGTTGATGCGGCCTCCATGGCCTGCGCTCTGGAAGTGCGCAGTCCTTTTCTGGATCATCGGGTGGTGGAACTCGCCAACGCGCTTCCGGGAAGGCTTATTCTCAACGCCCGGCGGGGAAAATTGGCGCTGCGCCCCGCTTTTGGCGATCTACTTCCCGCCCCGACATTCCGCCGGCGCAAACATGGCTTTGCCGTGCCGATCGGTTCGTGGTTGAAAAATGAATTAAAAGGGCCGTGGCAAGATCTGGTATGCGGCGGCGATTCGTTGACAAGTCAAATCGCGCGACCGGGCGCGGCCGAACAGTTGCTCGCCGAGCACGGCGCGGATCTACGCGACCATACTCATCGGCTTTTTTCGCTGCTGATGTTGGAACTCTGGTATCGCCGTTTTCGACCGCAAATAACGGCGGATTGAGCCACAAAATGACACGGCGTCCTGCCGATGACGCAACTCACCCGTCCACCGGCTCAAGTCGGGCGTGCTCCAGAAACAACGACCGTCGCCCCGCGGATTGAAATTCCACCACCACGCGGGTCTTCTCGCCCACCGGCGTTAATTCCGCGATGCGTCCCACGCCGAATTTCTGATGACGCACCAGCGAACCTTTCCGGAATCGCGCCGGCGCGGAGGCCGGCTCCGCCGCGGCAATGGATTTCCCGGCGGAATCCCGATAGCCGGCGGGTTTCGCTCGAAAGGGCCGCGGCGGATCAACATTTTCATCGCGATATCCGGGCGAACCGGCGGGCCTTTCCTGCGTCAACAGATCGATCTTTACCACGCATTCATCCGGTATTTCCTTCAAGAAACGCGAGGCGAGGCGGCCCTCCGAGCGCCCCATGATCATGCGGTAGCAGCTGCAACTGAGAATTAACTGCTGCATGGCGCGGGTCATGCCCACAAAACACAGGCGCCTCTCTTCCTCCACATCCTGCGCGCGACCTTGAAAACCGAGCGCCCGTTCATGCGGCAAAATCCCTTCTTCCATGGCCACAATGGCGACCACGGGAAACTCCAGTCCCTTGGCGGCGTGGAGAGTCATCAATGTCACCGCCCCGCTTTTCTCGCCAAGCCGATCCACATCGGATACCAGAGCAACCTGTGTTAAATAATCCGCCAGGCTGCCGGCGGGATTTTGCCGGTCATATTCCGTCGCGACGTTGATCAGTTCCTGAATATTGGATTGCCGCTGGAGCGATTCCTCATCCATCGTCCTGGTCTTTGATTCATGGATGAATTCCGCCCGGTGAATAACTTCTTTCATGATGGTGGCGATCGGCGGGAAGCGGCGCGATCCGACGGGGTCTTCCGCGGCATGCGGATACCCACTCTCGCCTGTCGCGTCCCGATGGCTATCGGGTCCGGGCGGGCTATTTTCGTCGGCATCGGCGGAGAAAGTTGAGAGTTCGGTAGAAGCCGTCGTCTCCGCGGCAAGTACCGGATCATAAAGAGGGTCGAATTCATTTGTTCCGCTGGCGTCTCGGCTCACCTCTGGCGAGCCAGGGAGCAGCGTGTCTGTGCCTGCCTGCCGTGCAGGCAGGTGTGACGCACCGGCAGGCGGGATCGCCAGAATCCGCAACGAATCAATCAACGCCGCGAATCGCCGGAAAGCCTCCACGGCTCTTTTGGTAAGGTCCGGTATTTCCTCCGCCCGCCGACATGCCGTCGGCAGACTGATGCCCGCATGGGCGGCGAAGTCGGCCAGGCGGGAAACACTCGTCTCGCCTAGTCCGCGGGCAGGTACGTTGATGACCCGTTGAAAGCTCAGAGTATCATCCGGATTCACCAGAAGTTTCAGATATGCCAGCACGTCCTTGACTTCCTTGCGGGCGTAAAATTCCGTGCCACGAACAATCTGGTATGGCAGGCCGGCCTCCATCAGCGCTTCTTCGAGCACGCGCGAGATTGCATTGACGCGGTAAAAAACCGCCATTTTGTCCCAGGAAATGCCACCCCGCTCGTGCCAGTCGCGCAGCCGTCGCACAATCTCCCGGGCCTCCTGCTTTTCATCGGCCGAACAGATACGGAGAATCTTGGCGCCAACGGCATTTTCGGTCCATAGATCCTTGCGTTTTCGCAGGCGATTGTGAGTAATCAGCGCCGAGGCGGCCTGGAGAATCGTCTTCGTGCTCCGGTAGTTCTGTTCCAGAAGCACCACCCGGGCGCGGGGAAAGAACTTTTCGAATTCCAGAATGTTGGAAAGATTGGCCCCCCGCCAGGCGTAAATCGACTGATCCGGATCGCCGGTGACGCAGATGTTTTCATGTTCCATGGCCAGCATGTGGGCAATGACGAACTGGGCGTGATTGGTATCCTGATATTCATCGATCAGGATATAGCGAAAACGACCCTGGAGCCGGTTTCGGATTTCGGCGTTGTCGCGCAGCAGCAGCGCGGTCTTCAGCAGCAGGTCATCAAAATCCACCGCCTTGCCCGCAGCAAGCAATTCTTCATACACCCGATAAACCTTGGCGACGCTGGTATCAAAATAGCCGGTGGCGGCAGCGGCAAAAGCGTCCGCCTGCTGGAGCCGGTTCTTGGCGCCGCTGATTTTGTCCAATACCCGCGCCGGCGCGAAGTTTTCCGGAGAAAGTCCGTTTTTTTCCAGAGCCTGCCTGATGAGTTTCAACTGATCGGCGGTATCCAGGATACCGAAGGCGGCCGGCAGACCGATCGCGGACGAGAATTCGCGCAGCAACCGGGCACAAAGACTGTGGAATGTACAGACCGTGGGAACAGAGCCGTGGCGAAGGGATAACCCCGCCAGCAGCGCCAGCGTGCGATTGCGCATCTCCGCCGCCGCTTTATTGGTAAACGTGACGGCCAAAATATTCATGGGCGCGATGCCCTGGGCCGCCAGGTAAGCCATGCGCCGGGTAATGGTGCGGGTTTTGCCCGAACCGGCGCCGGCCAATACCAGCAGCGGACCGTCAACGTGCGTGACCGCCTCGCGCTGGGCCAAGGTCAGATCGCCAAGAATTACATCTCCATTATCGGCAGTCATGAATGTCACACCCATCCAGGCGGCGTATCTTTGGTCCCGCCCCATACGCAAACTTTTTATCATATCCGATTTCGAGGACCGATGGCGAAGCTCCACGGTTAAATTTGGCGGCGAAAAAAGATACCACGCCATCCCATCTGTTCACAGCGGTCCGGGGAACCGTTATAATCTTTTTTAGTTCGCTAGGGGTGTCCCGGAACCCGCCGCGGCGGATAAGCCGGGACTGAGAACAAACCCTTGGAACCTGAACCGGGTTGTACCGGCGTAGGAAACGCGAGCCCAAGCTGTCGATCTTTCAGCCGCTTGCCCCTCGATGACACCGGTTTACCACCGCGGTTCTACGCCGTTGTTTCGCCGCTTGTTCAGCGGCCTTGGTCCACTGGAGGTACACAAGATGATTCCATCGACATCATTCAACGGTCGGCGACCGGCGACGCAATACGAATTCGCCCGTGCCGGCGTTGTTACACCGCAGATGCGCCGCGTCGCACAGCGCGAAGGGCAATCTCCCGAATTTATCCGCCGCGAGGTGGAGATCGGCCGGTTGGTTATTCCGGCAAACATCCGGCATTTGCAGGGCGCGGGCGGGCGCAGCGGCGGATCTTCCGATCCGCTGGAACTGAATGATCCCCTGCCGGCGGATTGCGGCCATCCCGGCGCGCGCCCGGGAGGGACCAGACTCTGGGTCAATCAGACGGTAAACCAGCGGGCAAGTATCATCGCCAACGACGAAAATTTCAGGGGCAGGCACGCTCCCAAACGGCTCGACCCGATGGGTATAGGTCGCAAGATCACCACGAAAATCAATGCGAACATCGGCGCTTCCCCGGTGAGCAGCAACATGCGGGAAGAAGTTGAAAAGCTCCAATGGGCGCAGAGATACGGCGCCGACACGCTGATGGACCTCTCCACCGGCGGCAACCTGGTGGAATGCCGGCAGGCAATTATCGATCACAGCACCATTCCCATCGGCACGGTCCCGATTTATTCCATGATCAGCGGCCGGCGGATCGAGGACCTTACCGGCGACATCATTCTCAAGGAAATCGAAAGGCAGGCGCAACAGGGAGTGGATTACTTCACCATTCATGCCGGCGTGCTCAAGGAGTATCTTCCGCTGATCAAAAACCGCCTCACCGGCATCGTCAGTCGCGGCGGGAGTCTGCTGGCCAAATGGATGATCGTCCACAACCGGCAGAACCCGATGTACGAGCTTTTCGACGATATTTCCGCGATTATGCGGCAATACGATGTGACATATTCCCTGGGCGACGGCCTGCGGCCGGGGTGCTGCGCCGATGCCACGGACGCGGCCCAACTGGCGGAACTTCAGACACTTGGCGAATTGGTGCAAAGGGCGCGGGAGGCGGGTGTACAGACGATGGTGGAGGGGCCGGGGCATATTCCGATGGATCAGATCGCGCTGAATATGCAGATCGAACAACGGATCTGCGATGATGCTCCGTTTTACGTGCTCGGACCGCTCACCACGGACGTTTTTCCCGGTTATGACCACATCACCAGCGCCATCGGGGCGACCGAAGCCGCCCGCGCCGGCGCCGCCATGCTTTGCTACGTCACCCCCAAGGAACATGTGGGTTTACCCAAAGCGCAGGATGTGCAGGCGGGCTGCATCGCCTACAAAATCGCCGCTCATGCCGGCGACATCGCCCGCGGCATCGCGGGCGCCCGGCAATGGGACGATGACATGTCGCGCGCGCGGGCGGCGCTGAACTGGCCGAAAATGTTTGAATTGGCTTTTGACGGCGCCACGGCGCGGGCGCTGCATGATGAAGACCTGGAAGTGGACACCGATTTCTGCGCCATGTGCGGACACGACTGGTGCTCCATGCGAATCAGCAAGGAGATCCAGGAATTTGCCAGCGGGAAAGACCCGGAATTTCAGCCCGCGAAAAAGGCTCTCCCCTCCGCGGGCATCAGCGGGCAGGGCGCGGTTCTGCTGCGCCAGCGCGGCGTGCGGAGCGCCCGGCGGATTCAGACCCTGGCGCCTCCGGGCGAAAAGGCGCCGTGTCACAGCGACCATGTCGCCGATCCCGAACAAGCCCGGCGGGTGCAGTTGCTGACGTTCCCGACAAGTGAACACCCGTCCTGATTTATATGGACATTCGTAATCTATTACTTATACTTATTATTATTTGGGCGCTGCCGCCGGGCTTGCCGTCGGGCGCGGCTCCCTGCCGGCCGGCGCCGCGAACGCGTTACCTGGATAACGGCCGCGTGCGCGTGGGAGTCAATCCGGCCCTGGGCGGCGCCATCACGTGGATTTCAAAGTCCGGCAGCCGGAAAAACCTCATTAATGATCATGACCTGGGCCGGGAAATTCAGATGTCGGATTATTCCGGTCCGGTTCCGTATATTCCCCCGGGCGCGAAAATCCTGCCCGCCTGGCGAAGCCTCGGCTGGAATCCCATCCAGGCGGGCGATGTGTTCGGATGGGAATCCCGAACGGTGTACTGCAAGGACACCGGCAAGCGCCTGGTGGTTCGGTGCATCCCCATGATCTGGCCCCTGGACCATGTGCCGGCCCATTGCGTTTTCCGGACGAGCATACGCCTCCGGGGCGATACGATCCACGTGCGCGCTCAAATGGAGGCGTTTCGCCACAATAAAATCCAGTATCCCGGCCGGGGGCAGGAATGTCCGGCCATCTATACCATAGGCAGACTCTGGCGACTGATATCGTATACGGGCGACAAGCCCTTCACCCATGGGGCGACGCAATGGCTGGATCCGCGCGCCGTGGTGCGGCGTGAACAGAAAGAGGTTCAACGGCATGAGTTTCCATGGATCGCCTGGCACGCGACGGAAAACTGGGCCGCCCTGGTCAATCACGCCGGGTTTGGCTTGGGAATCTGGTCTCCCGGCGATTATCTATTCTTGGGAGGATTTACGAGCTGGCCGCCCGGCCGGGGAGGTTCCCACGCCGCACCGACGGGTTATATTGCCCCCATTTTTCACGATATCATCGATCATAATATCGACTATCGTTATCGCTGCGTGCTGATCGTGGGAACATTAAAACAGATACGCAATTATGCATATAAGCAGGCCGGACCGCCGCAGCCTCCGCAATGGGTTTTTACAAATAATCGGCAACACTGGATTTATCAAGACGCCACCGACAGCGGCTGGCCGATCCAGGGGCGCCTGGATGTTTCCCTGCGCGGCGCTCACCCGCAATTGATCGGTCCCGACTGGTTCTGGCGGGCCCAAAAAGCGCCGGATCTTTATCTTGACGCCGCTTTCAAAACCACTCGCAAAACCGGCGCCGTATGGTGGCGCGGGTTTCACAATCGCGGTTTTTCTTCGACCCGCCGGGTGTATTTTCACATTCACGGCGACGGTCGATACCATCGCTACGTGGTGAATCTCTCCGGCGCCAAAACATACCGCGGAGCCATGATTCAGTTGCGGATTGATCCGGTGTGCAAGGGTCAGCCGGGGGCGTGGGTGAAAGTGCGGTCCATAGGCCTGGGGCGATAGCAGCGCGCGGTTATTTTAGCCGCAGAGTGTACTGCGGACGCGGCGGCGCGCCGGCGGAGGGAAGAAGACGCCGCCTTCACCGCCCCGCACCCATTTCGCCCGGCCGCCAGCGAACGAATCCTTCGATGGCTTCATATTCGGCCAGGCCGAGCTGGTCATACAGCGCCGCGGTGGCGCGATTGCGTTCCTCGGCGCGCCGCCAGAATTCCCGCCCGTCGCCGCCGGGGAACATGGCGCGGTCTTTCTGGCTCTGGTGTTTGAAAATGGCGTCGCGCTTGCGCATAAGTTCCTGCGGGCTTAAAGGAATCGCCATGTCGATATCTTCCGGCTCCCATTCCTGCCAGGCGCCGCGGTAGAGCCATACCTCGCACTTTTCAAACCAGTTTTGCGAACGAACCCGCTCCATGGCGCGCAGGACCGCCTGCAGACACACCCGATGCGTTCCGTGCGGATCGGCCAAATCGCCGGCG
>JAJYDU010000030.1:0-465 GCA_021790475.1 Planctomycetota bacterium | reverse complement strand
ATCGACGGTTAATTGCACGTCCCGTTCGCCGAGGGGGTTTTTCCTGATGGCGCCGGTCTCATAGAACGGCAAATCCATAAAATGAAGCCGTTCCATCGGAATCCGAAATTCGCGCGCGGCAGCGCGGGCTTCTCCGCGACGAATCAACGCCTTGATCTTCCGGAGCTGCGGGGAATCTTCCTGCCCCGGCGATTTTCCGCGGATGAATTGCTCGGCTTGCTCCTCGAGTCGCCGGGCGGCCTCGGCGTCCAGCTGAAAAAGCCGATTGAATTCGGCGGCAAAATCGGCGAAGCGGATGGCGTCGCTGTCGAATACGGCGATGTTTCCGCTGGTTTGATACGCCACATGCACTTCATGCCCCTGCTCCGCCAGACGAATCAGCGTACCGCCCATGCTGATTACGTCATCATCGGGATGGGGGCTGAACACCAGAACGCGTTTGGGAAAAATATCATCGGTGGGACG
>JAJYDU010000175.1 GCA_021790475.1 Planctomycetota bacterium | reverse complement strand
GCGGGACGTGGTCCAGGCGGCGAGGCACTTTCCCTTCGGCCCCTGGAACAGCAGCACGTAATCGTCCGCTCCACCAATTTTCATTCGTTTAACAAACCGGCAGCCGGCAAGTTGCGTCGCCAGCGTGCGAGCCGCCAGGTAAGCGGGCTTGGGATCGTACACCGGATGACGACCGGCATGATACGTGGAATGAACCAAGCTGTAATGGAAGCCTTGGATGTGCCAGTCAAACCAGATGGTCAGGGGAATCCCCTGCCAGAAATTTACCAGAAATTCACGCGCCAGCATACGTGCCTGGCGGACATCGTTGTAATGGGTCCATCCGGACGAAGCGTAACCCCATTCGCCCGCGAGGAGCGGGATGGTTCGGCCCGGTGGGGCATAGCGGGCGATCAACGCCCGGATGTGGCGATAAACCGGAACAACAGTTTCCGGACCGCTCCAACGATAAGGATGAATGGTCACGGCATCCCAATATTTAAGCAGGCCCGCCTGGAAACACCGGCGGAGGAATTTTCTGGCCCCGATCGCGGTATCCGCCAGGGCCGGTCCGACGTACAATTCCCGCGGCGCCACGCGGCGGATCGTTTTACCCACGGCCAGAGCTAACTTGATATAGGCATAGACATTAAAGTGGTCATGGGGATTATAGTTGCCGTTGGGTTCGTTCCACATTTCCCATATCACGCCGTTACCACGGAAATGCCGCACCGCCGCGGCGACCCACCGGCAGAACGCCCAGCGAGCCTGCGGAGTGCTCGGCGGCAGGCCGTGGTCATACAGCGGATTGTAGCCGTCCATAATCCACAGTGGCCGGATATGGTTGCGGCGCAACGCCGCAAGCAACTGATCGTAGGGATGAAAATCATAGCGACCTTTGATCAACTCGGTTTGGTTCCATTGAAAATTGATGCGCGCCCAGTGAAACCCGGCTGCGGCGAGCATCCGCATGTCTCCGGGAAGTGGATCGGTGGTGCCTATGTGTATGCCCAAGGATTGTGGTATGCGCGGATGGAACAAAAAGCTGTGCCGCGCCAATGCCCCTGTCTTCGCTCCGCCCGTCCGCGCCTCTTTGCCCCTGAGTAAGCAGGCGTGGGCTTTCGCGGACAAAGCCGGTGCGGCGGACAGGCGGGGCGCCGCCGCGCTGGCTATTACGGCCGCCAAGATACCGGCCGTTGGAAGCGGCCACAATTGACTCATGGATGGGTCCTTTTTTCTAAAGGCCGTTGTGCGTTTTGGATATATTCCGGATCATGGGAAAGGGAAAGATGGATCTGATTGGCCTGGGCGAGGATGGTTCGCATTTTCGTGCCGGTTTCATTGGTCAGACGGTAACGACCGGATGCCAACGGCAACACCACATGCTGCTCTTGGCGGGACGTGGTCCAGGCGGCGAGGCACTTTCCCTTCGGCCCCTGGAACAGCAGCACGTAATCGTCCGCTCCACCAATTTTCATTCGTTTAACAAACCGGCAGCCGGCAAGTTGCGTCGCCAGCGTACGAGCCGCCAGGTAGGCGGGCTTGGGTGTGTAGATGGGAGTGCGGCCGGGATGATAGGTAAAGTTAACCAGTCCGAAATGATCCTCTGAATTTTTCGGGTTGCTTCCATCATTATGCCAGTCATACCAGATGGAAAGCGGAATTCCTTGATATAGATTCACCAGGAATTCACGGGCCATATAGCGGGCTTGTATGGCGTCATTGCTCTTAACCCACCGGCTGCTATAACCCCATTCACTGGAGATGATCGGAATTTTCTTCCCCCGGGGCGCATACCGGGTAATCATCGCTCGCAATTTGCGATAATCCGCGATAACACTTTCCGGTCTGCCATTGCGATAGGGATGAATCGTAACGGCGTCCCAATATCCAAGCAGTCCGGCCTGAAAACATTTTCTGAGAAAAGGCAGGTCCATACCAGCCAGGGCTGGGCCCGCATACAACGCATGTGGCGCCACGCGACGGATTGTTTTGCCCACATCTAACGCCAACTTGATATAGGCGCGGACATTTCGTCGAGGCGACCAGAAGGTGCCGTTGGGTTCATTCCACATTTCCCATAAGACGCCATGGCCGTGGAAATGCCGCACTGCCGCGGCGACCCAGCGACAAAAAGCGCGACGAGCCGCGGGGGTGGCCGGCGCCAGGCCGTGCTCATAGAGTGGATTGCCATAATCCAGAATCCACAGCGGACGGATATGATAGCGCTCCAGCGTCGCCAGAAGATGATCATAAGCCCGAAAATCGTAACGGCCTCTGCTCCGTTCGGTTGCGCTCCACCCAAAATCTATGCGAATCCAGTGAAAACCCGCCGCGGCGAGCATTCTCATTTCACCGGGGCGGGGATTTATAAAATGAACGTTGACGCCCAAGGCGTGTGGTATGCGCGGATGAAACAAAAAGTTGTGCCGGGCCGATGCCCCTGTTTTCGCTCCGCCCGTCCGCGCCTCTTTGCCCCTGAGTAAGCAGACGTGGGCTTTCGCGGACAAAGCCGGTGCGGCGGACAGGCGGGGCGCCGCCGCGCTGGCTATTACGGCCGCCAAGATACCGGCCGTTGGAAGCGGCCACAATTGACTCATGGATGGGCTCCTTTCGCAGTTATGCATGCCGATATATAAATACAATCTCTGTCCCGATTGTTCTCGGAATCACTATTTGGGATGCGTATGGGGATTGATCCCGTCGGCACTTCCGTCCCGGCTGCGGCCGGCCGCCCCTTGCCCGCCGGCCCATGATACTTACTCGTGCCGGGGATGGAAATGGAAGTGCTGACCACCAATCGCGGCCTGCGCCATCAATCCGACTTTCGGTTTGATGAACACAATCACTCCATGGCGATAGTTGACGGCGGTTCCGGCGCCGGCGACAGCCGCGACGGCTGAGGCTCGGGCGTCAAAAGCGGAGGCGCCGTGCTCAAAATTTTCAAGCGTATATTTATTCTGAAAAAAGATGTATTCAGTGAATTCCTGGCCGCCGATCTGGCCGCCGATCGATCCTTCGCCGACACTACAATATCCAACCATATTTCCGGCTCTGAATACCTCTCCATTTCCCCCGGCGCCGCCGATTCCCAGAGCGAGTTCTTTAACCGACGGAAGCACGGCATAACCATAGGCGCTATGAAACAGCGAAGCGGTCTTCGGGTGCTCGCGTCGGAAGGCCGCAATGGCCACCTTGACCTTGTCGTTCAGGAGCCTTTTACCCAGAGAGGTTTCCGGCGCGGCGGTACAACCGGAAATCAGAACCGCCAGGCACAACCCCAATATTCCTCCGCGGTAATGGCACAGCAGCGACTTATGCATGATATTCTCCTTTTCATCAACCATATTCTCCACAATACTTTCCATTCTATGCCGGGAACAATAGCACGATCCACACGGTCAAAATAATTCGTTTCCGGGACGCACCCACGGTGAAATGGGGCGGGGCGAGGTCAGATTTTTCCGATGAGAATGCTGGTATTGTGGCCGCCGAAGCCAAAACTGTTACTCATGGCGTAACGAACTTTGGCGTTGCGGGCGACGTTCGGAACATAATCCAGGTCGCAAAGTTCGTCCGGTTCATCGTAATTGATGGTGGGCGGCAGTTCGCCGCGGCGCATGGCCAGGCAGGTGATGACGAGTTCAATGCCGCCGGAGGCTCCCAGGCTGTGGCCCAGCGCCCCCTTGGTGGAGCTGATCGGTATCTTCTTGGCGTGCGGACCGAATACCTGGTGAACGGCTCTGGTTTCCGCCAAGTCGCCCAGCGCGGTGCCGGTACCGTGGGCATTGATGTAGTCGACCTGATCGCCCTGGATGCCGGCCGCGCCAATCGCCATTTCCATGGCCTTGGCGGCGCCGGCGCCATTGGCGTCAGGCGCGGTCAGATGGCAGGCATCGCCGGTAGAACCACAGGCCAGCAGTTCACCATAGATGCGGGCTCCCCGGGCTTTGGCCAGATCATATTCCTCCAGTACAACCACCCCGGCGCCTTCCGAGAGCACAAAGCCATCGCGGTTTTTTTCGAAGGGGCGACTGGCCTTTTTTGGCTCGCTGTTGCGAGTGGATAAAGCCCGCAGGGCGCAGAACGCCGCCAGTCCCAGTTTGGTCATAGCCGCTTCTGCGCCACCGGCGAGCATCACATCAGCCTGCCCATACTGGATGGTTTTGAAGGCGTCGGCGACGGCATTCCCCGCGGTGGCGCACGCTGTGGCCGTGGCCGAAACGGGACCACGCAGCCCCCATGCAATGGAAAGATTGCCGGCGGCGGCGTTGACCATGAGTTTCGGTACGGTAAAAGGAGAGACGCGGTCAACGCCGCGGGCCAACATGCGGTCGTATTGCTGCTCCATTTCTTCGATTCCACCGATGCCGGAGCCGACAACAACTCCCGCGCGATCGCGGTCAATTTTGGAAAAATCAATCCCGGAATCTTTTACCGCATGAATACCGGCGGCCAGACCGTAGATGGAAAAGCGGTCCAGCCGCTTGATTTCCTTGAAAGGGATGATTTTTTCCGCGCGGAAGACTTCCGGCGTGATTTCCCCACCGATGCGCACGGGATAACGGCTTACGTCGAAGCGCGAAATAAGACCGATGCCTGATTGGCCCGCCAGCAAGCGGGACCAGAATATTTCCAGATCGTCACCCAGGGGAGTGACGACGCCCAGGCCCGTAATGACAACTCTTCGTTTGAACATGTCGTGGCAAGCGCTCCAAACGCCCCCCACTCGCTCCCGCCGGGTCGGGAGCCGCGCGGCGTCCGAAAAGACCCAAACGGAGGGCGAAGTGATTAGGGCTGCGGCTTCTGTTTGGCTGCGAT
>JAJYDU010000174.1 GCA_021790475.1 Planctomycetota bacterium | reverse complement strand
GGGAGCCGCGGTTCAGGATCCAGAACCAAGCATGGAGCATGGTCCGGTGGTCCCGGTATGGTCGGCCCCGCCCCTGTCGCGGCGGTAACAACGGTTCGATCTGCCGCCACTGCGCATCCGTCAGTTCGTATCGTCGCATCCTTGCGAACTCCTGTGTTGCGAATGTCAGGTGCAAAAAGGAGCATTATAACGATGATCCGTACTTACGGGACACGACCTAGGCGCTGTTGCGGAGCCGGGGGCTGGTGGTCGGAGCGTACCGACACTACGGTGTCCGAAGGCCGGTGAAATCAAGGGCGCCATCATCAGCATTCCCCCACCGGGGCCGAGTCGCCCGCCGTCAAGCGGCCGCGTATGCCCGGACCTCCACCTGCACGCCGGCCCGCGCCGCATTGTTGGCCTCGGCCAGAAGCCGGGCTGTGGTTTCCTGGTCCAAGTACTGTTCGCCGCAGGTGTCGCAAACCTGGGCGGGAACCTTGCGGAACACCACAGTGGCCCCCCGACGTTCCAGGCTCACCGTCACCTCGCCCGCGGCCGTCCTGCCATGCTTGCAAATCGCACATCTCATACGCTTCATTTCCGCCGTCTAAACGTGGCATCCCAGCGCCCCGGATCAGGCTGATAAACCGTTATCACGACCGTCGCCGTCTCCTCTGGATCATCGCCGGCCACTACGTGCAGCGGCCGCCCGCCGCAATAGCCCAGCATGAGGCGGCTGGGGAATGGTAAATCATCCGGATAGGTTTGGATGACCTCGCCATTCCCCAAAACATCGCGTACGTCAGCTTCGCTGATATCCCGCTCGAACATTCGCTCGATCGCGTGGACCCGAAACACCACTTTATCATAGCCCATGGCGGGCGCGATTATAACGCGCCTTCGGTGCAGGCGAGCCCCGCGCCGCATGTGCGGGGTTTTAAGACTCCAGGCCAGCCAGATTGAAAACCTTGGTTTCGGCAGGTTCCAGTCGTATGGATATTGGATTATCCTTGCCCCGAACCGATAGGCCTATTTCACTTTCCCGCCGCCAGTTGACATTGGTCAAATACAGCTGGTCCGCCCAGAGATTGCAATTGATGTAGCGGGCGCTTTCGCCGTGAATCTGGAAGCGGTTGGCGGCGGCGATTCGCCGGCCCAATTCACGCAAAATATCCTGGATGTCGCGCAGGAGCCTTGGATCATGGGGAAAGTCAATGAAATTATAATACAGAACCTTGCCCTTGCCGCATTGGTATTCATAAAGAAATTCGCCCCGCTGTTGGCAACCGGCTGGTTGCAGCCGGCCGGTGCGGAATTTTCGATAGGCCGCCGGGCCGGGGCCGGTGATATCCGCGCCGATCAATTCCCGCCATTGGCCGTCGTTGAATAGATTTATCCGAGCCTCGGGATCCACGCGCGTATCAAAATGCGCTCCGCATATAAACAGCACTCCGCCGTTTTGCACGTAGGCAAGCAAATGGCGGTAAATAGCTGCGGTCATCGTGTTCCAACCGGTGAATGCCACCGCCCGGTATTGGGACAGATCACCATCCGGCAAAACCACGTCCACGGAGCCGTACGGCGCTCCGGTGAACATGCGGGTTAATGATTCATCCTTGCCCGTATCATCGAATTCCAATCCCGGCAGCCAGGCGTCGGTGATTCTCCACAGCCGGCGGCAGGACGTTCCCTCGTATTTTCCCCACGCCAACGTGTCCCAATTGCCCGTGTCTACCATTTCCGCGATGCGGTCGTCATGGCGCCAGAACAGTGATTCATTGTTCCCATAGATGTAGGCCAGCGGCACTTCGGGGCGGCCCGGCCTTTCATCCGCACAGGTAAAGCGGTAAAACTTTCGCAGCTCCTCCCGCACCATCTGGCAGAAGATATCTTCCCGGTCGTTGCGGCCAAAGGCGTTGGTTTTAAAGGCTGAACTTTCCACGTAAATGCGCCTGCCGCCATAGGCGTAATTCAGATACAGCAGAAGCCGAAACCGCTGGATCGCGTTGGCATCATGCGGATAACCGATATACCAGTCGGCTGCGATATGGGCGCCGAATATCTTGCCCGTGCCGCGGGCCGCTCCATAAAGCAGGCTGCTGTTGCTGACCGGCTCGCATAATATTCCGTCCGCCGCCGCATCACGCATATACACGCATAACAAGGAAGGATCGCCGTAATAAACTCTTGTCCGCGGCCCCTGGCGGCACCCGGCGGCTTTTTCGGACAAATAGCGAACATAGGCGTTTCTGCGGGCCTCGAGGTCGGCCGCGGCTGGCACGTAATCCGGCGCCGTATGCCGATTCAGCGGCTGGAAGATGAGGTACGGCTCATGCAGGGCCAAGCCGGCGAAGTGGCCGCCCGCATACAGCGCCGGTTCAAGGGTGGCGACCAGCGGGCTGTGGTTCAATTGATAGGTGACATCGTTGGCTTGGCAAAATTCAAACCACCGCTTCCAGGTCTCCGCGGACGGCGGATGATGGGGGCGGCAGTTGCGCCCCGGGCCGCAGCGAAAGCTGACGAAATTGCCCATGCCGGTGTGGACCATATAACGCAGGCAGCGGTCCATTTCACCGGACTCATCGTGGCGGACATCGTCGCCGTCGAAACCCACCAGAACTGCAGCTCTTTTCTCGGGGAATACTTCCCCGACTGACGCCTCAGCCACAGTCGGTCCATCCCGGAAAGACACCCGGGCTGGTTCTCCCGGCCGCGTGGCCTTAAAATAAAACTCGTTATCGCTCTGCCCGAGATATTCCAATCCATCAGCGCCATCAACTGTTATGCCGGGATGGGGTTGCAGGAGATGCAACCCGATGGCAAAACGCTTTCCGGCATTGACGAATTTCGGGCAATGCCAGATGGTGAAATCGTGGATATCGGGATGACGCTGAATTTCCACACGTTCCAGAAGAAGCTCATTTTCTCCTTTACTGCCGTTGTGGATTTCCAAGCGGTTCGCGCCGACGACCAGCAGTTCATTGGGAACATCGAAATAGAGCGATGGCCAGCCCTTGCAGACGTTTTCCAGGAAAAGAAAATCGTCAAAAAGCGGTCGGCCATTGATGCGGATCATCACCAGGTGTTCATATTTCTTCCAGTCGCGCCACGCCGCGGTGAGTTTCAAAACATAGCGGCTCCGAACCTGCGGAGTGTCGTTCACCTCCGAAACATTAAATTCGGCCGCGATGACATCCCGGCAGAAGCACACGTGCCGCACCTGTGGCAGGCCGAAGGCGGTTGTGAAGGAGTGCAGACAATCCTGGTGTTTGAAAAGACCATAATCATCGCCGCCGCAAAAATCATCCGCGCGCAGGATAATGCGGGATTCGACCGTGTCACAGCACCAAGGCACCACGCTCGTTTTCATTCGTGCTTCTATCTCCGAACAGACGGCAGGCCATCGACGCCGTAGTATTGTGCCACATAATCAATCCGATTTTCCTACCCCACTCGGAGCAAGGGGCTTAGTATACTTTCACCAAGCCAGCCACGCCATCAACGGCGCAGCAGCTGGATGGCGGCGGTTCCGCCAGCGGCCAGCTGGCACGGCTTGGTCTGCTTGGAGAACAAGCTGCCCACCATTGCCGTGACCGGCCGGTGGGTAGGATTCTGTGCAATTATCACCAGTCGGTGTGGGCTGAGTTTCAGCAGCGTCAGTCTAACCCGCGGCTGGTTGGCGTAGACCAGATTGCCAATAATAAAGTCCTGGGCATGCCGGGTGTTCAAAAGAACATACGCGGCGCCACGGTACATCCCCACCCGCCGCAGCACCTTCGTCCGCGAGTTGTAAAGGCCAGCGTCCCAGTTGTCGTTAACCCCCTTGACGATAACCCCCAAATGGTCGTTGGGAAGGTCGGCCTGGGAAAGCCGCCCGCGGACAAAGTCATGCTTCGCCCGCAGAGTCAGGGCATAGACCGTACTCAGCACCCGGCCCTGTGTCAGCGAAACGTGGTAGGCAGGCGGCCCGGCCAGGCCGTAGGCACGCCTGATAAATTGGAAGTCCTCCGGCGCGCCGTGGCCATCGTCCAATACAAAAAGAAACTTGGCGTGCAGCACCGTTCCGGCCGCCAGCACCTTTTGGGGTGCCGCAAAACCAAAGTTGAGATAGTTTCCGTAGCGGTTCCACCCTGACCCTCCGGGTGTGCCCAAGCCCAAGTATAGATCATACCGCTGCTTATCGGCGGGATAAACCGCGAAGTCACCGACGGGATCTGGCCAAAAAGCGGCATAGCCGCCTTGGGTGGTCTGGAAGTGCAAGGGAATAAAGGCGTTCTGAGCTGGTGGTTTAAATTGGCCCTCTTTCATTATTCCGTCCGCGTGGACCAGGGCATAGTGGGAATCGAAACGAACTCCGGCATTGGTCGAAAGCGAAAGCAGACAGATTCCCGGTCCTTGAGACCAGTTCTCCACCCTCATATTTTTCTTTATCTTCACTTTACTTTTAACCAGAATGAAGTAATCCCCGGGAATCGCCGGCCGAAACATGGTGTATTCCACCGTGGCACTGGCCAGACTGCCGTCGTAACGGTTCTCGCTTATCAGGCAGTCACTGGAGCTAAAATTGCCCCGCCTCCACAAACACGCTGGCGAATGACCCCAGCCCGCGAAATAGAATCCCGGCCCGGTCGCGAAGCCTTGGATAGCATCCCAACTGGCGTCCACCCCCGCTGGAATAATTTGGTTGATTCGACGGGCGGAGTCGGCGACCATGAGCTGGCCGTCGTCCCCACCCGATATAAACAGGGCGACCGTCGTGGCCGCATTTCGCTTGAACACATCGAGGATGCTATTTTGTTTATCGACGCACATAGTGTAATTGAACAGGGGGTTATAGAGGTGCACCTGATTGGAAATTACCTGGCGTCCCAGGGAGTCTTTCGCG
>JAJYDU010000173.1 GCA_021790475.1 Planctomycetota bacterium | reverse complement strand
GATCCACCCCCGGCTTGATGGCGGGAACCAGCTTCTGAAAGACGATGGCCTTCATATTGGCGGCCAGCGCCTGGCGAATATTGGTGTGCATGTCGGGCGGAAACAGTTCCAGAATGCGGGTGATGGCGCCGGCCGCGCTGCTGGCGTGAATGGTGGTGCACACCAGGTGACCGGTCTCGGCGGCCTGCACCGCCGCCTGAAACGTGTGGCGGTCGCGCATCTCGCCGATGAGGATGACATCCGGATCCTCGCGCATGAGGTAGCGGAGGGCGGATTCAAAAGTATCGACATCCAGACCGATTTCGCGCTGATTGATGTACGCCTTCTTGTCGACGTAAAGATATTCGATGGGATCTTCGATTGTCACAATATGGCAGGCGCGGCGCTGATTGATCTGTTCGAGCATGGCGGCGATGGTGGTGCTTTTGCCGCTGCCGGTGATACCGGCCAGAATGATCATTCCCTGATGGTTCTCGGCGATTTGCTCGAGCACCGGCGGGAGATTGATTTGCGAATACGTCGGGATGGTCGGATTGATGCGCCGGGCGACCAGGCTGGTGACGCCCCGCTGACGGAAAATGTTGACGCGAAAACGCTCACTGTGGGTCAGCGCGTGGGCGATATCCAGCGATCCGCGCTCCTGGTAACTCGCCCACTGCTCGGGCGTGAGTATTTCCCGGACCATGGCTTCTATTTCCACGTTTTTCAGCGGGGGACTGTTGGTCTGCATCAACTTGCCTCCCTTGCGAATGCGCGGAACCGCATCGGCCTTGAGGTGAAGATCGCTGCCCTCCACCTTGGACACCGCCTCCAGATAGCGATGCAGCTTCGGCGCCGCGGCGACTTCAGCGGGAACCGGAGGGGAGCTTGACTCTTGTGTATTTTCCATGATGTCTCCACAGTACAAAAATACCACTTCCTGGCCCGACTCCGGCCAATTGTAGCGGGAGCAACCGGCGCGGGCGAGCCGCACTCCCAAAACTTGGCGTGGCAATATTTCCGGGGCAGCAGCCGAAATTCGCTAATCAGGTCTTAAACCGAACGCCGTCGTGCAGTCGCCAGGGAGTAAAAGCGCCGGGGACCGCCGCGCTCCCAGGGCTGCCCGGAAAAATTACCACGCCCCCCAAAACCCAAATCGGATAATCTTTCCGCTCCTTGACATGCCCGCGCCGATTCTTTAACGTAAGCGGCCCGCCGAGTCTCGAAGAGGCAGCGGGATTTATGTGTTGGACCGCGGTTGCGCGGACCCGCTGGCTGACGAGAGACGGTTTGGTTCTCAATAGCCCCGCGGAGCTGACCGCATGCGTATGTTCGCCGTCCCAGGCGCGGATTGCCCGCTTCCCTGGCGCGCATGGCGAGTTTTTCAAAAGCGACGTAAGAGCGACAGGAGCAACGGATGTTACCGATTGCCAAAACCAGCAAATCAAAAAAAGCGATGCGCCGGGCCCATCATGCCTTGCGCGGCGTACAGGTAGCGCGCTGTCCGAACTGCGGCCGAAGCCGTTTGCCGCACCGTATGTGCGGCAATTGCGGTTACGTAAACCGCGGCCTGTCGGTGGTGGTCCATGAAACGACGGAATAACCCGTCGCCGGGTATGCGCTAACCTTTGGACGGGTATGCGCTAACCTTTGGATAGGGCAAAATGGCGATGCGGATCGCGATTGACGCCATGGGCGGAGATCAGGCTCCCGAGAAAATTATTCAGGGCGCCGTGGAATCGCTGGAACTTCTCGACAGCGAGGATGAATTGATCCTCGTAGGACGAGAAGAAGTCATCCAGCGCCATATCGGCGCCGTGCGCCAGTACCGCGCCAAACTGCGAATTGAAAACGCCAAACAGGTTATCGGTATGGATGAATCGCCCGTGGAAGCGGTCCGCCACAAGCGCGACAGCTCCATCGTGCGAATGGTCAAGCTGGCTGCCGACGGCTCCGGGGATGCCATCATTTCCGCCGGCAATACGGGCGCGCTGGTGGCGGCCGGCGTGCTGCTGCTTAAGCCGCTGCCGGGTGTGGATCGGCCGGCCATTGCCGTGTCCGTTCCCACGGCCGGGGGTATGGTTCTGCTCTGCGACGCCGGGGCCAATGTGCAGCCCAAGCCCGCCCACCTGTATCAATACGCATGGCTGGCGCGCATCTACGCGGAGTCAATGGGACACGTGAAAAATCCCCGTGTGGGTCTGTTGAATATCGGCTCGGAAACGGAAAAAGGCACGCCCCTGGTCAAGGAAACGCGCCTGCTGCTGGAACAAGACCCGTCTGTGAATTACATCGGTTATGTGGAGGGTCGCGATTTTTTCAGGGGTGTATGCGATGTGGCGATCACCGACGGTTTCACCGGCAACATGGTCTTGAAGGTTATTGAGGGGTTGACCGAATCCCTGCTGAACGTCTTGGGGCGGGAAATCCGCGCGGAAAAACCGGAAGTGCCGGCGGAGATGGACCGCGTGCTGGCCCGCATTCAAAGCAGCTACGATCACGAAGAGTACGGCGGCGCCGTCCTGTTGGGTTTTTCCGGTCTGTTTTTGAAAGTCCACGGTTCCGCCGGCGCCAAAGCCATCCGCAACGCGGTGCGCCGGGTCAAGGAGGCCAATCGTCTGGATATCAGCGGACGCATCGCCGCCCGCCTGTCCGGAGGGGTGGCGTAAATCCGGCGGGCGCGGTAGTTTTTACCCGGCGATGTCGGGTCGCGCGTGGGGATGATTTATGAGGAATTCCATGCCTCGGTTCGGCGCGGTTCTCTCGGGTACGGGAAGCTTTCTTCCGGAAAGACGCCTCACCAACGGCGACTTGGAAAAGCTTGTCGATACGAACAACGAATGGATCATCCAGCGCACGGGCATTCACGAAAGGCGGCTCGCCGGACCGTCCGAATCCACCGCGACGCTGGCGCTGGAGGCTGCGCGCCGCGCTCTGGACGCGGCCCGGCTGCCGGCGGAACAGATCGACCTGATTATTGTGGCTACGCTGACTCCGGAAATGCCGACGCCTTCCACCGCCTGCATGCTCCATCACCTGCTGGGAATCCAGCGCCCCATCGGCGCCTTTGACATGGGCGCGGCCTGTTCCGGTTTTCTTTACGCCCTGGCCACGGCGACGCAATTCATCGGATCGGGCTCCTACCGACATGTGCTGGTCGTGGGCGCCGAAACGCTCTCGCGAGTGGTCGACTATACCGACCGCGGCACCTGCATCCTTTTCGGCGATGGCGCCGGCGCCGCCGTGGTCTCCGCCTGCGACAACCCGCAGCGCGGCGTGCGGGCGTTTGAACTCGGCGCCAAAGGCGATGGCGGTACGTTGTTGAGCATTCCCGCCGGCGGTTCGCGCGTGCCCGCCAGCGCCGTATCCGTCGAAAACCGCCTGCACTATCTGAAAATGAACGGGCGAGAGGTTTACAAGTTCGCCGTTCATCAGATGACCATGAGCCTCCAACGGGCGATGGAAGCGTGTTCCCTTACCTCCCAGAGCGTCCGGCTGGTTGTGCCGCACCAGGTAAACCTGCGCATCATCAACAGCGCCACCGAGAAGATGGGTTTTCCGCGGGATAAAGTGTTTATCAACATTGATCGCTACGGCAATACGTCTGCGGCATCGGTACCTATCGCGCTCGACGAAGCAATCCGCCAGGGACGCTGTGGTCCCGGCGATTGGATCATCATGGTGGCTTTTGGCGCCGGCCTGACATGGGCGTCGGCAACCCTGCACCTTTGAGCAAGGTGGAGTTATTTCCGATGAAGTTGGCGATTTTATGTCCCGGCCAGGGATCCCAGCATGTGGGGATGGGGAAAGATTTCCATGACGCTTTTCCCTCCGCCCGGCGCATTTTTCACGCCGCCGACGAAATTCTCGGCTTTGCCATCTCCCGGCTCTGCTGGGAAGGACCGGACGATCAACTCCAGGCCACCGACAACGCCCAGTTGGGCATTTATGTGACCACCGCAGCCATTTACGAGGTCTGCAAGGAACTTCGCCGACCACCCGGTCCCGTACAGATGATCGCGGGCCTTTCGCTGGGAGAATATACTGCGCTATATATCGCCGGGGCTTTTTCTTTTGCCGATGGCCTGAAACTGGTTCGCGCCCGCGGTCGGCTTATGCGCGATGCCGCCGCGGCCACGCCCGGCGCCATGCTGGCGCTGGTGGGGGCTGATGATGTGGTCGCGGAAGATATTTGCAGGGAAGCGGCGCCCTGCGGGACTATAGTGCCCGCCAATTTTAACGCACCGGGCC
Organism: Planctomycetota bacterium; assembly: GCA_021790475.1. Classification (GTDB taxonomy): domain Bacteria; phylum Planctomycetota; class Phycisphaerae; order WQYP01; family WQYP01; genus JAKBMM01. Next base: position 654 of record JAJYDU010000173.1, on the reverse strand, counting down.
AGATCGTTCTGGCGGGGACTCTAGCCGCCTGCCAGGAAGCGGCCAGAATAGCCGAGGTTCGGAAACTGCGCGCCGTGCGGTTGAACGTGGCGGGGGCGTTTCATTCACCCCTTATGGGCATCGCCGCCGCGGAAATGAGTAAAATTCTCGCCGGAGTGGACATCGCGCCGCCGCGCCTGCCGGTAATCAGCAATGTTACCGCCCGGCCACACTCCGATCCCGCCGCCATCCGCGATTTACTGGTCCGCCAGATCATCGCGCCAGTATGCTGGCGGCAAAGCATGGAGTATCTTCGGGGCGAGGCGGTGGATCATTTCGGGGAGCTGGGGCCGGGACGCGTGCTCACCGGTCTGCTGAAGAAAATTGATCGTCGCGCCAATATTGTTAATATCTCCCGCGTGGATGGATTATAAGGAAAAAAGCGGCGCCGTAGAAAGCGGAAACTATCAGCGGGGAGAACTTGCTCCCGGCTCATTGATACGGGACGGTCTCCCGCGTCGCACCCCCTGTGGCTCTTGGAGAATGCGACATGGTCCCATTGAATTCCAGGCGAGTGGCCTACGTGACCGGCGGGTCGCGCGGCATCGGCCAAGCCGTTGTGCGCGCCTTGGCCGCGGCTAATCACCATGTGGTGGCCGTGGCGCGCAACCGGGA
>JAJYDU010000172.1 GCA_021790475.1 Planctomycetota bacterium | reverse complement strand
CTCCCGATCTTCCGACCAATCCTCCGGCGGAAACAAGGCGATGGAGAGCGAAGCCCTTCCGGCGTGGGATGCACCTGATAGGTGGTCATCACGCAGTTATCAACTTTCCCGATTGGGCCACAATCTTGCGGCTGCACGCGGGCGTTCTTATATCTCTTCATCACAAAACTTGATTTATGCACAATTGCGGTGGTCTGCGGACAGGCATGATAATGCCGCTGTAATTCCCGCCGGCAGGGGTTCATCAGCCGACGGTCCCAATGATGCCCGCCTGGAAGCTTCCGGAATTTCAGTGAATTGATCACCACCTTATCCGCGGTGGGCGGCAATTACTCGTGTACAGCAAATTCAAATACTACCCCCGCGCGTAACGCGCCGCGTACCCCGCCGACTCCCGAAGTCCAAACCGGTATTGACATTCGCCCATGAAGCGGTGCAACCGCACGGCTACTTCGTGAATATCCGCAGCTTCCACGCCTTACGTCTGGTCATACCATGTTCCAGCATGTTCATCGGTAATCCAGTCCATTGATTCCCGAACTGAAAAATCGCTGGCGTGCTATTTTAAGTACCATGTATATTTATCTATTAAACCCGTGGTTAAAAATATTCAAGCACAAAAAGTGAAGGAAACTTAAAAAAAATTGGCAAAAAATCTTGACACCCGTGCGGATTGGTTGTAGGCTTACCGTGTTGGTCAACGGAATGGCCGGGAGAGTCACTTTTACCAAATACCGTGTGACACCTCCGATGAAATACCACCTTCAAATGGGTGGATGCTGCGTGCCGCATTCTGGCGGACGCACGGCCGCCTATTGGAACTGTGTCGCGCAAAGCGATCGATGAGGCCCGGACGCCGCCGTCCGGAGGCCGAGCGGATTTCCAGCCGCATTTCCCGGTTGGGTCGTTCCAGCCGGCCGGTCGTGGAGTCCTATATTGGTTGGTAGGCAAACTTGCACGGCAGATCGTTTCGCAAGCCGTGTCGGCCATGCCCGAAATAAGGAGATTGCAGTGAGTAGTAGTATTCGAAAGACCACGATTGGTATGGCTGGAGCGATGGCGTGTGCCGGACTTCTATCGGTGGGATCGTCTATCGCACGCGGAAGCGCCGCTTACACACAAGGCTTTGAGCACAATACCAATGGCTGGTACTTTGGAGCAGAATCGCCATCAAGTACCGGCAGCTATGGAATTACCCGGTATCAGTCGGGCTCCGCGTCGCCCGTGGGGACAATTAACGCCGCGAGCGGCAATTTTTACGCGGTGGTCAACAACGAGACGAGCAACTACCTGAACGGCTATGGTGATGCCGGTTACGCCGTGTTCAACGGCCCCACGACCTATCAAGGCCCCTACACGATGTCGATCAGCGTGTATCTGGATGCGGCAAACTGGACCGGCACTAACTTATCGAGCGGACAGGGATTCATGATCGACGAGTCTCCGACCGCCGCTAATTCGTACACGCTGTTGGGATCTAGTTCAACATATGGCGCCGGTGCACCCGATTTCAATATGGAGGCCGGATTTCAGCTTGGCACCACCAGCAGCGGCGATTTAAACGTGTGGGCCTACTATCATAATCAGTCGACCGGCAGTACCGCCAACACGGCCGACCTTGCATCCCTCACCCAAACCGGTTGGTACACCTTTTCCCAAACAATCAGCCAAGGCACGAGCAACCCAGTCAGCACCTTCTCCATCTACGACCACACTGGGGGGCTGGTGGGGACTACACAAACCGTAAATTGGACCGCCTCGTCCAACGCGGATCTCGGCGGCCCCAATTACCTTTGGATCACCGGGTGGAACAACGGGTTTAGCAACAATGTCCTTGCAATTGACAACGTTTCCGGATTTGTTACGCCATCGCCCGCAAGCTTTGGACTCGTCGCCGTTGGATCGTTGGCCCTGGTCGGCGGAATGGCGGTGCGAAGGCGAATGAGGGGGAAGCTTTAAGATCACAGCCTGCGCCCGACACACAGCACAATGCGACGGGATGCGCCGGGCGTGGGAGTTGTTGATGCCCGGTGCTGCACACTTCACGGCCGCGAGCGGATAACAGATCCGGCGGCACGCCGGCAAAGCTTGGGAGCATCCCTTCCGATGGTGGTGGAAGCGGCGCTGTTGCCGCCGGTTATACGAGTGCATTGTGCGGCGACGGAAGGATTATTGCCGTACAGAGTCGTACAGAACTGCGGCTTGGAATACCGGTATATCTCCACCCTCCATGGAAAACCCGGATCGTCACGATCGGATTGGGCGTACGAATGTGCGCCCCGTATTTGGCTGGCAAATCGCGACACGTCAGCAGTCTTTCCGGATATTTGTGCGGACATTCAATCGCGGATTGATATTTATCTTGACGGTCGTCAACTAATACTACAGCGCTACTTGTTTTTACGTTTATTTCGTTTTCGGGATGTGACGGCGGCGCGGTTTCGCCATTGGTGGTAACGGATGGTGGCGGCGGTTCGTTCAGAGGGGGAGCGTCGTGATCTGGACAGCAGCCAATGTTGACAGAGGGTGTTCAGTGCCCGGGACACCTGCTCCAGGGTGATGTCCGGATTTTTTTTTCCTGATGCGGTCAACATGGATGGCCAGAAAAAGGAAGACTACCTGACAGAGCGTCATATGTCGCATCAGCCCCACGTAACTGCGTCCCTCGAAATGGTCGAATCCCGTTTCGGTTTTGACCACGCGAAAAACATGCTCCACGCCGGCCCGGGTAAACGCCACACGCAGCAGCAAATCGATGGCCGTGCCTGGCGGTGCATTGGAGACAAAATACTTCTCTTCCCCGGTATCCGGATTTTTAGCCCAGATCAGCCAATAGTCGTTTCCCACAGGCTTTCCATCATCGGACATGTGAACCCGTCCCGCCTTGTAGTGCCAGAACTGGTCGGGCAGCGTCTTGCGGGCCAGACGCACTTTTTGCCAGCGCGTTGCCTGAAATGGCTTGCCGTGGTGGGCGGCATTGTCCGCACGCTTGGCGGCGTGCGGTGCCTGCGTGGAATGATGGCGTGGCAGGGTGGGAAAGCAGGCCCAGTGACGGGGAACTTCCCCCACAAACAGTTGACCGCGCCGATCCAGACCCAGCAGAAATCCGGGCTTGCCGCCGTAGCCTTCGTCAAAGCTCAGCCAGTCGAGGCGGATGCCGTTGCCGCGGCTGCGATCCAACTGCTCCAGAGCCATCTGCCATTTGGGACGATAGACCACGCCGTCGGGAATGTGGGCCCGGCGGCAACGCGGGCGGTCCAGGTGCCATGATTCCTCCGGAAGAAACAGGTCCGAATCCAGAAAGGCCATAAAATCGTGGTGGCAGCAGGCCAAATGAACCGTGACAATGCAGTTGTCAATCTTGCCGGTGGCCCCGCAATACTGCCGCTGTACGCCGGGCGTTTTATCCCCCTTTTTCGCCACCGACGTCTCGTCCACCCAGCCCACCACGCCCAGAGGATCGCTCCGCCCCAACACCCCCGGAGCCGGAAGGTAATCCCGGGCGATGCGCCGCTGAAGGTCATCCCGCATCGCAGCGGCATCCCAGCGATGAAACACAAGGAACTGCTGCAATGTGCGAACCGTGGAGCCCGCCGCCAAGGCGATCGGCTCGACGCTCTTACGCGGCAGATCGCTGAGCAGACCACGGACATACAGTCCGAAAAGCCGGAATGTCGGGGCGTGCGAAAAACACTTGCGGAACCCGGAAAGAAACTGGCCCAACGCCGAGCCAAGCTCACCCATTTCTTCGACCGTCATGAGAACCTCCTTGTTCCATGACTCATCTATCGGCTTGCACACGCCCGCAGCTTGAGCTTAAAATGCGCTGTAGTATTAGGTGGGCAGGGCAGGTTACTGCCTTTGGAGATTTGCATATGCCGGACGCGTCCGTCAAATGTACAAGCCGCGGAAAAGGCGCTGTTCCAGCACTTTGGCTGGCCGCGTTTCTTCTTGGCACCGTGTATTTGGTGGGAACGGGTGGGTTTACGCACGATTTCCATCTGACCTTTATTCGGCCGGCGCCTTTCCGTGTGGTAAGCTGGCAGACGGCTTTGAACATACCGCCGGGAACAATTGGTGCGGCGGGGAGATTTTCAATTGGGCGAAACGGCCGTTCGGTGCGCTGCGTTGCCGTCTCGCCGGACAGCCGCAGATGCCTGGTGGGTCTGGCCAATCCGGCTGGCGTTGATCTGACGACGTTTCCGGGGGGAAAGATACTGCAGAGGGTGTCTTTTCACAGGCCTATTTCGTCGGTTGTGTGGAACCCGAATGGCCGATCCGTTGCTTTTTGCGGCGAAAGGGGGGTCAGGTTCGCGCGCTTTATCAAGGGGCGGATTCATGTTCAGCCTGGGCAGCGGATCGCTATCGGGTCTTCTGTAGCACCAATTGGGGGAGGCGAATTCTTCGGCCAAAACGGGTTCCTGTTACTTTCATCCGGGCGTCTGGCGTGGCTTTCCAGCACCAAAGGCAAAAAAGCAGGAAATAAATCGGCGGAAGCATCCGGATATCGGATCGGGGCAATCAGACTTGTGGGAGCGACCAGGGTCTTCGCGGCGGACGGCCGCGGCCGTTGCATCACAGATGATCAGTGGTGGGGCCACGCGAGGGTGGCATGCCGCGTGCCGCCAACGGGGGCAATTGGGTGGCGTCAGGGCTTCTCCGGAGAACTGCGAGCTGCAGCGTTATCGACGGGCGGCCGCCGTGCAATAATTGTCGGAAGCGCCGTTTCCCTGGATGCTGAAAGCTGGGCCTTTAACCCGATAGGCAGCGCACTGGCGGCGGCCGGATCGGGCCGCGTCTGGATATTGAATGGCGCCGATGGGAGGATCATGCGGATACATTTGGGCCGATCAGATTATTGCGGCGTCGCTATAGGTGCGGGCGGCCGGCTTGCGGCTGTGGAGTGCCGGTGG
>JAJYDU010000029.1 GCA_021790475.1 Planctomycetota bacterium | reverse complement strand
AATCATACTGAGTGTTGATGTCAAGAACCGCTGGACCGTTGATAGTCGTCATACCCCGCCTCCTTTCGGATCAGTCCGCGAGCATCGCCATGGCGGTGTATTCACGGACATGTCGCCGCATGCCCGGCACCCCCGGGCTCTATGCGGCTTATTTATGCTCATCGGCACGTCCGCCTATTTGACTATACGCGGATAAATAGCCTTTGGTAAAAAAAAAGAGCCTGGGTGGAACTGGCGGTGGAACTGGCGGTTGCCCAATTGGAGTCAAGGATGTTATCCTCAGCGCGTTTTGTGAGACGAATTATTTCGCGTTTATAAAATTCGGTTCATAACACCTCATTTTTCTTCTGGTTGAAAAAGCGGGGTGGAAGTAGTGGTGGCGGGGTGGCAATCAACCTTTTTTCACATTTGCGTTAATAAAGGATTGCAATCATACAGGATTCGGATGATAAATATTTTTCTTTTCGACCCCGCATCGCCGAATTTTCATCTGCCGGACCGATAAGATAACTGCATGGCAGGCAGCGCGTGGCCGGATATTTTACTAACAGGACTCTACTGTGGCTATAAAAACATCGGAAAAAAATGGGATGGCGCTGGTGATCGTGGAATCGCCCGCCAAGGCCAAAACCATCAATAAGTATCTCGGGCCGAGTTTCATTGTCAAAGCCTCGCTGGGACACGTTCGCGATTTGCCGGAACGCGACATCGGCGTGGACGTGGAAAAAGATTTTGAGCCTACCTACGAGATTCTTTCTTCCCGTAAACGGGTGATCACAGAACTCAAGGCGATCGCAAAAAAAACGCGGGAAGTGTATCTCGCCACCGACTTGGACCGCGAGGGCGAGGCGATCGCCTGGCATCTGACCCAGGCGCTGGCGTTGGATAAGACAATAGTCAAGCGCGTAGTCTTCAACGAAATAACCAGGGGCGCCATTCTTAGAGCCTTCCAGAATCCGCAGAATATTAACATCGATAAAGTCAACGCGCAGCAGGCGCGGCGCATTCTGGACCGCCTGGTCGGCTATAAAATTTCCCCCTTGCTCTGGAAAAAAGTCGCCCGCGGTCTTTCCGCCGGCCGCGTCCAGAGCGTCGCGGTGAAATTGATCGTGGACCGCGAGCGCGAGATCAGCGCCTTTATTCCCGAGGAATACTGGAAGCTTCAGGCGGTTTTCACGACCGACGTTAATCACGCCAATGAACTGGGCCGCCAGTGGCAGGCGCTTCTGCGGGGTGACGAGGGCGAACCGGCCGTCGACGAAAGTGATTCTCCACCCGCCGCGGCGCCATCCGGCGCGCTCAAACGCCAGTGGCTGGATCAGAACCAGGCGTTTCGCGCTGATCTGGTGGAATTTGAGGGCCGCAAATTTGAACCACGCAACAGCGAAGAATCCCGCCGCGCCGCCCTGGCTGTCGGCCTGGAGAATGTCGAAATCCAGACGGTCGATAACGACGGAACCAATGGGCCGCGGGGAATTCCGCCGCGGGGACCGGCGGCCAGGCTTACGCGGATTTCCGGAACCGTACCGACCCGCGGCGATCGCCGACCGGAATTTCGTATTCGCTCGCTAAACACCCGGTCGTCCACCGCGCGGCCGCCGGGACCGTTTACCACGAGCACGCTTCAGCAGGCGGCGAGCAACCAGCTCGGTTACGGCGCCCGGCGGACCATGCGTGTCGCCCAGCAGCTTTACGAGGGCGTAGATCTCCCCGGGCAGGGCGCCGTGGGATTGATCACCTACATGCGAACCGATTCGCTCAACATCAGCGGCGACGCGTTGACCGCTGTCCGCCAATACATTCATAAAAATTTCGGCGAAGCCTACCGGCCGGAAACACCCAACGTCTACGCCTCCCGGCAGGGTGCGCAGGAAGCTCACGAATCCATCCGCCCCACCGAGGTGTCGCTCACACCGACACAAATCCGCACGGCTCTAACCGATGAGCAATATCGACTTTATGAACTGATCTGGAAACGCTTTGTTGCCTGCCAGATGACGCCGGCCCAGTGGCAGATAACCGAGGCTCTCATCGAAACGAAACCGATGAGCGGCCCCGGCGCTGCGGGAGGCGATCCGGCGCTTTGGCCGGTATTTAAGGCCGTGGGCCGAGCGCTGAAATTCGACGGCTATACCCGCGTGGCCGGCGTGTGGTCGCGTTTCGACGAGCAACTGCTGCCGCCGCTGCGGGAGGGCATACGGGTAGCGCCGCTGGATTTAACACCCACGCAACACTTTACCAGTCCACCACCGCGCTACACCGAGGCCAGTCTGGTGAAGGTTCTGGAAATGGAGGGCATTGGGCGCCCGAGCACGTATGCCTCCATCATCGCCACGATTCAGGATCGGCGTTACGTGGAACTGCGCGATCGGCGTTTTTCCGCCACGGACCTGGGTATCAAAGTGACGGAAAAACTCATGGAAGGATTTCCGGACCTAATGGAATTGGGTTTCACGCGGAGAATTGAAAGCGAACTCGACCATATCGAAGAATCGCACCGCGACTGGGTGCAAGTGGTCCGTGCTTTTTATGATCCGCTGGCCCGCGACTTGGCGACCGCGGAAGACCGCATGACCCACGCCCGGGCCGAGGCTACGCCTTCATCCCACAAGTGTCCCAAATGCGGGGCGATGATGGCGTACCGGCTTTCCAAGCGCGGCAAGACGTTCCTTTCCTGTTCACGCTACCCCGACTGCACCGCCGCCCTGAGCATCGACCGCGAAGGAAACCCTGTGGAACCGGAAATCACCGACTACAAGTGCCCCACCTGCGGCAAACCCATGATCAAACGGATCGGACGGTTTGGTCCGTTCTACGGCTGCTCCGGCTACCCGCAATGCCGAACCCTTCAGCCGGCGGACCGGAAAACCGGCCTGCCGCTGCCGCCTAAACCACCGCCCAAACCCACCGGTTTGACGTGCCCCAAATGCGGTAAGAAGGAATTGGTTGTTCGCACGGGCAAACGTGGCGATTTCCTCAGTTGCACCGGCTACCCGCGTTGCCGCTTGACTCTGCCCGCCGAACGTTTGGATGAGTTCCTTCAGCTCAAGGCAAACAACAAATGGCCGCCGGCGGATATCGTGGCTAAACTGGAAGGGAAATCCTCTTCCCCGGCGGCTGGGGCCAAACCGCCGGAGAAACTCGCCCGTGCAGGTTCGAAAAAGTCCAAGGCAAAATCCGCAACCGCCGCACATCCTTAGAGCCTATCCGGATGACTAATGGCCCCGCCCATGCGGTCAGGGATCAGTGGTTGCTGTAAATCCACTGCGTCTTGCCGGCCATGGCTGGAAGACGCGAGGAAAAGCACGGCGCCCGCCAGTTCTGGCGAACATCAGATAAATAATGAACAGGGCGACCGAAACCATCTTTGACGGCCACAACTGCGTAATATCGGCCGCCACCGGGCATGGAGATCCAGCCACGCTGGACTACGCTTCGGCGAAGATAAATCAGGTTGTCGTGTGAAATTTTCCAATGGCCGGCGGTATCACGGCGGGCGAACTGCCGCTGATAAGCGACGAGAAAACCATAGATGCCGGTATGTCCGGCGATGGTCCGCGGTGCGTGATCGGCGATCCGCTCATACTGCCGCAGCGCCGATTGAAGCGTGGCCAGGGTGATTCGGGTCACGACGAGTCGCCGGGAATCCTCGTTACGCAGATGGAACCAGCAAGCGACGCCGAGGAATATGACCAGGCCGGCGGCCAGAATGGGAAGATCGGAGGCTTTGATGCTTGGCATTTTACTCATTTTTCTCTCCCGAGTAAGATTATGATTTCTTCAACTCCACTGGTTATTCTAACACTCCCCGGCGGAAAACCAAGAAAAATCCGGAATTTTTTTCAGAAATGTCGCCCATAATATTCGCTGTTCCCCCGGTTATCGTCCGGCTACAATGATCCTATGGAGAACCACGATGCGTTACACGGTGATTTTGGAACAGGAACCCGACGGCGGCTACGTGGCCAGTGTGCCGGCATTACCGGGCTGTGTGAGCCAGGGTGACAACCGCGCCGAGGCCCTGCGTAACATCCGCGAGGCCGTTGAACTTTACATCGAGGATTGCCGTGACGCCGGCGATCCGGTGCCTGTTGAATCCGGCAAGGAATTTGTGGAAGTCGAGGCCGCGTAAGAGAAGGAACTCCCTGCGTGGCCAAAATCCCCACCGATCTTTCCGGCCGTGAAGTCCGCGCCGCCTTGGAACGCGCCGGCTTCGTGTTCCGCCGCCAGACCGGCAGTCACATGATTCTGCGCCGGGACGAACCTTACGCCCGCGCCGTTATCCCCGATCACAAACAAGTCCGCACCGGAACCCTTCGCCGCATCATCGCCGACGCTGGATTGAGCGTCGAACAATTCATGCACTTGCTCGGACGATAACACTATAAGCGCCATCCGTGCCGCCCCGCGTTTTGCCGGGGAATTGGTCGATCAGGAACAGTTCCACCCCTTACCTGGTTGACCATTATTTGCAAAGAATCACGCCGTGTTGGACAGGCTTGCGGGCCGCCTGGCAATTGTGGAACCGGACAGAATACGAATTCGTCCGGTATGACAGAATGCGGTTTCGCCCGAACCTGCTCGACGGCCAATGTGTGCGATGACCATGGCCTTGGATTCCATTGGGTTCTTCGGCTTGGGCCAAAAGTCCGGGGGTGCGTTACTCCTTGGCAACTGGGTGCGACTTATGGAGCGTAACTGTAAATGTAGTCTCCGGGGGTCAAGCCGCTGGTTCCGTATTCCGAACCAAAGCTGAAAAAGTAAGGAGTGTGCGAATCCTGTAATGGATATGGCGGATAACCAGATCCTGGAGGCGGAGTATATCCAAGAGGCGGAGTGGTGTTTACTGTCACCCACAACTGTGGCGGAACGGTGAAGTTGCTGCTTCCGCAGTTGATGGGAGTAGCATTAGGAAAACCATAAGGATAGAACCCTTTGTAATGGTAAGGTGGTGGTGGAGAGATCGGTGGCGGCACGTATTGAAGGGGATTTCCCTGCGCGTCGAGGACTTCGGCGATGCCGGTCATCTTATCAGTTCCGCCGGGAGCTAAAAAGGTTCCCGTCACCACCAGGTTCGCCGGCAATTTCGTGAGCACATCGGAATGCTGCCGCCAGATGCCGCCCGCCTGATACGCGTGCATCCGCTGATAACCCAGCAAAAAATCGCCCATGTTCGCCGGCGTTATACCCGTCTTATGTTGATACCATTTGAGCGCGGCCTGAAGATTTTTCAGCTCGGTTCTGGTCAGCGCCATTTGCGAGCTGACCCGAACCTGCTGGCCCACGGCCAGAACGATGGCGATCAGGATCACGATAATCAGAATCACCACCAGCATTTCGATAATGGTAAAAGCTTTTGCGCACCGCATCATGCAACCTCCACTCACTGCCATCGATTCCCGGAATTATTATAACAGGGAGCGGGGCCAAGACGATGATTTTTTCGGTATGGGACCGTCAAGAAATAACCTTTCCAATCTGACTTGGTCTTTTGGTCTCTGGCTACGTTGCTCACTCGTTACAGATACCTGCGGATGTGCTCCTCGTTGGCGCCTTGCCAGAGGCCAAAATCCCGGCGTCATATTTGTAAACCTTATTTCTTGACGGCCCCTATCAGGGCAATACCGATGGCGGAGGCGACAAGACACATCACCCACCAGGGCGCCAACGGCGGCATGAGAATGTTCTGTCCCAGGGGAGTCAACCGGTAGAGCAGATGCTCATGGAACCAGATCACCCAGTCAAAATGAATGTCCGGTCGAAGGGCGTCCACAAGCCACAGGGCGGGACAGGCGTTCACCAGAACCATTGTACCCGGCCCCGATTTTTGGGCGGCCAGGGCGTTGAATAACGGCGCCGCCGACACCGGTAAGGAAAGTAAACCCGCGGCCAGACCGGCGGTAAGGACCGTAGCCGCCGCGGCGCCGGTGAAGCGGCGCAAAAACGCGGCCAGTCCCAGACACAGAAGGCTCCAGGCCGCCAGCACCGCCAGGCAGCGAAGAGACACCATCAAGTCGATGGCGGACGATGTCGGCACGGTTATTCCAAGTGTCAGAGTCAGCGCCGCCGCCAGCAGCAGCTCGGCGAAGACCACACGGCGAAGAATGGACGAAGTCGCGGCGAGAGTGATCGCACTCCAGGTAGTCACAACCAGCAGCAGGAGCAGCCAGCCGGCGATAACCCGCGCCGCCTCGGGTCCGGCCGATGCCGCAGGCGAGGGACGAATGAAAAACCAAACCGGCAGCGCGGCAAGCAGCGGCGCCAATGCGGCCAGGGAGCCGAGCCAGGCGAAGCCGGAGTCAGGCATACGGCGCAAGGAATCGGACATGGTTTGCATGACAACCGCAACAGGTCGGCGGGGCGAACCGCAGAGCCTTATCGTGAATGGCCAAGGTGGCAATTTTTTCCGGCGGTAAGCGAAATTAGCTAACGGATACCCATATCCGATGCCGCAACGAGACATCCAAGGGCCATAAGCGGCTGGGGCCAGCCTCGCGCCCAAGGCCTCCTGAAAAATCGCCGCACCCTGAATGGCGGAAAGAGCCATCAACCCGGGACAATCAGCCGCGGGGCGGAGCCGCTCTCGGCGCGGGGCGCCGCCTCTCCGTTCACGCCGGAGTTAATGGCCTCCTGCACTTTGCGCATCAAGCCCATATATTCCATTTGTGAATCAACCAGCTTTTTGAGAAGCGGATGAATCGTGACGCTTTGCTGGAGAGACTGAATGTTCCGCTTTTCGGCGATTTCAATCGGCTGCCCGGATGCTTCCTTCACGGCCAGCGCTTCCATAGCTTGCTCGAATTGTTCCAGCAGGCTCCGAGCGCTGATATCCAGATCCACCTGCCGCGCCAGATCGCGGTAGGATTGAACCACCTGTTGGGAAGCGATCAGCGCTCCGAGTTTGCGCGCCTCGGCCAGTAAGTTCTGATCATCAGCCATTGCAATATCCTATTTATGATTACACGTGCGAGAGAAATTCGCGCGAGGCGATCAGACCTTCCTGTTCGCCTTCCCTGGTACCGTCAAAACTTTCGTCTTCCAGTTCCACACTGACCATGCCCTGGTATCCGGCATCCTTGAGAATCGAAAACAGCTTGCCCCAGCGGGCGCAGCCGTGGCCGGGAATCGTATAACGCCAGCACCACTCGCCGGAGCCATGTGGTTTGGCGAAAGTGGCCTTCTGCAGATGGCCGTGCTCGTAGAGGTCGTCATCAAGCAGTTCCGTATCCTTGCCGTGCGCATGGTAGACGCGCGGCGCGAATTCGTTGAGGAACCGCACGGGATCGCTTCCCATGCGAATCAGATGCGAAGGGTCGAAATTAATACCCACATTGCCAGGCATTTCCTTGAGAAAGGCCCGATAATCGGCGGGGGTACAGGAGAGCGCGGAACAGCCTGCACCGCCCGGCCAGCCTTCAATGGCGATTCGCCCCCCCACCGGCTGGATCGCCGCCGCCAGTTGACCCCAGCCGTCCACGGCCAGGCGGAAATTTTCCTGCCGCGGCTTGGCGTGATCTTCCGGTATGATAACCACGAAGAAAGTCTTCGCGCCGGCGGCGGCGCATTGGCGGGCATACTCGGCATTAGCCTGGACGGCGGTTTGGCGCTTGCCGGCGTCGGCGGAAGCCAGGGCGGACCAGTTTTTCAGATCAACCGTACCCACGCGCAATCCAGCGGCGAGTACCGTCTGGATGTCCGCCGGCGGAACCGCACCGAGGTCAATACCGGCAAAGTGATTGGTTTTGGCGAAATCAATAAGGGATCGCAAGTCGCGCTGCCATTCGGAACCGCTGCGACGAAAACCGATGGGAAACTTTCCTGTACGAGTATGATTCATGAAATTTTTCCTCAACAACAACATTCAGTCCGGTCTGGCGCTGCGGCACAGACGACAGGGCATGTTATGGACCGGTTGATTGCGCGTCAATCGGTTGCAGGTTCAATTCTTCCTGGTGGGTGCGTGGCATGTAATGCCACGCACCCCAGTGGATATTCAGGATGCGGTTGTGACGATCGGCGTCCTGGGATGCCAGTACGATGTTGCCGCTACCATCGTTGAAAAGAAGGGGTTTGTGTTCATTCGCTCAAGGGGAACCAGTCCACGCTCCAAACAAAGGTGAAGGTCTTGCCGGATGAGGCGATCCTGCTGAAATTCGACGGGAGGCGATTCGATTATCACGCGCAGACCGAATCCGGCCATGGCCGCATTGCAACCCGCAAGCAGCGTGGCAATATTTCCGGGCAGCCCTGGGAGCGCCGTTGACCCGGCTGCGATCCAGAAGTTCCAGGACGATCTTCCATTTGGGACGATAAACTATTTCCCCGGGTATGCGGGCCTCCCGACGCCGGTTCTGATCCGCCGCCCAATCCACTGGTAGAAACTACTGCGCCCCCAACAACGCGCGAAAGCCCGAATCATGGCTGCAACTCAAGTGCACGCGGACCACGCAATTGTCTTTCTTCCCGGTCGAGCCGTAATACTGCCGTTTGATCCCCGGTGTTTTCGTCCCTTTCTTAGCGTAGGTGGGCTCGTCCATCCGAACGATCATGGCGGTTCTTCGCCCTTGTATTGGAACCTCCTTTTTCCAGCTACCTGCGAACGCTTTCGTATCATCACAAAAAGCATCCGTGGTGAGAGGCGTACAGGGATCAGGCCTAGGAAACATTGCCATATTCGGCAATCTCATGGGGCATCGTCGGCGGCGGTGGCGATGTAATGCGACAGTGGCTGGTGCTGCTTGCGGGCCAGCCGCCGCAGGTACACCATCACCTTGTCGTAAGCCCTCCGACCTTTGGCGGCGATCCATTCCTGGCGCATTTGTTCCGGACCAGGTATCTTCAGAAGCGTGGTCGGAGTATAAAGCGATCGCGGCGATAAATCTTCACGGACACCGCCTGCGCCATGTGCCTTGAGCCACTGTGGCGAAAGCCAGTTTCCCGTTTTTCCGGCGCGGCGGCGCTGCAATTCTCCGCGCCACAGGTTGCCGGGATTGTAAGCCACCGGTACGCGGATTGGCCGCGGGTGAAACGGCGCCACGTGTGGCCTTTTCGCCCAGATATTCCCCAATACACGCGCGCCGGCGTCCCATTGCGACATCGGCGGCAGATGACAGATTGCTTCGATGGTGCGAACCAGATCGACCTGCGAATAACGCCGCGTGACCAGCTTGCCGGGCCTTATCCAGGGACTCGCCAGCACCGCGAAAGATCGGTGCGCGTCAATGTGATCGGCTCCGGACTGAGCGTCATCTTCGGTGATCATGATCAGCGTGTGGAGCCATTGCCTGGTGCGACTGATCGCGGCGACTATTTCCCCCGTGGCCCGGTCGTTGTTGGCCACATAATAATCCGGGGTGTAATAACCCGGCGCGGCGCCGGCGGTATGGTCGTCGGGCAGCCATATATACATGAAGTGCGCAAGCCGGCCGGCATGCGCGTGAATCCAACGCGCCA
Organism: Planctomycetota bacterium; assembly: GCA_021790475.1. Lineage (GTDB taxonomy): Bacteria > Planctomycetota > Phycisphaerae > WQYP01 > WQYP01 > JAKBMM01. The sequence continues at coordinate 14,344 of JAJYDU010000029.1, read as the reverse complement.
CAACCCCCGCCCGATGGGTATCAAGAATAAAACGGTTCCATCCCGGAAAATCCGTGGCGATATGATTTCGCATGGCGGGCGAAATATTACCGGCTTCGCTGCGCGATACAAATTCTCCGAAATCCACAAAGGAAACATGATGCGTCAGCAGATCATTGAAAATAAACATGCCGCCGGGATAGGAAATCCAGGGGTTGGACCAATGCTTGAGCTTGCGGAGATTCCGGTAATCAGAAAAAGGATCATCGGCTCCGGCAAAACCGGTATGGGGATGAAACGCCGGCGTGTTAAGGTCCTGCGTCCAGCCGGGCGCTGGCGCAATCCCGCGTCCGGAGTAATCCATGGGCCAGGTGCGCTGGACGTAATCGGAATCTTCCGCAGAAGTGGTCCACTGGTGGCCCTGGGCGGTCACCTCGCCATCGACGTAAAAGTTCACGCACAGTGCGAAGCGGCCGGCCAGCGCGTAGAGATTGGGTAATTCACGGACGTTGTACAGATCCAGCCGCGGATCGGCCCAAGGGCCGGCGCGGCGGTAGGCGCCGAAATCCTCATCAAAAGTTTTGTTCTCGCGGAGAATCAACACCACGTGGCGGATATGCCGGCGCAAAAACTCCGTAGCCTTTTTGTTGGCCCGGGCCAACCGGGCGCGCTGCGCGGCGGCGAAGCCGTCGCTGTGCAGCGCCTGGCGGGTCCAGGCGGATAAATGCGATGATAGATGGGGCAACGCAACGCGCTGCAACGTGCCCGCCATGGAATCGCCGATCCAGCGGCCATCCGGGTTGGCACTGGAACCAAGTCCTTTGGCGCACACGATAAAAAGGGATTGCCGGCGCACCGTCAGGCCGGTGGGATACCAGCCGGTTGGAATCAGACCCAGCGGTTTGCCAGTGCGGGCGTCGAAGACCGCAACATCATCATTGCCGGCATTGGCGGCAAACAACAACCCCTGGCGCAGCGCCAAAGCTTCGGGAAAAGAGCCGGGCGGCGCTCCGTGGTACGGCTCATCAACAACGGTGCGCACAATCTTCAGCGACGCGGAATCAATTTCAGCCAACACGTCGGTATTGGCGCAGGCCACCCACACCGCGGAGGAATTCGGATCGGCGCGCAGCGCCGTCGGATGAACGCCCGGCAGGCGGTTCCGCGGGCCGGTTTTCGGGCCGATGCGGACAAACGCTATTGAGCGCATCGTGTGCGGATCAAGCACGGTTACGCCATTGTCGCCCCAGTCGCTGACCACCAGGCGGCGGCCATGATCCGCCGTTACCACCGCGAACGGCATGGAGCCGACATGGGCGTAAATGGTTCGCCCGGTCGCCAAATTAATCCGCGCCACACTGTTGCTGAGCAAACCGGCGGCGTAAATGTGCTTTCGTCCGACGGCTACAGAGTCGGGATAAAAATCCCGGGTGGCGAGAGGGCCGGAGTTCGGTCCCTGATATTGATAGGGATACTGCGATTTCGCAAACACCTGGAAGGTCAGCGGATAGCGACGAACCAGCCGGAGCGCTCCGTGCGAACACTTCAGTGCAAGGACATTTCCGGAAACGCCGCCGGCGGCATAGATCATGCCATTCGGACCAGCCGCCAATCCTTCAAACAGGCTCTGCCCGGGTATTCCGCCGGCGTCGCCTTTCCATCCGGACTTCTTTTTGAGAAAAACCAGTTGCGATTTCTTAGAAAGAGTATTAGCATTAAAAACTGTCAATGTATGGCGGAAAGCGGCTCCGGCGGTTTCCACGATCAGGCAGCGTCCGCAGCCGACAACGCCAATGGCGAAATTTGCGGTCAGTCTCAGCCGCCCCACCGGCGCGACATGGCGCCCGTCAGGTAAAATACGGCCAATCGCCCGGGACGGCATGAGACCGGTCGCGGCCTCTCCCGCCGGGAATACCATCGCAGCCAGGCAGATGGCGCCAATCCCCGCGACCGCGCGGAGCTGATAACAGTGGTCGAGGCGATCAAACATGGCCGCTGCTTCCCGTCACGGGCAACGCCGTTCAATGAATTCGAGGATCAGGTGCAAAATCACCTGGTGGGCCTCCTGAATGGCCGCGCTGCGTACACTGTTCACCACGATGGCATGATCGCACAATGGCAGAAGTTTTCCACCGTCCTTGCCCAGCAGGCCGATGACCGTACCGCCGTGACGGCGCATGGTTTGACCGGCGCGAATAAGATTTTCGCTGTTGCCGCTGGTGGAAAATACGACCAGCGCATCTCCGGGCTGGGCCAGGGCTTCAATTTGCCGGGAGAAAACGGAGGCGAAATCCCAGTCGTTGGCGATGCAGGTAAGGGCCGTGGTGTCCGCGGCCAGGGAAATCGCGGGTAAAGCGCGGCGGTCGGACCGGCGGTAACGCCCGGTGAGTTCCTCGGCCAGATGCAGCGATTCGGCGGCCGATCCGCCATTGCCGGCGGTGAGCAGTTTCCGGCCGCCCAGCAGGGCGGCGGCGATGACTTCACCGATTTTCTCAATGGCGGGCAATTGTTCCTGCAGGCGGGCGATCACCTGGGCGGAATCGGCCAGGTCCTCGCGCATCCAGGCGGAAGACGAAATGTTTTCTTCGGGTTTGGATACCATATTTCTACTCCAATATATAAGGTTTAATGAAACCGTCCCCGGCTTCACAAGCCGGCTTTATTGTATTCCCTTCCCCCATCATCCGATACCCGAAAAGCATTTTCGGCCTTCGTGCTTTCGCGGCGCTCACCTGATCGCCACGGCGATAAATCATCCATTCGCTACCCCGTCGAATCTCCTTTTGTACCCGCAACCCAATCACCTTATGAGTATCCCATGCACCTGAGATAATTTCCGTGTATAATTAATGCCAATAGAATCCAACCGAATATCGCGAGGCAAAATGGCCGAACCGGAGTTACCTCCTACCAATGTCGACGAGACATACATGGAACTGCTCCGCGGTGTATTACGCGTCTGCCTTAATTACAAGCCATCGTGTGGGCATGGCCGGCGGGACGGCGTGACACTCACCGAGTTCCAGCGTATCTACCGCGAGGACGAGTTCTACTCATGGTTCGGGCTGGATTCTCCACTGGTCTATGCAGCCCATAAGGTCGCGGGCGGCATGACTTCAATCTACCGGCAGATTGGCACCGGCTGCCAAATACTTTTTCATCGCGTCTTGCAGGACACACTGGGCTTGTCTCCCGCCAATGCGACGTGGTCGTACAAAGTACCGACCACGAATGGCAAGTCGCGCACACTGTCCCTTGATGGTCGTATTCCCATCGAGAACATCACCAAATCCCTGCGCTGTGCCACAGTCGAATCATGGCTGAAGAACGCGTCCGCACATCTGGGGCTGAAAGGGGAGAACGCCGCTAATCTACACGGCGCGGTCTTCGAGGTGCGCCAGGGATATAAAAGCAACGACGCGAAGCGCCAAAACGCCGACGTGTCGAATGCCTCTAGCGCCTACGCCTACCGCTATTTGCCGGTCATGCTCCTCTTATCGGTGCAGATTCCCGAAAACTTGGCTGAGCGATATGCGCGGGCGCGTTGGCTAATCCTGCGGGGTACGGTTTCAGGTTCGTCGATTGATTCGACCTATGTGTTCTGCCGCGATGTGCTGGGCTACGACCTGGCGGGCTTTTTTCAGCGCAATTCATCGATGCAAAAAAAAGGAAATGCTGGCGGTGTTTGAAGGGTTGCTGCGATGACCCAGGGGCTGTTTGGACAGGTCGAAATGAATCGGTGCTCGCCTGTGCCCGTCGGACGGCGCGACTATCTCACCTACCGTGGCAATGTGGCGGTCGGGCGGCATGGGTGGCTACGCCTGACGCCGGCCTATTCGCTGGCGCTTGTGCGCGAACTGCTCAAAGACTCCGGCCCGGACGAGCTGGTTCTTGAACCATTCTCCGGCACTGGGACCACTCCGCTCGCGTGCGCTACGCTCGGCATTCGCTGCCACGCGGTGGAGATCAACCCCTTCCTCGTGTGGCTCGGCAACCTCAAACTCACCCGATTTGATAAGGGCACAGACCGCGCTCTTCTGGCGGCGGCCTCCGGCATCGCGGAGAATGCCCGCGATCCCGATGCCGTCGAGTGGAGGCCCGCCCTTCACCAGATCGAGAAGTGGTGGGACGCGCCAACGCTGCACGCGCTGGCCGCGCTTTGCAAGGGAATCAGGCGCCAGTTCCGCAAGCGAGCGCCGGGCGTGAGCGATCTTCTCCGCGTCGCGTTCTGCCGCGTCATGATCCGGACCGCGAACGTTTCGTTTGGCCACCAGTCCATGTCCTTCAAGAAAAAAGACGATGGCGAGGAGGATCAATTGATACGCGAGACATCCGCGCGCTGCGCCCGCCGCGTCACGGATGCGTTCCTCGCGGCCGCAAGAGAAGTGGCGGAAAGCCTCTCGGTCGATCCGCCCGGGGCGGAGGCACGCGTGCTTCCGGGCGATTCACGCCATCTTCACAGCGTCCTTCCGGAACGCGGCTACACAGCGGTCATCACATCGCCACCCTATCCCAACCGGATGAGCTACATCCGCGAACTCCGTCCTTACATGTACTGGCTCGGTTTCCTCTCCGACGGCCGCGCTGCCGGCGAACTGGACTGGAGAGCTATCGGCGGAACGTGGGGATGCGCAACGAGCATGCTCAATACATGGACACCCGACGGCCGCAATGGAATCCCGTTCCCGCATTTCGACCGCATCATCCGCGACATCGGCAAGGGGCACGCGCTCCTTGGCCGTTACGTGCACAAGTACTTCGAGGACATCAGAGGCCACATTGAGGGTTTGCGTTCGGTCCTCGCCCCCGGCGCCCGGTGTCATTACATCGTGGGCAACAGCAAGTTCTACGATACGATGCTACCGGTTGAAGGCATTTATGCGGCGCTGTTCGAAGATGCCGGTTTTGCAAATGTGCGCGTTGCAACGATTCGCAAGCGAACCTCAAAGAAGGAACTTTACGAGTTCATTGTGCATGCCCACATGCCGCATGGCGGAAAAAGTTGCCATCCACTTTTTCTGGTCCCGTAGAAAAGTGGGGGTCATCTTTTCGTGCTTTTCCTCGCCTGGCGGTACAGCGCGGCGAGCTGGGAAGGCGTTACATCCACGTAATTCGGCCCGAGAACTTTGAGCAGCCGGTACAGACGGTGCATGCCATTACCCCAATTCCATATAAAGACATTGATAAATGCCGGTCGTGTCGCGCCCACGCGCGAACGTATCTGCCGGACCAGATAGGGAATCTCCCGGGCCGTATTCTGCGTCCAACGGGTGATGGCCCGGAACACCACTTGTCCACTCGGCAGTTGATAGGTCACCCGCTTGTAACTGTTTTCTCCCGCATGGCCGTAATCCGAACCGTAATCCGGCATCAGAAATCGCACGTGCGGCAGCGCTGCCGCCACCCTGGCGATGGTTGGCGCATCCAAATCCTTGCGTCCCCAGGCTTGCATCGGCCGGACGGTTTTCATGTCCATGCGCCGCATGTAGCGCCAGGTCCAGCGATAAAAACTCCGGAACGCGGCGTCAGGGTCATGCAATCGCGTCGCCCAGTCGGTGGGCCTGATGTAACCGACACCGGAAACATCGCATAAAAATTCATCCTTCGGCCCGGCATGTTGGTAGAACCATTGGGCGATCGTCGGCGCCACGTCGATGAGCGTCGGCCCCATGCCCCAGCCTACGGCGAATTTTCCGTGATAGGGGCTGGTGAACCATTTGCGAAAATAGTTCTGCCACGTATCCAGGTTGTCGCCGTCGGATATGGTCAGCGATAGATAAACCTTGGAGCGATTAAGCTTGGGTGGCGGGGCGAATTTCTGCCGCAGCGCCGCCAGGCGCACACCGCTGAATACTGAAAGGTTGTGTACATCATCGCTGACCACGGTGACTTTGCCGTATTGGGATCCCAGCTTCACGCCGGGGCCTTCATCCAAACCCGCACCGAAGCCATGCCACCAGAATCCGCGCACCACCCCGTCCAACGGCGTAGCGGCGAAAAGTTTTTCCAATTGCCGTTTTTCGCCGGCCATGTTCGCGCCCGGCTCGCTCTGCGCTTTACGGCCGGTCACCCAGAATGTCATGCCGCGCGCCGCGATGATCTGATCCGCCGCGCCGTCGCCCAGAAGCGGCGGATCCAGGCATAGAAACAGAAAGGGATTCATCCGCGGCGCCAAGTGCGTCCGCAGATAGCGCAGAGCCGCCACGTCATTTTTAAACCGCCCGCGCAAATCCACCTTGATCGGCAGATGCAGCTTTCGCGCCAGGGCAGGCGATGCCACCACCAAGTTGTCCACCGCCGCAACGTCCACGGCAATATCGGGCGAATCGTATACTTTCGGGTCCGGCAGCACCGCACCGTGGATGGCGGAGTGAAAAATACGCACCAGTGAGAGCGGTTTTTTCACGGGAATGGGTTTTCCGGTTTGTCCCTGTTTTTCCATCTGCCGCAGCCAGAATCGATCATTCGGCCCCCACACCAGATAAATCCGCGGTTGGACGCGGTTGACAATGCCTTGCAGCGACACCAGCAGCCGCTGCTGATCCGGCGGAAGTTTGCCGATATTCGCCACATATAAATGCCGCGCCGGCGGCGGCATTTTGGGTTGAAACGTCGGATAGGGTCGGGGTCTTCGCGGCAGGCGCACGTTGCGCAGCGCGATATTGGACGCCGCCGCCGAAGCGGCCCAAACTCCCGTGAGAATCGCCATAAGCCGAAGAATCCGTGCGGTTTTAATACACATCCTGATCTCCTGAAAAAATGACAATAGTCGAAATCAGAGAAACCATCGGAATCTCTCATCCGCTATTGCGAGTTAGATTCGTGGCGGGGAAGAGGCATATCCCCAACGCCACTTCCACGGGTAGTTGCGCATGCCGGCGGCAAACTATCCATTCGCTTATTCACCTCAATGTCTCCGCGATGATAAAAAGGCAAATCCGTCACCACCGCGGGCATCAGGTGCGAGCGTATATCAACTTCCAGCGCGATTCCCTTTTGTGCATATTCCTGTTCGATGTATGCCATGGCGATGGTTCGTCCCAAGGTTGGGCTGGCGGTCCCGCTGGTGATCCGCCCGACCGGCCGGCCGCCGCGCCGTACGGGCATCCGTGGTCGCGGTATGCGCGCCCCCTCCACCAGGAGTCCCACCAGGCGATGCCGCGGGCCGGCGCGGGCGATCGCCGCCAGTGCTTCCGAGCCGATGAAAGTCTTGTTTTTCGCCACCGCCCACTCCAATCCGGCGGAAAGCGGGTCGGTCTGTTCATCCAATTCATGGTCGTAGAGCGGCAGGCCCGCTTCCAGTCGCAGGGTGTCGCGGGCGCCCAGCCCGGCCGGCTGCAGTGGCGCGTCGGATAAGTCGCGGCCCTGCTTGAAAAGAAACCCCATCGCCATCTGTGCCAGTGTGGCCGGGCAAATAATTTCCACGCCGTCCTCGCCGGTATAGCCGCCGCGGAAAATCGTAAACTGCGCCAACAGGTACCGCTGGGACAGGAAATGATATTTCTTGAGACTCGAAACCGGCTCGGGTAACAGCGCATCGAGCAATTCTATCGCCTTGGGTCCCTGCACGGCGACCATCGCCGTCGCAAGGGTGTTGTCCAGGATGCGAACATCGAAACCGGCGCTGTTTTTGGCGAACCATTCCAGCAGTTTGGCGCGATTACCGGCATTGCATACGAGCAGCCAATGTTTATCAAAACGTGAAACGATCAGATCATCCAGGATGCCGCCTTGCGGATTGCAGACCAGGCTGTAAAGCGACTGGCCCACCGCGGCATTGCCGATGTCGCGGGTGAGGATGTGCTGGAGAAACGCCGTGGCGCCCAAGCCGGAAAAAGTCAGCCGGCCCATGTGTGATACGTCAAAAATGGAAGCGCCCCGGCGGGTCTGTTGGTGTTCGGCAATGATGCCGCGGTACAACAGCGGCATCCGCCAACCATTGAAGTCGATGATTTTTGCGTTATATCGGACATGAAAATCATAAAAGCAGGTGCGTAAAGGGTCGGATTGCCGGCTCACGAAGGGTACTCCAGAGAAAGTTAATCAATCACAGCCGCCCAGGTTCGTCAAGCCGCCGCGGCTCCGCGCCTTTATGTATTTATGTTTTTTTCGCGGATGGTGCGACTTCCACGGCCGGATCGGCCAGTTCCTGATGGGCGGCCGCCACTCCGGCGCCGAAGTTGAACTTGTACCCCTGCCGCCGCATAACAATTTCCATGGCGCTGATCGCCCCGAGGGTGTCGAAGGCGTCCACATAACCCATGTGACTGATGCGGAAGATTTTTCCCTGCATCGTTCCCTGGCCCGCCGCAAGATGAATATTGAACTGCTCGCGCAACGCCCCCCGGAACGCCTTGTCGTCCAATCCATCCGGATAGCGAATGCCGGTCACGGAATCGACGGGACTGCTGGAAAAAACTTTCAAACCCATGGCCGCGGCGGCGGCGCGGGTGGCGCGGGCGAGAGCGGCCGTGCGTTTCCACACGTTTTCCAATCCTTCCTGGAGAATCAGCGAGAGCGAAATACGCAAACCACGAACGAGCGTTACCGCCGGCGTCCAGGGCACGTCGTTATCGGCCAGGCTCTTAAGATAATGCGAAAGGCTCAGATATAGATTCGGCTGCCCAACGGTCTGAACTTTTTGGCGGGCTTTTTCTGAAAGGCTCAGAAAGCTCAAACCCGGCGGCAGCATCAGGGCCTTCTGCGAACCGGTAACCAGAATATCGACGCCCCATTCATCCGGTTTGACGGGAATGGCGCCCACGCTGGTGATGCCATCCACAATCAAAATCGCGCCGGTCCGGCGCACATGGGCGGCGATGGCCCGCAAATCCAGGACGGTGCATGTGCTGGTTTCGCTATGGCAAAGCGTCACCGCGTCATACGTGCCTTTCCCCAGGGCATCGGCCACCTGCGAAGGAGAAATGGCGCACCCGTATTCCGCCTTGAGTACCGTCACATCGTACTTATTGCGCTGGGCGATGGTGACCCAGCGTTCGGCGAACTTGCCGTTGGAAAGCGCCAGAACCTTGCCGCCCGCGGGGATGGTATTAATCATGGCGGCTTCGTAGGCGGCGGTTCCGCTGCCGGCGATTGTGAGCACCGGGTTGGCGGTCTGAAAAACCTTTTGAAGCATCTGATTGCAGTTCGCAAACAGCGCGCGATATTCCTGGGTGCGATGATGAAAGACCGGCCGCGCCATTTCCAGAAGAACCTCTTCGGGAACGCTGGTGGGACCGGGTGTGAACAGGCGCATACGGTTCATAACTCAAGCTCCTGGAGGATATTGGCGAATCATGCGGCGTCTTCAATCGATATGACCTGGGTGATTTCGGGAACTTTTTCGCGCAGGTTCTTTTCGATACCGAGCCGCAACGTCGCCTGCGAACTCGGGCAACCGACGCACGCTCCCCGCAAACGCACGGATACCACGCCGGCGGGCGTTACGTCGATAAGGTCCACGTCTCCGCCATCCCACTGAATAAGCGGACGCAGCGCATCCAACACGCTCTGCACACGCGCACGCAACGGAATATCCGCGGGAACGGGAACCGGTCCGGACTTAAGCGCCATTCAACCACCTGCCATGAAGTATAGACCTGGTGGGATGCGGCTTCAACCGAACTCTGTCCGCAGCTTGACGTGTGGCGAAAAAACATCCCATCTGTACATCTGGGCCAGTCCAAATCTTTGACTCCACTTGGATGCATAAACTTCGCATTTCGCTTTTCGATCCGTGCTGTTATTATATCCGTCAGGCGCAAGCGCCCCCGCCGAGGTCGGGCCCGATGCACGGGTCGGCTGTGAACCTGGTCAGATCCGGAAGGAAGCAGCCATAAGCAAGCCCGGTCCGGTGCCGTCGGTAGCCCGACCTTGGTCGGGGCGATGCGCGATATACCCGATATCTTATACCCTCCGCCACCGATGTAAATTTAACATATAATCGCAACCTGCACCGCAACGAGATCGTGACAGGCGGCGATTGCACAAGGCTTGCGGGCGGAAGCGAGATCATGGCGACACTTGAGCAAATCATTCGTGGAGCGGCAGTCAAGGGTATTCTGCCGGATGGCCTGGTCACAGTCAGCGATGTTCGCTGGATCGGCGCCGTCGCCATTGACGTAATCTACAAGGACGCCGGCGGCCGGCTGGGTAACGAATTGCTCTATCGCGACCGGGAGCCAACACTTGAGATTGTCGAGACCGGCAGGCCATGGAGTTTTGACGGCGACGGTGCGCTGTTCCGCCTGCTCTCTGAAGCGAACCGCATCCGCCTGGCGTACTTATTCGATCCACTGCTGGCTGTTCACACATCGCTTGTGGAGCCATTGCCGCATCAGATCACTGCGGTCTACAGCGACATGCTTTCCCGCCAACCGCTCCGCTTTCTGCTGGCGGATGATCCCGGCGCCGGCAAGACAATCATGACCGGCCTGCTGATTAAGGAGCTCGTCGCCCGCGGCGACTTGCAGCGGTGTTTGATTGTCTGTCCAGGCAACCTCGCCGAACAGTGGCAGGATGAACTCGACCGCCGGTTTCACCTGCCCTTTGAGATCATGACCAATGATGCACTTGAGTCAGCCCGCACCGGCAACTGGTTCAGCGAGACGCCACTTGCCATTTGCCGACTTGATAAACACAGCCGCAACGAAGAAGTGCAGGCAAAATTGCGGCAAACTGATTGGGATTTGATTGTGTGTGACGAAGCGCACAAACTCAGTGCGTGAATCAGGAAACCGGCGGCTTGGAAGACCGCCACATAAAGGGCGTATGGAGTTCCACAAACTTTTTTCCGCCGCGGTCCAGAACCCAAGCCATGAATTCCCCCCCGCGATCGGAATTAACCCGCAGAATGACGTAGCAATACACCGGCCAAGCCTGCTTCAGGTCGCGCCGACTGGGCACGGGCGGATGGTCGGGGTGGCTGTGAAAAATACCCAGCACGACAAGATTCCGCATTTGCGCCTCTTTCTGCACGCGCAACAAAAACCGTGGATCCATCCGATACGCGACACGGCGCGAATCCGCCGGTGCGACGTTTTCCGCGGGCACAAACGCCGTTATCCGTAACGGTCCGCCGACCAGGCCATCCGGCGGCCCGAGCAGAAGCCCGCAGGCCTCCAGCGGATAAAGTCGCCGGGCATGCGCCCGCATTCGCCCGCGTACGGCGGCGGAGATCATCAGTACTTTTTCCGGCATATTCTAAACTGCTCCGGCAATAACGCGCGCGGACGGGCTGTGTTCCGATGGCAAAATTGTCGCGGCCCGTCCTGGCTCCCCCTGTCCCGATAGCTATCAGGATTGCGGCGGACCCGTCCGGCGGCCACACGGACTATTGCCGGGATGGCCGCATTCTTTACGCGGACGCGAAGATAAGGCGGGAAAGGCGGGCAAGTCCGCAGTGGAAGTACCCGCCTCTCGCCGGTAATCACGCACGAGACGGATGAGCGTTTGCACGGTTTGATCCAATTCGTTGTTCATTACCATGTGCGGGTAGGCGCCCGAGAGCCTGGCCTCCCGGATTTCCCGTTGCGACCGGGCGATTCGCCGGCGAATCACATCCGGCTCATCGCGTCCCCGGCTTGTAAGCCGGCGGGCAAGCTCCCGCTCATTCGGTGGAAGAATGAAAATTCCCACCGCCGCGGGAAAAAGTCCGGACACTTGCCGGCCGCCCTGGACATCAATTTCCAGCAGGACGGTCCGGCCGCGAGCCAGGGCCGCGATCACGGGTTGCCGGAGCGTTCCATACCAATGTCCGAACACCCGGGCGCATTCAAGAAAAGCGCCGCCTTGGCGGCGCCGGCGAAATTCATTTTCATCTATAAATATATATCTTTTAGCATATTTATCCTGGGGCTTGCGGGGGCGCGTGGTGGCGGAAAGCGCGAAGCACGCCGGCAGTTCCCGCGCCAGTCGCCGGCAGATGGTTGATTTGCCGACGCCGGATGGTCCGGAAATGAATAAAAGCAGCCCTGATGCCTTCATGGTCATTGCACATTCTGAACCTGTTCCTTGACGCGGCTGATCGCTTCCTTGATCTGCAGCGTCCAGCGCGCCAACTGACCGTCGCTGCACTTGCTGCCGATGGTGTTGGCCTCGCGCAACATTTCCTGGGCGATGAAATCCAGCGTTCGCCCGACCTGCGACGCGTCCGCCTGCGTTACCTGGGTGAAATGATCCAGGTGCGCGGCCAGGCGGGTCAATTCCTCGCTGATATCCGCCCGTTCCGAAAACAGCGCTACTTCCCGCAGCAGATCCGAATCGCTCAGCGAGAGCTTGGCTTCATCGACAAGCTGGAGCACCCGCGCCCGCAGCCGTTCATGATATTGCCGGGCCGCCGCCGGCGCCTGGCGGCGAATGTTTTCCAGCGCCTCGCCAATAACGGCCAGTTGCCCGCGCAGGTCCTGCCACAAAGCCTGGCCCTCCCGGCGGCGCATCAGCAGCAACTGCGCGAGCGCTTCGTCGGTCAATCGTAGAACCAGCGCCCGCTGCCGCAGCGCCTCTTCTTCATTCGAGTGGCTGGGCAGGCATACGCCCGGCAGAGAAAGTATCTGTGCCAGATCAATGGACAAGGCGGCGTGATCCGGCTTTTCCCGCCGCACATCTTGCGCCAGCGAAAGCAGTTGTTCCAGATACAACCGGGCCGCCGCCAGGTTCACCGGGACCGCCGCCGCGGATTCCGGCTGCGTGGCCGATACCGTCACCGTTACCGCGCCGCGGCCGAGTTTTTCCCGCAGCCGCCGCTCGATTTCCACTTCGCAATCGGCCATACCGTCGGGCAGACGAATCGCGGTTTTCAAAAAGCGGTTATTGACGGATCGTATTTCCACCTGGCAGGAAATGTCGGGCTGTTCGGCATTGGAGCGTCCGTAACCGGTCATACTAAGTATCATGGGCGCTCCAACCGCGGGTTATCGGGACGGCGGCCGATGCGCAGCGGGGGTGGCAGCAGCGCCTTTGCCATGGGGAAGGGAAGTGGAAACGGGAATGGCGGTATGGACCAGTGGTTTGGCGTGGTCCTGCACGCGCCAATTGAGCCAGATCGCCAGCAACAAAAACAGAACAAAAAAAACCACGGTGATAGTGGTGAATACGTCGCCGGTTTTAGTGCCGAAAGCCGAACCGCCGCCACCGGCGCCGAAGGCGCCGATCAGTCCGCCGCCGCGACCGCGTTGAATCAGCACAATCAGAATCAGCAGTACGCTAAGCAAGGCGAAAAAAGCGGTGAGGAACCATGTCAGCATGAAAAACTCCGGATCAACCGATTGCGACCGCACGGTCCGTTCCGGCCGTTCGCGCGGCCTGAACAATCCCGATAAACTCGTCCGCCGCCAGGCTCGCCCCACCCACGAGCAGACCGTCAATATCCGGCTGCGTCAGCAGTTCCCCCGCGTTGGCCTTTTTGACCGACCCGCCGTATTGAATGCGAATTGTCTCGGCCGCTTCCGGCCCATAAAGTTCGCCCAGGCGGGCGCGGATGAAAGCATGAACCTCCTGCGCCTGCCGGGGAGTGGCCGTCAGACCGGTCCCAATGGCCCACACCGGCTCATAGGCGATCACAACCTGTTCTTTAGCCACCGCTTGCGGCGCTACACCGGCCAGAGAGGCATTGATCTGGCGGCCGATCACCGCCATCGTTTGATTGCCCTGTCTTTCTTCGAGCCGTTCACCCACACAGAGAATTACGGTCAATCCTTCGTCGATCACCGCACGAGTTTTTTTATTCAGGAGCGGGTCGGTTTCACCGATAATGTGCCGCCGCTCCGAATGTCCCACCAGCACGAAGGCGACGCCGATTTCTTTAAGCATGGCCGCGCTTACTTCACCGGTGAACGCCCCCTTCTTTTCCCAGCAGACGTTCTGGGCTCCCAGCTTGATCGGCGTATCGGCAATCTCCCGGCGCACCGCTTGCAGATGCACCAACGCGGGAATAACCGCTGTTTCCGCCGGGCAACCGGAGGGAAGTTGCGCCGCCAACTCGCGGGCCAGCCGCGCGCTTTCCGCCCCGGTGAGGTTCATTTTCCAGTTGCCGGCGATTAAAAATTTACGCATAATTCGTCCTAATCAGACATTATGGGTTAATTAAACCGAAAATTCCACTGTTTTCGGGGAGGGTCCTCCGGGAGAACAAATCGCGGAGGCCTGAGCCATTTCGGCATAATATTCCTGAATACACTGGACCGACCACTCGCCTTGCTTGAGGCTCAGAATGGCGGCAGCGGCGGCCGCGGCGCCGGTCACGGTGGTGATGATCGGAATTTTATACAAGATCGCCGCGGCGCGAATACGGCCCTCATCGGTGGTGGGTCCCTTGTTGGTGGGCGTGTTGATCAGCAGGTCTACCCGCCGGTTTTTGATGGCGTCG
>JAJYDU010000028.1 GCA_021790475.1 Planctomycetota bacterium | reverse complement strand
CGCCACGCGCTGATCGAGATGGCTATTGGGACGCGCCGGTGGGGCCACCGGCGGCTAAACGCCACGCGCGGATCCTGAAGGCTACCGGGACGCGCCGGCGGGGCGCACCGGTGAGACCGGCGCCGGCAAAGACCTGGTGGCGGGAGGAGGCGCGGCGCCGGCGGTGGGGGAAGGACCGCCGGAGCGGACCATGCGGATGAAGCTCACAAGGATCAGGATCAGAAGAAGCAGCAGGTAAATGCGCAGCGCCACGAGCGCGGTTTTTACCAGCGGGGTCATCTTCATACGTGGCATGGGACACCTGGATTAAGAATGGTTTTTCCGGCGACGGGCAAGGTTCAAGCCCGCGCGCGGGTTACCAATCCTTTCATAATGTCATTGTAATGGATCGTGCCAAGAAGATGGTCCTGCCTGTCGACGACCGGGATCATGCGGAAATGATATTTGGCGAATATCTCCACGAGATCGTCGCGGGTGTCGTCGGCTTCGGCGCAAACCACGGGGGCGGTCATGATCTCGCCGAGGGTTTTGCCATCAGCGGCCAACACGAGTTCCCGCAGATCGACAACGCCCAGAAGAATCTTGTCGGCGGAGTTGACGACGTAGATGTAGGAAATGGCGTCGTGGGCCTTGCCGGAGTTGCGGATGGCCGCGAGGACTTCGGCGACCCTGCCGTCGCGGGGCTGCGCCAGGTAATCGGACCCCATTAAAGACTCGGCGATGGTCTCGCGCTCGGTCAGCAGGGTTTTGACGCGATCCAACTGCTGGGCCGGGAGCAGATTCATCATTTTGGTGGTCTCGTCGTGGGGCAGGACCGAAAGCAGATCGACAAGCTGGGGAATGGACATTTCCGAGAGAATATTGCGGGCGCGTTCCTGGCGCAGATCGGCGATCAGCTGGCGCTGGGTCCGCGGTTCCGCCTCGACGAGGGCCTCCGCGGCCGCCTGCGGTCCCAGGGCCAGGAAGAACGCCTCCTGCTCTTTTCCCGTAAGCTCTTCGAGCGTGTCGGCCAGGTCCTCCGGCGGCAGTTCCCGGGTCTGCCGGCGGGTGATGGAGAGGGAAACGGCGTCTTTGGCGACGGCGTCTTCGAGCGAAAGAGGTTGGACATATTTCCAGTTTATGAACTGATCGGGCCGGCCCAGGAAACGATACAGCCGCCATTTACGGAGGAAACCATTGAAAGACAGGTCCACGTGCACCAGGATCATGCGCCCCTGCGAAGCCAGCAGGTGAACGTCGTTGACCACTTCGGTGCGGCGGCCATCCATGTCGAGAATGGTTTTGCCCATCAGATGCTGGTCCAGCAGAATCCAGCCGGGCTGGTCCACAAAGGGGGGAAAGGTCCCCGTGTTCCCGGGCGCGGCGGGGGCGGATGGATCGGGTGGGTTTACAAAAATAAAATCTTCTTCGATGCGGGCGATCTTGCCCCAGGGGATGAACTCGGAGGGTTTGCCCCAGCCGTGGTCAATGAGAATTCCCACCGCCTCGGGGTAAGGTTCGGCGACTTTGAAGGCCAGATCACTGACCTTGCCGATGCGGTTCCTGATCGTGCCGATGCCGATCGGCCGCCCGCGGAGCTCGGAGAAAAAAAAGACCTGGTAGTCCCGGACTCCCGGCGCGGGACGCGCCGCCGGCGGACCGGAAGAAGATAGGTTCGGTGTGGTCATACCGTTATGATAAATGCAAAAAGCGGCCCACGCGATACCAGAACCGCGGTTCCATCACATGAGGGAAAAGCTGCGTGACGCCATAGACGCTGGAAACCAGTATGACAAAAACGGCAATCGACCAGTTGGCGATGTTTTGCCAGCGGGTATTGACGTATTGGCCCATGACCTCTTTGTCGTTGAGGATCAGAATAAGGAAAAACAAGGCGGCGGGCAGAAGGGTCACCGCCACAACCTGGACAAAGATGGTGATGGCGTTCTGAATATGGACGCTGGCGATCAGACAAACCGCGCCGGCGGAAAGGAGCATCAGCACGTAGGCGATGTAGAACCAGGGCGCTTCGCGGATGGACGTGTTGAGGGAGTGCGCCCAACCGAAAACTTCGCCCAAAGCCCAACTTGTCGCCAGGGAGATGCACAGAGCGCCGAGCAGACCGGCGTCAAACAGGCCGATGGCGAAGAGCACTTCGGCCCATTGGCCCCAGTGGGAGCCATGCGGCATGACCAGGGGCATCGCCTGGGCGGTTTTGGCCGCCGAGTCCATATCCCGCCAGCTTGTAAAGTGGGGATCGACCTGCTTCCAGGGCGCTCCGGCTCCGTGGGAATTGAAGTAAAACAGGGCCGCGGTGGCGACAATAATAAACGCGGCCACCAGGCACGTGAACAAAGAGCCGACGAACGTGTCGATTTTTCCCATCTTGACATCGTGGACATCCATGCCTTTGTCGACCACGGCGGATTGCTGGAAAAAAATCTGCCACGGGGTGATGGTGGTGCCGATGTTGGCCATGATGAGGGTGAGCATCGCGGCGGGCGGGAGGATGCCGCTGAACCGGGGATTGAAGAACCCCTTGCCCACGGCGGTCCAGCCCGCTTTGACGTTGCCGGTCCGCATGGCCCAGATCGCGGCGGGAATGTAGACGAGGTTAAAGAGGCAAAAAAAGAGCGTGATTTTTTCAAAGGTCCAGTACCTTCCCGTGATAACAATCCCCAGAAGCAAACCGGTCACGGCGAGAAAAGTGATCCACGTGGGAATATGGAACAGACTCATGGCCTGGGTCATTCCAATGTATTCGGTAACCAGGGTAAGCCAGTTGACCACCACCAGGTCGAAGATGGAAAAACAGCCCCAAAACGGGCCAAAGGAATCGAAAATCGCTTCAGCGTGACCGCGTTTGGTTACCGCGCCGAGGCGGACGGTCATTTCCTGGACATAATAAGCCATCGGCACCAGGATGATGAAAGCCCACAGAAGATTGAAACCGGTCTTGGCGCCGGTCTGCGCATAGGTGGAAATACCGCCGGCATCGTTGTCGGCGATCATCGTGATAATGCCGGGACCGATGACGGCCAACAGTATCAGGAGGCGGCGCTGCAATCGCCCTAAACGATGAATGCCCTTGTTGATCCAGAACATCGCGCACCTGTATTGTCGGCGAACCGGCGTATGGCTCATCGGTTCCACGGGGAAAACGAACCGCGACGCCGAAGCGGAGATTATACGATGGGCAGCAATGGTGTCACGATAAGATATCGAGAACTGGCCGATAAGCCGCAAACCGAATACAATACGTTTTCAAACCCCCGCGTATGAAGAAAGGGCGGCGATGAAACCGGAAGATACGATTGTGCTTGAACCTCCCCGGCTTACCCCGTCGGAAAATATATTTCTGCCGGCTGTCCTGGCGGGCCTGGGCGCCACCATCACCCATCTTTTCCAATCCGTCGGCGGCCGGACGCGTACGCTGCAATATCCGGAAGAACGACGCGAAGAGCGTCCCGTGCTGGAACAGGGGATGGATGTCCGGCGTTATCGCGGGGTTCATCGGCTCAACCGCGATGCGCAAGGCCGGGTTAAATGCGTGGCCTGTTACATGTGCGCCACGGCCTGTCCGGCTCATTGCATCCACATTGTCGGGGATGCCGCTCCGGACTCCTGGCCGGACCGCGAGAAATATCCGATCAAGTTCGATATTGACGAGCTTCGCTGCATTTATTGCGGCATGTGCGAGGAGGCCTGCCCGGTCGACGCCATCGAGCTGACCTACGAATACGACCTGGTCGGGCTTACCCGGCAGGAGATGATCTTTGACAAGCAAAAACTGCTGGCGATTTATGACCAAACCAAAGAACGCCGGCCCATGTAAGAGCTTGTTTCCAGCCATCATGTGGGGCCGCCGTCCTCATCGACCCATCGTGACCGCCCGGAAGCCGGCGTGGCAATTTTTCCGGACGGCCGCCGATTTTTGCTAATGAGGGCTTAAACCGAACGCCGCCGCGCAGTCGCCAGGGGGTAAAAGCGGCTGGGGACAGCCCAGGGCTGCCCGGAAAAATTGCCACGCGCCCGGAGGCGAAGGCCGCTCGTGACTTCGCCCGGCCGTACCCAACCTGATACACTGGTTATGTTGGACGTGATACCCAGTACGGGAAAATGGGCCGGGCTGAATCATCGTTGGACGAAGCGATCCCGCCCCTGGCGACCTGTCCCGAACGCTGTTCGGGATCACCTTTCGGGATAGCGATCGGGATTTGTCGCAGAGCCTTGTATGTATTGGGTTTCGGGGTGGCGGTGATAAACCGCCGCGTTGGGGATGTGGTTTAAGAAAAAAAGTTTGCGGCGCCAGGCTGTGGCGGAAGAAACACTCCAGACCAAGAGTGTTCTGGGACGCATGGGAAAGCGGGGGCGACATCTTCTGCTTGGTACGATCGTTTTTTTTGCGGGGGTTCTGGTCATCGGCCTGTTTCCGGAGAGTTCCGGGCAGTGGCCGCTCTGGCTGGAATCGGAACGGATACTGGGCGCCAACCTGCTCGCGGCGATACTCACAACCATCGGCGCGATGCTGATAGGCTCGCGGCTGAGTTCTGAAAACTACCGGGACTGCCCCCACCCGTGGGTTCCTCCCCTGCTGGTACTGATGACTCTTGCCATGGCCAAGGCCGTAATTGTCGCGGGGCTTGGCCCATGGATTTATCTCCTGGGTCTTGGGCCGATGTTCCTGATCGCCATCGTATTCACCATCGCCTACGATCAGCGCCTCGCGGCTTCTCTGGCCGCCCTTGGCGCCATGCTGCTGACCATAACCATCGGTCAAACAATGGGGTTCTTACTGACCGCCTTCGCCGGCGCGGCGGTGCTGGTGCTGGCATTGCGACAGATCCGTACCCGTCCGCAACTGATGCGCGCGGGACTGTTCGCCGCCGCCGCCGCCGCCGTGACCATCGCGGGATATGGGCTGTTTCGCGGACCTCTGCCGCACGCCGCTGCGACGACTTCTCCGGGGACCGGCGGTTCATTCGATCCGCCGGCGCTATTACGCAACGCCGCGCTGGCGGGCGGCGCCGCGCTGGCAGCCATCTTCGCCACCCTGGGGCTCCTGCCGCTGGTTGAAAATATCTTCGGCGATCCCACCGCCATGACCCTGCTGGAGCTTTCCGATACGAACCGGCCGCTGCTGCGTCGCCTGGCGATGGAAGCGCCGGGAACGTTCAACCATTCGTTGATCCTGGGAACGCTCGCGGAAGCGGCGGCACGCGACATCGGCGCCAATGCGCTCTTATGCCGCGTGGGCGCGTACTATCACGACATCGGAAAATTACTCAAACCGACCTATTTCATCGAGAATGCGGCGGGCCGGGCCAACCGCCACGAAAACCTGTCACCCGCGATGAGCCTGTTGATCGTGCTGGGACATGTCAAAGACGGACTGGAACTGGCGCGCGAATATCATCTGCCGGCCGCCGTCCGCAAATGTATTCCCGAACACCACGGAACCATGGTGGTCGAATGCTTCTTCCATGCGGCGCGGGAAAAGCAGGCCGACAGCGCCGATCCCGGCGCGCCGGTTCGCGACACCGAATTCCGCTACCCCGGCCCCAAACCGCGCTCGCGTGAAACCGCCATTCTGATGATTTGCGATGGCGCCGAGAGCAGCGTGCGCGCGCTGGGCGATCCCACCGCCGCCCGAATTGAAGGGGCGGTGCACCAGTTGATTATGAAGCGCCTGCTGGACGGCCAGTTTGATGAATGCGCTCTGACAATGGGGGATATGGAGCGGATTGAACAATGCCTGGTTCGCACGCTGGCGGGCGTCTACCATACACGGACGGCGTACCCCGGCGCTGCCCCCAAGCCGGCGTGAGACAGTTCCTATGGCGATTCGCATCACCATTCGACGGCGCGGACGCGCCGCCGCCGCGAAGGAAACCCGCTGGTTCCGGCGGAAACTTACTGCCGCCGCGAGCGCAATGAACGTGCACGCGGGAACATGGGCCATCCGCCTGCTTGATGATCGGCGCATGGACCAGTTGCACCGGCGAACCATGAATATTCCCGGTACCACCGATGTGCTCACGTTCGACCATCGCGACCGCTCCGCGATTACCGCCGCCGGCTGGGCCGGCGCGCCGCTCGCCCTGCAAACCGTTGTTTGTGTGGATGAAGCGCGGCGGCAGGCGAAGGCGCGCCGTCACCCCGTGCGGCACGAACTGCTTTTATATATGGTTCACAGTCTCCTGCACGTAACCGGCTACGATGATAGCGACCCGGCGGCGGCGCGGCGCATGCATCGGAAGGAAGATGCGATTCTCCGGCAGCTGGGCGTGGGACCGGTGTTTTACCGCCACCGAAGCAAAAGCGGACGGCCCAATCCCGGTGGCTATCGGTCCGCGGACGCGCAC
Source organism: Planctomycetota bacterium (assembly GCA_021790475.1). Lineage (GTDB taxonomy): Bacteria > Planctomycetota > Phycisphaerae > WQYP01 > WQYP01 > JAKBMM01. Next base: position 17,591 of record JAJYDU010000028.1, on the reverse strand, counting down.
GCACGGGCCGATCGGGACGGAAACCTGCCGGGAGGCGCACGCGGACAGAAACGAGGAAAAAACGAAGGTTTCAGCCCCGAGTGTGTGTGAAGAGATCGCGGCACTCGCTATCTTCTCATACACAATCTGAGAGGCGCACATGACATACTGGCCGACATGGTTGATTATTCTGGCTCTGGCGGGCACCCTTATCGCTTCCACCCTTGCTTACGCGTTGCGCATCATGTCGCGCGTCACCCTGGAGAAGGAGTTGGCCAAGCGCTCCCGCCAGGGGCGGCTCGAAGAGCTGGTGAGGCACCAGGACGATCTGGCCCTGGCGTTTTCCATCATCCGCATCGCCTGCAATATCGGCGTGGTGGCGTTGTGTATTTACGCCTTGCGGACCCATCCCCGGACCGCCGGGCCGATGGAGACGCCGGCGATTTTTATCGGTTCGGTTCTTCTGGCCGGCGCGTTGTTGCTGGTGTTTTCCGTGGCCCTCGCCCACGCCTGGGCGCGTTACGCCGGCGAGGCGCTGGTCGCCGCGCTCGCGCCGGCACTGCGGCCGATCTATCGCCTGCTATATCCGCTGGTTCTGTTTCTGAAGCTTTTCGATGGTTTGGTGGGCCGCCTGGCCGGCGTCACCCCCCAGGCGCATGCCCGCGAGGAAGCCGTGGAAACCAGGGAGGAAATTCTCGCCGCGGTCTCCGAAGGAACCGCCCAGGGCGCCGTGGACGAAGAACAGAAAAAGATGATTGAGGGAATCATCAGTTTCCGGGACCTTCAGGTCGGGCAGGTTATGATACCCCGCACCGACATGATCACCGTGAGCGTGCACGCCCCGCTGGAGGCAATCCGCGAGAAAATTCTTCGCGACGGACTTTCGCGCTTGCCCGTGCACGATGGCAATCTGGATAATATTCTTGGCATTCTGTACGCCAAGGACCTGTTGGGCCTGCTTGGCGCCGCGGTCCCGTCGCCTACCCTGAATATCCGGACACTGATGCGCCCGCCCTTGTTTGTTCCCCATTCCAAGCCGCTGCACGACCTGCTGCGCCAGTTCCGGATGCAACGCGTCCACATGGCCATCGTACTCGACGAGTTCGGCGGCACGGCCGGCCTGGTCACCAGCGAAGACATCCTGGAGGAAATTGTCGGCGAGATCACCGACGAATATGAGAAGGCGCCGCTCAGCCAGATTTATCGCATCAACGAGACCATCGTTGAAGCGGATGGCCGGACCAATATCACCGATCTCAACCGCGAGTTGGACCTGGACTTGCCCGAAAGTCAGGATTACCAGACCATCGGCGGGTTGGTAATCAGCCGGCTGGGCGCGATTCCGACCAAGGGCGAAAGCCTGATCCTGGGCGCGCTGCGCATCACGGTAACGGAAAGCGATCCACGGCGCATCCGCAGGATTCAGATCCTGCTGCCGGAATCCCGGGAGTCATCGGGCCCGAATCCCGAGGAGCTTTCTTGACAGCCATCGGGATTCGCTTTGCTTATTTTTTGCAAACATGGCAATTGGTTATACTGGAGAGCGAAAGGCGGGTATCAAGGCTCGGCGGGATCAGAGCGTGTCCTCCGCCGGGGCGTAGAGCCGGGGGTGCGGCTGCATACGTTCCTGCACGCAGCGACCGCAAAGATAAAACTTCGCCGGCGCGGGATAGTCGGTGCTGTCCGTGTCATCGCCTTCAACCCACTTTCGGCAGGAAGCATTCTGGGCGCCGCACAGGGCGCAGCGGGTGGGACCGCCGCCGTCGCTCAGCACCAGCGATTCGCTTAAACGCGGATACTTTTTGACCTCTCCGCGTCCGGTGGCCTTGGCAATCTTATGTCCGAGGTGATGGCGCTTGAGCCACTCGGCCAGACCCGCGGCTTCCTCCAGCGAACAGAACCGGCACCAGCGTGCGCCGGCGGTCTTGTCCGGGAAAAATCCCATGTCCTCCAGCCGCTCCTGAATCACCGGATCGGGGCGGGATTTCACCACGATGATCAGCCTTTCCTCCATAGAGCCAAGTGTCGGCTATCGGGGTGTGAAAAGCAATATTACAGCCGGGCGTGCCGCAGGCGAAGGGCGTTGCCCACCACGCAAAGGGAGCTGCAGCTCATCGCCGCGGCGGCGATCATCGGACTAAGCAGAAATCCGAAAAACGGGTAAAGCGCGCCCGCGGCCAGGGGAATACCCAAGCCGTTGTATATAAATGCAAACCACAAATTCTGGCGGATGTTCCGCATGACCACCCGGCTCAGGCGCCGGGCGCGGATCATGCCGGTCAACTCGCCCCGCAGCAGCGTCACCGCGGCGCTGGCGATGGCAACATCGGTTCCGGTTCCCATGGCGATGCCGACGTGGGCCTGGGCCAGCGCGGGCGCGTCATTCACGCCGTCGCCCGCCATCGCCACGATTCGCCCCTGGTCCTGCAAGCGGCGAACCATTTCATTTTTCCGCCGCGGCGGCACTTGCGCCTCTACCCGCTCGATCCCGATTTGCCGGGCCACCACCCGGGCGGTGGCGAGATCATCGCCGGTAATCATGATCACTTCGATTCCGTCCCGCCGCAGGATTGCGATCGCTTCTTTCGCCGTGTGCTTGATCGGATCGGCCACGCCCAACACGCCCGCCAGCCGACCAGCGACGGCGGCGAACATCACCGTTTGCCCCTGGGCGCGTAAGGATTGCGCCTTTTCGGCAACGCCGGCCACTTCGATCCCCAATTCCCGCATCATCGCGGCGTTGCCCACCGTCACCGGCCGATTCTGAACTATCGCGGAAACCCCCTGGCCGCTGACGGACTGAAATTCCTTCGCCGCCGTGAGCGCAGCGCCCCGCTCTGCAGCGCCGCGTGCAATGGCCGCGGCCAGCGGGTGCTCGCTGCTTCGCTCCACGGAACCCACCAGTGCGAGTAGTTCCATTTCGCTTACTCCGCCCTGCGGCAGAACGGATACCAGTCGCGGCTTGCCTTCGGTAATGGTTCCCGTTTTGTCCACCACGAGCGTATCAATCTTTTCCATCAGTTGGAGCGCCTCGGCGTTTTTAATGAGCACACCCGCCCTGGCCGCCCGGCCCACTCCCACCATAATCGACATGGGCGTGGCCAGCCCCAGGGCGCACGGACAGGCGATGATCAGCACCGACACCGCGCTGACAATCGCATAGGCCAGCGCCGGCTCAGGTCCCGTCCCGGCCCAGATCAAGAACGTGATGATGGCGACGGCGAGAACCGCGGGAACAAATCTGCCGGCCACCTTGTCGGCCAGCTGCTGCACCGGCGCGCGGCTCCGCTGCGCCTGGCTTACCATTTGCACGATATGCGCCAGCATGGTGTCGCCGCCGACCTTTTTCGCCTCCATGAGCAAGCCGCCGGCGCCGTTGACGGTACCGCCGATCAGCATATCACCGATCTTTTTTTCCACCGGCATCGGTTCGCCGGAAATCATCGCTTCATCCACCGCGCTGGTTCCCTCGATCGTCACGCCGTCAACTGGAATTTTTTCGCCGGGCCGCACCCGCAGCCGATCGCCCGGCCGCACCGATTCCAGCGGCACATCCTCTTCCTGAGAGTTCTTTTTCACCAGGCGGGCGGTTTTGGGCGCCAGGTCCAGCAATTCGCGGATCGCGCTGCCGGTACGGCCGCGGGCGCGCAGTTCAAGGACCTGGCCCAGCAGCACCAGGGCCACGATCACACCGGCGCTTTCAAAATAAATCCCGATTCCACCGTGCCGGTTGCGCAAACCCGCGGGGAAAATTTCCGGCGCCACCGTTGCCACGACACTGTATCCATACGCCACCGCCACTCCCAGGCTAATAAGCGTAAACATGTTCAGATTCCGGGCGCGCACGGAAGCCCACCCCCGCTCAAAAAACGGCCAACCGCACCAGAGCACAAGAGGCGTCGCCAGAATCAGCTCCAGCCAGTTCCGCCAGGGGCCGCCGGAAATCAGCGCCGGCAAAAAATCCCGGCCCATCGCCAGAATCAGAAGGGGAATCGCCAACGCCAGACCGATCCAGAACCTCCGGCTCATGTCGCGCAGTTCGGGATTCGCCTCCTCTTCCAGAGCCACTTCCATCGGCTCCAGCGCCATCCCGCATTCAGGGCAGGCTCCCGGCTGTTCGCGAATGATTTCCGGATGCATCGGACAGGTGTAGCGCGCGGGCGCCGTCCGGCGCGGCGGCGCCAACGGTTCCAAAGCCGTGGAACATTTCGGACACGAACCGGGCGCGTTGCGAATAATCTCCGGGTCTCCAGCGCATGTATATTGCGCCACCGGGGTTGTGGTGGCCGATGTTTTTAATTCCACCATAACCGGCGCCGAACCGCGGCCCGGCAACGGAGCATGAAGATATTGTTCCGGCGCGGCCTGAAACCTGGCCAGACAGTTTTTTCCGCAGAAATAATAAGTTTTGCCATTGTGCTCGGCGCTGCCGGCACTTTGGGCGGGGTTCACCTTCATGCCGCAAACGGGATCGATATGCGCCATGGCCGCCTGGGCGGATGAAGGATGTTCCTGTTCGTGCATGATCCTTTCCTTTCCGAAAAGATCGGGGAATGACGCGGAATAGTGGAACGGCTGGGATCGCCGCTGTGCCGCACAAAATTTCCATTCCCCGTAACGAACTCCGGGGCGGGGCAAATGCGGGGATAAAAAAGCCTACGGCCAAAAGGCCGGCCGGCCTGGAGCCTGTCCGGACAGGCTCTTATTCGAACTCACCCCTACCGGTCCAGCGGAACTTCAATCTGACGCTGATACGTCTCGAAAAGGCTCATAAACCGGCTGTTGAAGACGAAGTTGAAATCGGGAAATTTCATGCCGCCCATATTCCGGTCGATGTGCGAGAACATCAGATCCACCTCGCCCACGGCCAGTTCCACCGGTTGGCCACCGGTATCGCCGGCACGGGCGCGGATTTTTCCGCGGATGGATGCCCCGCTTTCGTTGATCCGCTCTATGGCGGCATCATAAACAACCTGTTCGCCCGGTCGCACCAGCCGGCGGAATTCCGCGCGGCCGATCTTGGCCAGGATAACTTTTTCGCGAAACTCCCGCGCCGCGCCGACCAAAATGCCGCTGGTCTGGGCCATTCCTTCTATCAAAAGGCTCGCCGGCATCACCGGGAACCCCGGAAAATGATCGTGCAGATAATCTTCCGCCATGCTTACATTTTTGATCGCCACGGCGCGTTTGCCCGGTTCGAAAAGTTCAAAGCGGTCAATCCATATCCAGCGCATCGGATGGTTCCCTTGCCGTTACCGGTGGGTGCGGCGATTGGCCGGGGACGAATTTGTCCGAAAGGAGCCGCCTGCTGAAGGCGTTCGCCGATTCAGACCCTTCACACGGAGATTACCATACCCCGGCGGTCCCCCTGGCCATCGGGATCAAAGCAATCCGTCCTTTTGGCCAAGGTAGCGCACCAGGTCCACTACGCGGTTGCTGTAGCCCCATTCGTTGTCGTACCAGCTGATGAGCTTGAAGAATCGACTATTCAGCTCAATACCCGCCCTGGCGTCGTAAATGCTCGAACGCGGATCGGTGATGAAGTCGCTGGAGACCACTTCTTCATCCGTGTAGCCAAGGATACCCTTGAGTTTACCCTCCGACTCTTTCTTGATCACTTCGTTGATCCGGGCCAGCGACGTTTCCCTGCTGGTCCGCACCGTCAGGTCCACCACGGAGACATCCGGCGTCGGAATCCGGAAGGCCATGCCCGTGATTTTTCCTTGCAGTTCGGGAATCACCAGCGTGGCGGCCTTGGCCGCGCCGGTGGCCGCCGGTATCACGTTCTGGCCGGCGCCGCGCCCGCCGCGCCAGTCTTTCTTCGACGGGCCATCCACCGTCGGTTGTGTTGCGGTCGCCGCATGAACCGTCGTCATCAGAGCCTCTTCCACGCCGAAATGGTCATGGATCACCTTCACCAGCGGCGCCAGACAGTTAGTGGTGCAACTGGCGTTGGACACAATGGCATCCGTTGCCGGATTGAACTTTTCCTCGTTGACTCCCATTACAAAGGTAGGGATGTCCTTGTCCTTGGCGGGCGCGGAAATGATCACGCGCTTCGCCCCCGCGGTCAGATGCTTACCCGCTCCCTGGCGGTCCGTGAATAAACCCGTCGATTCAATGACGTAATGAACGTCCAGACTCTTCCACGGCAACTGGGCGGGATCTTTGACCGCGAAAGTTTTCACGAAATGGCCGTTGACCAATAGCCCTTCGGCATCTCTTGCGGCCACTTCGCCCTGAAACCGGCCGTGGGTGGAATCGTACTTGAGCAGGTACGCCAGGTTGTCCGGGGGAAATAAATCGTTAATCGCCACGAATTCAATCCGTGGATCGTGCGCACCGGCCCGAAACACCAGTCTTCCGATACGACCAAACCCGTTAATACCGACGCGAATCCCGGCCATCGTCATTGTACTCCTGCATACTACACACGCTTGACGCGATACCCAATTATACACCCCCGTCCTGATCGTTATTGCTATCGGGGGTGTCGTTGCGTCAAATCTCAAAATGAATATTACAGGCGCTTTACTCCGGCGGCAACCGCCGGGGGAGTCGTGCTTCAAGAATTGCGCCGCATCGCGTAGACTTTCGTCAGAATGGCGACGGAAAACTTCCAGGCTCCCAAAGGCACGCGCGATTTTTATCCCGAAGATATGGCGGTGCGCCGTTACATTGAGGATATCTGGCGCCGCGTGTCGGTGCGCCATGGTTTTCAGGAAGTGGACGGGCCGACGTTTGAATCGCTCGACCTTTACAAGGTCAAAAGCGGCGAGGAAATTGTTTCCCAGCTTTTTTCCTTCACCGACCGCGGCGGGCGCGATCTGGCCCTGCGCCCGGAATTCACGCCGACTCTGGCCCGCATGGTCGCGCAGCGGGGCGCCGGTTTACCCCGCCCCATCAAATGGTTTTCCATCGCGCGCTGTTATCGCGCCGAGCAGCCGCAGAAAGGCCGGCTGCGCGAATTCATGCAATGGAATGTGGATTATATCGGCGATACCTCCGATCGGGCCGAACGGGAGTGTCTGGCGTTATGCGTCGACGCGCTGCGCGAATTCGGCCTGGATGACGCCGATTTTCACGTCGGCTGGAATCACCGCGAATGGCTCAACCGCCTGTTGACGAGCACGTTCGTTTCGCCCGATCGCCTTGGCGCCGCCTATTACATTCTTGATCGGTTGCACAAGTACGATAGAAAAGCTCTTTATAGTGAGCAAAAATGCTCGGATGGGGAGAGAGAATGGTTCGATTTTATCGCCGACACGAAGAATCAATCTCTCGCGGAACTGACGGATTTATTGATCCAAAAGAAATCGAGCGGCGGCGCTCCGGAACGGTCGCAGACCGCAGCATTGTCGAGCGAGATATACAGCACGGTAAGGGAATTTGAAAAACGCCTGAAAGACAACGGTCTGGGGGCTATGTGCCGTTTTGATTTAAGCATCGTGCGCGGCCTGGCCTATTACACGGGTTTTGTATTCGAGGTCAGCGATCGGCAGGGGGAAAATCGCGCCATAGCCGGAGGCGGACGATACGACAATCTCATAAAAATGTTCGGCGGGCCTTCGCTGGGCGCCGTCGGGTTCGGCATGGGCGATGTAGTATTGGAAATCCTTTTGCGCCAGCGCAATAAACTTCCGGGAGCCATTCTCGATAACCATCGGAATCCCGATGTTTTTATCGTCAACGCCCTGGAGGATACGACCTGCGCCGAGAGCTTGATTTTTCAACTGCGGCGTTCCCAGTGGGATGCCGCCCGCGCGCGAATCGAACACCCCGGTCTCTACGCCGCGTGCTCGTACCGCTCCACCCGTAACATCGGCAAATTACTCCAGGAGGCGGCGGCTTCGGGCGCGAAACTGGCGGTGATCCTGGCCCCGGCGGAGTTTCAACAGGGGCTGGCCAAGCTTAAAAACCTCGCCGAGCGCACGGAAAGGGAAATCCCGCTGGCATCCCTGGTCGCCGAAATTCGCCAACGCTGTCCGGCGGGCCCCGCCCTGTCCCGCCCGCCATCGGGATAGGGATTAGCACAAAAAATCATCCATGTCGATGGAATCGGGATCGACTTCAGCGGAGGACGCCGGCGGCGGCGGTTGGGAAGGCGGCTCAAAACCAAATTCCTTTAACCAGGCGCCGGCCTGGCCGGAGGCCGCCGGACCGCCGAATTTTTCCGATGGTTCGTTGGCGCGGCGCCCGCGGCGGCTCGCGGCCCGGGCGCGCATGAGCCGGTGCAGAAAGACTTCACATGAGATGCTCCTGGCGCCGGCGCGGCGGGCGGCGGCGGCCACGGCGTGGTCGTTGCTCACCACCGTCAGATGCCGGCGACCGGTACTTTCCTGAACCAGCCGCGCAATGACATCATCAGCCGTGGCGCTGCGGCCGGAGTAAACCAGTCGCAGCGCGGGGAATTCATTTTCGCCCGGCTCGGATGGTTTCGCGGAGCCATCCATTACGAGAACAGCCGGTATCCGGGCACTTTCAAGAAATCGACAAAGTTCCGACAGCGACAACCCCGTGACGGGGCCGGGCATAGCCGCCGCAGCATGTAGACAATTATATGCATCTATGATTGTCATGACAATAACCCGGCGGCGGGTCGGCGGTAAAAACCGCTGCCGCGACGAACGCTTCGCCGGCTCTTATTTTCCCGCCCCGGTGCGAAATTCCGTCACGGGGAATCCCGTCACGCCGACCTTGACTCGAAACAGCCCGCCGGCAAACGGTTCCTTTTGGCATTGTTCGGGGCCCAGCGCCTGCCGGGCGGTGGTGATGTACAACTCGTCGAGCCGCGCGCCGCCGAAGGCGCACGAGGAAGGCTGCGAGACGGGCAGATCGACGCGCTGCATCAGCGAACCGCGCCGGCCGTCCAGGCATATCACGGCGTGATCGCCCCACAGGGCGACCCACAGGTTGCCGGCGCTATCGACCGTCATACCGTCCGGATAACCGGGGCCGGCGGGCAGATCGACCAGCACACGCCGGCGGGAAAGGCCGCCGGTTGCCAGATCAAAGTCAAACGCCAGTATCTGGCGGGTGGGCGTATCGATGTAATAGAACGTCGCGCCGTCGGGCGACCATCCCATTCCGTTGGACAACGATACCGGCGCCAAGACCCGGCGAACCGACCGATCGGTGTCTAAAACGTACAAGGCACTGCGTTGCGGCTCTTCGTCCAGGTTGAGCGTACCGGCCCAGAATCGACCCGCCGGGTCGCACTTGCCGTCGTTGAAGCGATTGCGGGGCAAGTGCGCTTCCGGATCATGAATCGGCTCAAACAAACCGGTATTCCAATCGAAGAACACAAAACCGTCCTGACACGCCAGAAGCCAGCGGCCATCGTCACAGGGAACCGCCGCCCCCACCATTCGTCCCAGAGACCGGGAAACATTGGTTTTTCCGGCGGGATCGAAACAGTTAAATATGCCCGGCGTAATGTTTACCCAGTAGAGACGCCCCTGATGCCACACCGGCCCTTCGGCCAGTTCGGCGCGTCCGTCATAAACCATTTCCACGTCCATCTTCATGATGATTCCTTATGATTCCTAAAAAACAGCATACCCGCTCTTACCTGAGATCTTGCGAGCCGGCCCGGATCGTCGGCATGACCGGGATATTGGATCGCAACTCGAGCGGATTGTAAACCGCGCCGGTGGCGTATTGGACTGGTACGCCGTCTTTGGTGTGCAGCAGGTAATAACCGCCGCGGTCCAGCAACTCCTCATACGGCCCGATGACGCATTTGCCCATCGGGGTGGGAACGGTCAACAGAGGTACGCGTGTGCCGGGTGCGGAAGCCAGATCGCGAAGAATTTTCTGGCTTTCCCGCAACGTCAGACGATGCCGGGGAAGCGTGCCGTCGGGAAACGGGTGAATCAGGTAATAAGGTTTGACGATTACGTCGCCGTTGTCGAGCCGGTCGTACATGTCGGTGATGACGCGGGCGTTGGCGTTGATGCCCTGAAACAATGGATGCTGGGTCAGCATCAGCGGCCGGCGAACGGCGGCGAGTTCAGTCAGAACAAGCAGGGCGGCGCGCAGCTGGGCGGTGACTTCGCGCGGATGCACCACGTGCAGAATATAGGAACTCGGTTGGAGACGGCGCAACGCTTCCTGCAGGCTGCGGGATTCAAGAATTCTCTGCGGATACCAGATCGGCTCGCGGGTGTGGATGCACACGGTGATGCGCCGGGCCACGGTTCGATTCAAGCGGGCGAGGCGATCGCTCAAATGGTCGATCATCGCGGCGGGCACGGCCAGCGGTTCGCCGCCGCTGAATATCAACTCGCGAAGCTCATGACGGCGGGTGGATTTTTCAGCCTGGTCGAATATCGCGTCGATCTCCCGGTGCGAAATACAACCAGGGGTTACCTCGCGGTTTTTGAGGTAACAGTAGCGGCACAGACCACTGCAGAAGTCGGTGACGCGCAGCAACGCTTCGTAGCGGTATTTCTGAATCCAGCGCGGATGATCCACCGCGCGGTCGGCCAGTTGAAAGGCGTCCCAGCGCTCGTCGCCGCTGTCGTGAAGTTCCGCCAACCCGGGCAGGGCCAGTTCCCAGAGGGGATCGGCAGGATCGTCCCGCAGAACATTTTGAACATAAAAGCGGGGCACGCGAAAGTTATAGCGCCGGGCCACGCGGTTCATCTCGTCCGCCTGCTGATCGGTGATGCTCGGGAGAATGGTCCGGAGTTCATCAACTGAGGTGATGAGGTCTCCGGTGCTCACCCCCTGGGCCATTTGCGTTGAAGTCATGCGCCAATCCCCGAAAATAACGTTGAATCCTAACATGTCGCGCCTGATACCGATAGTATCGGGGTAGCCGCGCCGGCTTCTCACCAGGGTCTTTTAGTTTTCAGGGCTGCTCGCATTTTTGCAGGAAAGCCTTGATCCGGTTTCCCAATAAATCGGTCTGTTCCAGAATTCCATAAAAATGGATAAGGCCCGCTTAAGGGAAAACTAAAAGACCCTGGGCTTCTCACACATGCCTAAGGTTTAGGTCCTGTATCCGCCAGCAGTTGGTTCAGCAAGTCGATGGTATGGTGCGCTTGCGCCCAGGTACGAATATAGGGCAAGTCGATGTTCGCCATATCCTGGACAACCAGAATGTTTTTTACATCATCGATATCCTTGCTGCGTCGGACGTGTTTTGACCAGCGCAGCTTGGCGACGATCACATCTTCAACCGTGGGCACGAATATGCGGCGGTTAAGAAATGGCATCTGTTGTCGGCGGCGGAATCGCATTTGGTCATGTGGATCATCGGAAAGTTCGAAAAATTCGATGAGAAAGCCGGTCTCAATATGCGTAATCACACGCCGTAGAGTCATAGTAATCGATTCAAAAGAAAGTTGCGGATCGAGTCGGAAACCGGCGCCAAGGACGGCGGCAATGGCGGAGACATCAGTCGTCGCCGCCGCGAACACGAAATCAGCATCGTTGGTGTTCCGCGGAATACCATAGAGATTGCTGGAAAGCGCGCCGACCATCAGGTAGGAGGCCTGGACCTGATTCAAAGCGTCCAGCACCGCGGCGGCGACATCCAGGGTGTTCATAAGCCGGATTCCACTCGCCGGATCATGGCCAGACGTTCCAGAAATAATTTGTTCAGTGCAGCTTCATTCACATCAGGATGTTGCATTTTCAGCGCCGCCATAACCAGTTGGCGGTTCAGATCAAAAAGTTCCAGGCCGGCGCGAATCCTGCGCTCGGGCGATATGCGACGGGCATTGATAATTTTATCCCGTTGAATTTCATCGATGAAATTATCTGCGTCTGCCATAAATATACCGCTCCATCAAATGTATTATACAATGAACCCATGGTGGGTGGAGCGGCATCCGCCGCCTGTAACCTTTGCACTTCTGCCCCGTTGGCAATCTTTTCCCGGCGGCGGTATAAAGCATGGGCGCAGTCACCCGGCAAAAACAACCGGGCCGCGCCAGGAGCAATACTTGGCTTTTTCGAGTAACGCAGGAAACCGGACCGGCGGCGAAGCCAGGGGCTACCTGGCCATTGCCGTCGGCTGGTTAATTCCCGGCGCCGGTCACTGGATGGTGGGAGATCGCCGGCGCGGCCTTATTTTCACCATCGCCATTCATACCCTGTTTATTGGCGGGATTTTGCTGGGGGGCGTGCGTGCGCTGAATCGACCCCGCCAGCGCCTGTGGGATTATTCGCAATACCTGGCTGGCTGGCCGATGCTGATCGGCAGTCGTCTCCGGAGCGAATATTTTCCGTCCGGGTCGCGGCATCCTTCCGGTTTTGCGCCACTTGTTCAGGAAGTGGCCACTGCTTATTGCGGGTTGGCGGGTATGTTGAATCTGTTGGTTCTGGTCGATCTGTTCATGCTCGTAAGCGGAGAAGAATCCGCTTGCCGGACCGGAAAAACGCCTGGCGCCAGTCCGCCGGGAGGAGGCCGTCCATGATGTCCCCCGCCGTTGCGGGCGTCGTCGGAATTCCCGCCTGGATTCCGTTGATTGATCCTCTGTATTCGATCGTGCCCCATCTGACCAGTTACTGGCTTTTGTTTGCCTTTCCGCTGGTGCTGATCATCAGTCTGGTCTACCAGACTGTGCGCCGGCGCGATTTGACGGGCCTGCGCAAGGCCACGCTATGGCTGGCGATCAAGATCATCCTGGGCATGGCACTGATTTGCGTTGTGGTACAGGTGGTTTACCACCTGGCGGTTCACTATTCGACCGCACCGCTGTGAATTCCATTCTGGTCTTTATGGGTCGCGCACCAGGAATCGCGCCGCGACTCCGCCGCTTAAAATTCTACAGCGCGCGGATTTGTCCGTGGCGATTCGCAACCGGACGGCATCCGCCAGCGGGTCGCGTTGTTGTACGCGCACGATCGCCTGGGGCGTCAGGCCGCACTGGTCCACAAAACGCAGGAAATTCGGCTCCTGGTCCAATATGCGGACGATCCGCACCGGGCGGTCCAGGGGGCAGGTGGCCAGGCTGGTGAATCGCTGCGGATGAACTTTTCCTCCCGCGGTGGGAATCGGATCGCCATGGGGATCGGCGACCGGCCGCCCCAGCAACCGGTCTATCGCTTCCAGAACTCTCTCGGAAATGGCGTGCTCGATTTCTTCCGCCTCCTCATGGACCTGCGACCAGTCCAGCTTGAGCACCCGCACCAGCAGCAATTCCACCAGCCGATGGCGGCGCAGCACGTGCAGCGCGAGATGTTCGCCGGCCCGGGAGAGTTTCACGCCCCGCCGCGGTTCGTAGCCGACCAGATGGGCGTCGGCCAGCGCCTTGACCATGGTGGTGGCCGTGCCGGGAGTCACCTCCATCAGATTCGCCAGCCGGCCCATGGGGATGAACTTGCCCCGCGATTCCTGGCGGGCCAGGTAAATTTGCTTGAGATAATTCTCAATGGTTTTGCTGGCCATATACGCTCCGGGATTTTTCTTCGGCCTTGCTTGGCGCGGGGCCTGTGTTTACAGTATACTTTGATTAGTCAAAATTGGAAGTGATATCCATCAAAATTATCGGTCGCTTATGAAGTCCCGCCGGCGTGAAAAAAAAGAAGTGTCCCCGGCGCCGCCGTCGGCCGCGGTGTCGCTGGCCCAATTACACCGGTCGGTGCGGGTTCCGCAAAACAGCGCCGGTTTTCTCCGTACTTATCTGGCTTTTGTCGGTCCCGCCGTACTGGTGAGCGTGGGGTACATGGACCCCGGCAACTGGAGCACCGATCTGCAGGGCGGAGCGCAGTTTCACTATTCCCTGCTGTGGATCGTGGCGCTGTCGAGTTTCATGGCCATTATTCTCCAGGTGTGCGCCGCCCGGTTGGGCGTGGTGACGGGCCGCGACCTGGCGCAGCTTTGCGCTGAACGCTATCCCCGGTTCCTTCGCATCGCCAACTGGCTCGGCGCGGAAGTGGCCATCGCCGCCTGCGACCTGGCCGAAGCGCTCGGCAGCGCCGTGGCCTTGAGCCTCTTGTTCCATATTCCCATTTTCTGGTCGCTGGCGATTACCGCGTTCGATGTGGTTCTGCTGCTGTCCCTGCGGGGATTGGGCATGCGGATGATTGAAGCGCTGATTGCGGTGCTGATCGTTACGATAGGCGTCTGCTATTTCCTGGAAATATTCGTTTTGCCCGCGGTGCGGCCCGATCTGCTGCCGATGGGGCAGGCGATTGTGGCGCCCCAGATAGGCCGGATGCTTGTCAACAAAGACATGCTGGTGCTGGCCATCGCCATGATCGGCGCGACCGTCATGCCGCATAATCTGTACCTGCACTCCGCGCTGGTGCAATCGCGCCAATTTCAGGCTGACGATGCAAGCATCCGTCGCGTCATACGATACAACACCATTGATTCGACGGTTTCACTCGCGATCGCCTTTCTGGTCAACGCCGCCATTCTGGTTCTGGCCGCGATAGTTTTTTTCCACCGGCCCGGCGCCCATACCGTCCATGGGCGCTGGTTGCCCTTCAACGCCGATACCGACTGGATTCGCGCGGCGTACCTGACCCTTACGCCGCTGCTGGGCGCTGCTGCGGCAAGTCTGCTTTTCGCCATCGCGCTGCTGGCCAGCGGCCAGAGCAGCACCATCACCGGAACCCTGGCCGGCCAGGTGGTAATGGAAGGATTCATGCAGTGGCGGATTCGCCCCTGGGTACGCCGTCTGATCACGCGGCTGGCCGCCGTGCTCCCCGTGTTGTTAATCGTGGGTTTGCACCGCGGTCCTACCAATATCAACGCAATGTTGAACCTAAGTCAGGTGGTCCTGGCCCTGCAGCTTCCCCTGGCCATGATCCCTTTGATGGTATTTACCTGTTCCCGCAAGATCATGGGACCATACGTCAACGGATGGTTCCTTCGCCCGGTGGGGTGGGGATGTTGCGTTGTGATCACTTTGTTGGGCATCTACAGCCTGCCGGCGGCGATGCAAAGCGCCTGGGCCACCATTCTCGGGCATTGACCGCTGCGCATTGCCCGGTTCCGCCTGATGTGGCATTTATGGTTGCGATACACTTTACGGCGGCCGGGCCTGCAGCTGTTGCCGCATGAAATCAGCGCGCGCCGCTTTGCGCGCTTCGCCGTCCAATGTGCGGCCCAGAACGCGCTGCAGATGCGCCGGCTGGGTTTGAAGAAACAGCTTGTTGATGGTGTCGATATCCAGGCCCGTGACCCGTCCCATCACCACTCCGAGACGCAGATGCGAGAGAAAATAGAGCGTTTCCTCGGTCGAAAGCAGCCGTGCGTTGCGCAACACTCCGATGGCGCGCCCGATGCGATCATCCAGGGCCAGCGGCCGCTCCTGTTCCAGAATCGAACGGGCGGTCAATTCGGCGGTGAGGATGCGCGGAATGATGGAGTCGCTGAATTCGTTGAGAATTTCCTCTTCCGTCCGTCCCAGCGTGGTCTGGTTGCTGATCTGGTAAAAATCTCCGATCGCTTCGGTTCCTTCGCCGAAGAGGCCTCGAATGGCCAGGTGCGTATCCTTGGCCGCCCGGAACACTTTTTCGATTTCACCGGTCAGTTTGAGCGCCGGCAGATGCATCATCACGGAAACCCGCAGGCCGGTGCCCACGTTAGTCGGGCACGCCGTCAGGTAGCCGAAACGCTCGCTGAAGGCGTAATCCAAATGTTCCTGGAGCATGTTGTCGAGCATGTCCGCTGTTTTCCAACACTCGCGCAACCGCATTCCCGAGCGCAAGACCTGCATCCGCAGATGGTCCTCTTCGTTGACCATGACACTCAGGGCTTCATCGGCGCTGATGGCCACCCCCCGGCTTCCCTCGCCCGAAGTGTGCTGCTTGCTGATAAGGTGCCGCTCCACAAGTATTTGTCGATCCACGTCTTCGGTGTGATCCAGGTCCACATAAAACAAGTTCAAATTACCCGGCAGCGCGAGCAACCGATCCCGACAGAGGCGGTGCAGCTCCGACCGCTGGGGCTGACTGGCCTTGCTCACGAATGGAAATGACGCCAGGTTCCGCGCCAGACGTACGCGGGAACTGATCACAATTTCATGCTTGGGCCCCGTGGCCGAAAGCCACTCGCCGTTTTGTTTGGTTAAATCGCCGGGTTTCATCATTCACCATTCCGCCTTTTTCGCGGCTCCGGGGATCAATCCGTTCCGGGAGAGCTTTCCAGCACCTTGATTTGATCGCGCAGTTTGGCCGCTTCTTCGTAAGATTCCCGCTGCACCGCCCGGGCCAGATCCTTGCGCAGACGGTTGAGTTCCGCTTGCCGGAGTTTCACGGCGGCATTCGGGTCGGTTGGCGATTCCTTGCATTTCCCGGTATGGCGTGTGGCGCCCTGCTGGGCGCTTTCAATCACGCCCTGGAGTTGGGCGGCGAAAATATCGTAATCTTTCATGCAGCCCAATAAGCCGGTGTCCTTGAATTCCTGCCAGGTCATGCCGCATTCTTCGCAGCGCAATCCATCCGCCTTGGCGCTGCGGCTTTGCGCCTGGAGCAACTGGTTGAGCACCTCGTTGAGCGGGATATGCGCCTGCTGAATGTAACCGGTTTCCCCCGCGCACTGATCGCACAAATGCAGTTCCGTGGGGATGCCGTTGTCTATTTCGGTCAGATGGACCGTAGCCGGCTTATTGCAACGATCGCATTTTTTCATATTCGCACCGTGCCAAGCGCGGGCGGGGAGAATCTTTCCCCTTCGCGCGAAGCCCGCGCCGCCGCCTGATTCATGTTAGGACCGTGGCGGGATCAATTCAATCGCCGGCGAAACCTATGGCGGAATCTGATCCCGGTATTTCTGCTTAAATTCATCCAGCGACGCAATGCCTTCGGGCAGGCGGGCTTCATCCACCAGCAGGACGGGAATCCCGTCACGGATGGGGTAACGTAAGCCGCCCACTTCACCGACCAGATATTCCCCTTCCAGCCGCAGGCGGCTGCGCGTAAGCGGACAGACCAGAATGGCCAGTAGTTCCGGGTCAATAGTCATGGTCATGTTTTCCTTTCTTGTTCAATGGCGGCGGTCGAAGCCGCATTATCGCCCCGCGGTCAGATCACGGCGCTGCGCGCCCTCAAACCCCAGCAGCGATCCGAGCCGCAACAATAGACGAAACAGCCACGGCACCAGTACCGCGGTATATAGACTGCTGCTGGCGGCGACGCCCAGAAAGGCCGGAATATTGATCTCCGGCGCGGGTTGCCCGGCGTTCCAGAGAGCCAGGCGCGTGAGAACCATTCTACCGGCCAGAAAAAACGACACCGCCAGAAACGTGATGACGCCCTGGCTTATGGGATTGTTGCGGAAAATATGGAGCCGGATTTTCACAATTCCCAGAGCCATCAGCGCCAACAGAATCGCTTCCAGTCCCAGCAGAGACTGGCTGGTCAGGTCATACAGCAGGCCGCACCAGAAGCAAGCCAATAGGGCGGATTCCTCCTCGGCGTAAAAGGCGTAAAAAATTCCCAGCAACGGCAAGTATTCGATGTGGAAATAACCCTGTTCGCTCCATTGGGCCAGATGCGCCGACTGAAACGCCGCCGCCAGGTACAAAAGCAACAAAAAGACGATCCATCGCATGGCTAGAGTATGCGGGAGAACATACGCCATGCAAAGCGCCGCACGCGGCGGTCATACGGGATGATGGATTCCTTCTCCGGAGCGCTTCAGCCGG
>JAJYDU010000171.1 GCA_021790475.1 Planctomycetota bacterium | reverse complement strand
ACCTTCTTGCCCGACCAGACCACGTAGCCGTCTTCACGCCCCCAGCGATGCACTTCCCGCCCGGCCTGGTGCTCATACCGCCGGCCGGCACGTTGCTCGACCTCCTCGGCGATCAGCGCCTGCATCAACCGCAGCCCTGACTGACCGGCCAACTCGTTGACGGCGGCCCGTAAATCTCCCGTCAGCTGCCGCAGCGGCAACTCGATCCGCACCGACGGGTCCAGTCCGTCCGTCCCACCCGGATCGCAACGCGCAGTTTGCGTACATCAACGAGCAGGTGATGGCGTTCCAGCGACGAAACCAGCCGAAGATCTCGGTGGACACCAAGAAGAAGGAACTGGTGGGGAATTTCAAGAATGGCGGGCGGGAATGGCAACTCCAAGGCCGCCCGGTGGAGGTGGCCGTCCACGACTTTCCCGACCCGAAGGTGAAGAAGGCGATTCCCTATGGCGTGTACGACTGGACCCGCAACGAAGGGTGGGTGAGCATTGGCATCGATCACGATACGGCCCGCTTCGCCGCCGCCAGCATCCGGCGATGGTGGAAGAAAATGGGGCGACAGCGCTATCCCCACGCCCGGCAACTGCTGATCACGGCCGACTGCGGCGGCAGCAACAGCAGTCGGACCCGCCTGTGGAAAGTCGTCTTGCAAGAGTTGGCGGATGAACTGGGCTTGGAACTGGCGATTCGGCACTTCCCGCCCGGGACCAGCAAATGGAACAAGATCGAGCATCGGATGTTCTGTCACATCACCCGGAACTGGCGTGGGCGCCCCTTGACCAGCTACGCGGCCATCGTGCAATTGATCGGGCAGACAACCACGACCACCGGTCTGACGATCCGCGCCGAACTGGACGAGAATCGGTACCCAACGAAGGAACAGGTGACGGCGGAGCAGATGGCGCAGGTGAACCTCCGGCCCGAAGAGTTCCATGGTGAATGGAACTACACTATTCTTCCCCACGCATAATCGTTTATGTTATTTATGCGCGATTTCTAAGCGACCGGGTTGATATGGACTCTCGCTACCCATGCCGCTTGCTGACGCGCGGCTCCGTCCCACCTTTTGGCCCGTGAACGGTTACCTGTTTCATAACGTCCGAATAGTCCCGGCGCGGCGGGACTTGCGTGGCGCGCCATCCCGTTCCTTGATTATAAGAATCATATATGCCTGCGTCCTAAAAAGTCCTGGCGGCAATTTTCGTTTATTTTCAGCGACCTCTTGGGGCGATACATATTCATGTACACGTTGAATTGTGCGGTTCCGAAAATCGCACCATATCGCGGAACCGTACAGCACAGATCGTTTTGTTCGCCGCCAATATCCGCGGGTTTCCATGCATTCGCGGTGCGGCCGGGCGGCCAGGGCAAATCCAATCGGATTTTCGGGGCTTGGCCCGAAACAACTGGAGGATTCAGAGATGAAAAATTGGCGGAAAATCTCCACCGACGGTTACACGCTCGAAATTCCAGCGGAGTTTACCAGCGCGATAGGACCGGACGGGCATTTGCTGATTCACGATCCTTCCGCAAGTGTGCGGATGGAATTCCATTTCGCCGACGAAAACGGTCAGGCAGAGGGATCTGGCCGGGAAAACAATTCGCCGCCGGCGTCCGTTCCCATCAGCGCGCGGGAAGCGAGAAGCCAGTTCCTTCGATGGTTCCGGGAACTGCCGGTGATGCATATTCGGGCGCAACCGCAGCTGGCGCCGGGCGAGCATCATACGATGGTCACGGCCCGGGGTGTGGAGCGGCCGAAGAACATCGCCGGATGGTTGTGGACCATCCTGAAAGTGAATACCGAGAGCCGGCAGGAATGGCGTTTTTGGGCCGTGTATGCGGGAGAACGGATCCTGCTGGTGACGGCGCACGGCCCGCGCCGGATGATGGAGCGGTTCCGCGCCACACTGGACGCCATCACCGCCGGTTTGTGTATCCGCTCCGCGGCCGACGGTTTGAAAACGCCGTTTATTGAGGTGGTCGTGAACCTGGCCCGCCAGCAGGTGGGGGCGTCTTCGATCAGCGCCATCGACGATGACACGCTGAGCGTCGGAGGCATGAGAATCAAGGTTTCTCCCCTGCACCAGACCTACCTGGATCAACCCGAGGCGCTGGTCGACAACGTCAAACGATTTTTCGACGATCTGCTGGTGGAAAGCACCGACCGGGAGTCCGACGACAACGGGTGGACGGGAGTTCGAAACAGCGTGTTTCCGATCCTTCTGCCCCGATCGCTGGTTGAGTCGATGGGACCGGACGTTGTCCGCGAGGAATGGATCAACTCGTTGATGATCTGCTACCAGCTTCGCCACAGGAACAGCCCGATCACGCGCGGCGATTGCCGGCAATGGGGCGTCGACTGCGAAACGCTTCATGCGCACGCCATCAGCAATCTGCTGCGCCGGACGCGCGAACTGAGCATGACCGGCGGTCCCGCGGAAAATTACACCCTTTTCGGTTTCCCCCAGGAAGATTCGCTCAATTCGTCCCGAATGTTGCTGCCTCTGATTTATCAGCACCTGCGCCCCCATCTGGGCGTCACCTTTTATATGGCCGCGCCGGATCGCGACGTGCTGCTGGCTTTCGCGACGGAAGATGAGAGCACCGTTGCCTGGTTACGGCGGCAGGTGGAAATGCGATTTGCCCAGGCGGCCCACCCGCTAAGCGACAAGCTTTTCCTGGCGACGCCGGACGGCATTGTCGGCGACGTGCAAACGCCGGCGCCGGAAAATCCGCCGGAAGATTAAGTGGTCTCGAGGCCGTCCCGATGTCTATCGGGAAATCGCCATCCCGTGGCCGTCGTGGCAGACAGGGCCGATGCCCTCATCGGTCAATCTTATGCAGGATCGCCGCCCAAGGTGGCAACCGTTGCTTGTTTCCACGCCATCCGGCGACAAGGCGTCTTTATTGCCGAAAGCGCGCTACAATAAAATCATGATGGACGGTCGGGTCAATGGCGCTCTGTGTTTGTAAAGCGCGGGGCGGATGAAAGCATGGGACGGCAGGATGGCGTTGTCAAAAAGGTTTTTCCAGCGCACGCTTCGCGATGGCCGCAAAGTTCATCTTCGATTATTTTACATGCTTGTATTTTCCGTGTTGCACATCCTCGCGCTGGTCGCTTTTCTCCCGATGTTCGTGAATCTTTCGGCGCTGGCGGTTTTTGCCGTCCTGGCCTGGCTTTCCGGAGGGCTGGGCGTGACGCTCGGTTATCACCGGTTGCTTACGCACCGGAGTTTTGTGACCTATAAACCCATTGAATACGCGCTGGCCATTTTCGCGTGTCTCGCCTGGCAGGGAGGACCGGTGCAATGGGTGGGAACCCATCGCCTGCATCATAGCGAATCCGACGAGCCGGGCGATCCGCATTCGCCGCGCGATGGATTCACCTGGTCGCATATCCTGTGGATTATTCACTCCGCCCGGACGGGCGATGATCCGCGCCAACTCACGAAAGACATCCAGCGGGATCCGGTCTTGTGCTGGATAAGCCGTTATTGGTATCTACCGCAGTTTTTGCTGGCCATGGCGCTGTTTTTTCTCGGCTGGGAATGGCTCGGTTCGCCCGCCGGTGGATTATCCTGGGTGCTCTGGGGAATTTGTGTGCGCGTGGTGGTCATGTACCATGCGACATGGTTCGTGAATTCCGCGGCGCACACCTGGGGATATCGGAATTTTCAAACCCAAGACAACTCGCGCAACAATTGGTGGGTGGCGCTGCTGTCTTTCGGCGAGGGTTGGCATAACAATCATCACGCCCAGCCGCGATCCGCCGCGCATGGGATGCGCTGGTATGAGTTGGATCTGACCTATTGGACCATTCTGCTCATGCGCGCCTGCGGTCTGGCCTGGAAGGTGGTCAGGCCCCACCGCCCCGGCGTATAACGCAATACGTTACCAGTCTTTCGGCGATCCCTTGCCGTCGTCGGCGTCGTAGGCGCCGTCCCGCTCGGTCCCGCGCAGATCGCACCGGGCGACGCTCAGGGCTTTGCCGGAGGACTCGTCCACGCTCGCCAGGATGCCGCATAAGCGGGGATCGCCGGTAGCTATTTCAAAAAAAAACGGCATCCCCGTAAGTAGATGTTTGAGCACGCGTTCTTTTCGCCGGCCCAGGACGCTCTCATACGGGCCGGTCATGCCCAAATCGGAGACAAAAGCCGTGCCGCCGGGCAGAACGCGGGCGTCGGCGGTTGGCGTATGGGTGTGGGTCCCGAAATTAATCGATACCCGTCCGTCAAGGTGCCAGCCCATGGCGATTTTTTCACTGCTGGCCTCGGCATGGAAATCCACGATCCGCACCCGCACATCGCGGGGAATTTCATCCAATATGCGGTCAATGGCCTGGAAAGGGTCGTCGATGGGATTCATGTGCAGACGTCCCATCACCTGCGTGATCGCCACCGTCGTGCCGCGGCGCGATTGGATCACCGTCCAGCCCTTGCCCGTCGCCCGGGCGGGATAGTTTCCCGGTCGGATCAGGCGGTCGGACGATTCCAGAATCGGCATGATCTCCCGTTTACGGTAAGTGTGATCGCCCAGGGTGCAGATATCCACGCCGGTGCGCAATATTTTTTCAAACAGCGGAGGGGTAAGACCGGAACCCCCGGCGGCATTTTCAGCATTGGCCACCACCAGGTCGATCTGTTCGCGTTCGATCAACGACGGCAGAAGTTCCGCCACCACCTGGCGGCCCGGTTTACCGACGATGTCGCCGATGCACAATATTTTCAGGGGCAAGAACCCCATCCTTTCCTGAGTTTGCCGTGGATAGACACACCAGTCAACTATGCTACCGCTTGCGCCGGCGCAAGGGAAATGACGCAACCGTTCCCTTTCCCTACGGGCGTGGCAATTTTTCCGGGCATCCCTGGGAGCGCGGGTGTCCTCACCAATACTGTCCGGAAAATGCTAACACAAATCCAGCGAAGATTTAACACAATCTTAACTTGCGCATTTGCGCCGGATATGTTCTACTATCCGCCATGATCAAAGCAG
>JAJYDU010000170.1 GCA_021790475.1 Planctomycetota bacterium | reverse complement strand
GGAGCCGGCCACGCTGGCGTTACTGGCATTGGGCGGATTGGGACTGCTGATGCGGCGGCGCCGCGAGAAGATGGAGCAGGTGAACAGGTGACCACAGTGGGTCAAGCCCGCAGGCGAGAGCAACTTTCTTGCGCCAGCCTTATTGGCTCTCCCGATCCCCTGATCCAAATTCCCCTGGCGGGCCGAAAGGCCCGCTCAACATTGGCCGGTTAAGAGTATCGGCCCTACATTACCGTCACACGGCCACGAACAGCCATGCGCCACACGCCGCGAAAGAAGAGTGCCCGGGAACAACAGCACATGCTGGTTTGGATGCGGGGATTGGTGTATAATCGACTTTCCTGGTTTGGAATGAACGATTGCGAGGCAAGGCCATGGTTATAAGCAATGGACGAAAACACCTGTTCACCAGTGAATCGGTCAGCATGGGGCACCCGGACAAAGTAGCCGACCAGATTTCCGACGCCATCCTGGATTCGCTTCTGACCGAGGACCCGCTGGCTCGCGTCGCCTGCGAAACGCTGGTGACGACGGGCCTGGTGATTCTGGCCGGCGAAGTGAGCATCCACAACCAGCGGGCGTTGGAAGCCCTCAACCGGGCGGAGGAAACCGCCCGCCAGACGATCCGGTCGATCGGCTATGACGATCCGGAAACGGGCTTTGATTATCGCAGTTGCGCCGTCATGCGGACGCTGCACGGCCAGTCCGCCGACATTTCCCGCGGCGTAACGGGCAGGGTGGATAAAGAACAGGGGGCGGGCGACCAGGGCATCATGTTCGGTTTCGCCTGCAACGAAACCCGCGCCTATATGCCTTTGCCGATTTACCTGAGCCATCGCCTGATGGAACGGCATGCCAGGTTGCGTCAGCAGGGGGTCATTCGCTGGCTGCGGCCCGATGCGAAAAGCCAGGTGACGGTGGAATACGAAAACGAAAGCCCCAAACGCATCCATACCGTTGTGCTCTCCACCCAGCACACCGAGGAGGCGGTAGATAAGAAAACCGACAGTTTTTCCGATGCCGCCCGCGAGGAAATCATTGAACACATCATCAAACCGGTTATCCTGGCGGAAAGCCCGGCGCTTTGGAATGACCAGATCGTTTTCCACATCAACCCAACGGGAAAGTTTCTTATCGGGGGGCCGCACGGCGATTCCGGCCTCACCGGCCGCAAAATTATTGTGGACACCTACGGTGGTCGCGGTTGCCACGGCGGCGGGGCTTTCTCGGGCAAGGATCCCTCCAAGGTTGACCGCTCGGCCAGTTATATGGCCCGTTATGTCGCCAAGAACGTCGTTGCGGCGGGTCTGGCCACGGCCTGTGAGGTTCAGCTTGGTTATGCCATCGGCGTCGCCGCACCGGTCAGCGTGTTGGTGGATACCGAGGGAACCGCCCGGGTCGATGAGAATGTCATCAGCGAGTTGATCCAAAAAGTATTTCCGCTCAAACCCCAACAGATTATTGAACATTTGAACCTGCTGCGCCCGATTTACCGCGAGACCGCCGCCCATGGCCATTTTGGTCGCGATCTGCCGCAGTTTACATGGGAGAAGACTGACAAGGCCCAGGAACTTGCCCGCCTGGCCGGGATTGCCGGCGAATCCCAAAAACCCGTGGCTATGGCCACCTGTTAGCCGCCTGTTAAGTGGAATCCGGCAAGCCGCTGAAGTTCGCGGACGCGATGATGCGGAAATGCGGCGCCCCGCCGAGGCGCGGCCAGGGATGATATCCGGGAATGCGTGTGAATGATTTGACGAAACAGAAAGGTGCATAATGGCTCATAAAAAAGGTCAAGGTTCCACCCGTAACGGTCGGGACAGCAATCCGAAGTATCTGGGAATTAAGGCCTATGCCGGCCAGACCGTCACCACGGGTTCGATTCTGGTGCGCCAGCGCGGCACGCGTTACCGCGCCGGCAAGAATGTCGGCCTGGCCCGTGATGACAGCCTTTTTGCGCTGGCCGACGGCCGCGTTCATTTTGCGCCCAACCGCAAAATTTCCATTGAACCTCAAACCGTGGCGGTATCTTCCGAGCTTAAGCTTTGAAGGCGGACCCGCACGTTTCGGCTGGGATCCACGCCATGCCGGTCATTCCAATCAAGTTTGGTTCCGCTCCCGTTTTCACTTATGACGTGGTTATTCAGGCCGGCCTGCTGGATCAGCTCGGGCCGCGCGTGCGGGAAGCAGCGCCGGCGCCCGGCTGCGGCGTCGTGAGCGACCAAACCGTAGCGGCTCATTATCTCGATCGCGCCAGACGATCGTTGCGGCAGGCCGGCTATCGCGTGAGCGAGTTTGTATTTCCGGCGGGAGAACAGCAAAAGAACCTCGCCACGGTGCATGGCGCTTACGATGTATTCCTGGCGGACCGGCTCGAGCGCACCAGCCCGCTGGTAGCCCTCGGCGGCGGCGTGGTGGGCGACCTGGCCGGCTTCGTGGCCGCGACGCTTCTACGCGGAGTACCGTTGATTCAGGCGCCGACCACTCTGCTTAGCGCCGTGGACGCCGGCATCGGCGGAAAAGTCGGTGTGGACCATCCGTTGGGAAAAAATCTGATTGGGGCCTTTCATCAACCGCGGGCGGTATTGACCGATGTGGACGCGCTGGCGACCTTGCCGGACGTGGAACTGCAATGCGGCCTGGCCGAATGCGTCAAACACGCCATGATCCGCGATGCGGATCTCTTTGCATTTATCGAAAGCCGCCTCCCGGAAATTCTCCGGCGCAACCCGGCGGCGCTGAGCGATCTGATCGCCGGCAACGTCCGCATCAAGGCCGACCTGGTGATGGAAGACCCTTTCGAGCACGGCCCGCGCGCGCTATTGAATTTCGGCCATACCTTCGGCCACGCGCTGGAAACCGTGACCCGTTACACAAGCTTGCGGCACGGCCAGGCCGTCGCCCTGGGCATGATCGCCGCGGCCCGCCTGGCGGTATCCCGGCGATTGCTTGTGCCCGCCGATGCCGCCCGCCTGGAAACGCTGCTGGTTCGCATCGGCCTGCCCGTGCGCCTGGACGCACTGGATATCGACTCTACGCTGGTCGCCATGCGGGCGGACAAGAAAGTTCGTTCCGGCCGGCTGCGTTTCGTTCTGCCGTCGGCCATTGGCGCAGCGCAGATATTCATGGATGTAACAGAAAGCGAAATCCGCGCCGCTTTGACGGTCTTGATTTCTCCCCGCGAGGCTTGCGTATGACCGACGCCGTGGTCCCCGTCCCGCCCTCATCAGACCGCCGGGCGGCGTGGCTGGCTCTTTCGCACTGCCAGGGCGCCGGCCCGGTTCTGCTGAAGCGCGCCGTGGAAATGCTCGGCGGCCCGGAGAAGGTTCTGGGCGCTTCGGCCGGCGAACTGGCCCGGGTGGATGGCATCGGCTCCGTGCGGGCGCAAAGCATTCTCCGTACTTCCGCCGGTTTTGACGGCGCGGCTCTATTGGAACAGTGCGCCGCCCGGGCCGTGCGCGTCCTTTGCCCGGATGATCCCGATTGGCCGCCCGGTTTGCTTCCCATTCCCGATCCACCCGTCGTCCTTTATCTGCGCGGGCGGATGATACGAAACGATGTTCTGGCCGTGGGCATTGTCGGCTCCCGGCGCTGCACGCTCTATGGCCGCGAGCAGGCCGAAAAATTCGCCGCCGGACTGGCCCAGGCCGGCGTCAGCGTGGTCAGCGGCGGCGCCCGCGGCATCGACACCGCCGCGCATGTTGGCGCCATGCGCGCCGGCGGCCGAACCGTGGTGGTGCAGGGCTGCGGGTTGGAACACTGTTATCCCCCGGAAAATGTGGATCTTTATGATCGCATTGTGCGGGAGGACCGCGGTGCGGTAATCAGCGAATTCCCGCTCGATCAACCGCCTCTGGCGGAAAATTTTCCCCCGCGCAACCGGATCATCGCCGCCCTGGCTCTGGGGGTTCTGGTGGTGGAGGCGAATCTGCGCAGTGGTTCCTTGATTACCGCCCGCCTGGCCGCGGACGACTATGGTCGGGAGGTATTCGCTCTTCCCGGCCGGGTTGATTCCGTAGCCAGCAGCGGCACGCATTACCTCATCAAAAGCGGCGCGGCGGCCCTGGTCGAAAATGTTCAGGACATTCTGCAAGCCCTGGGCCAGGGCGATCTGGCGGCGACCGGCCCCGCGGAGCCGCGCGCCGAATCAGCGCCCATCCCATCGCCGCGTGACGCCGTGGCGGGGCGTCCGCCGCAGGCGGGCGAATCAGCCGCACCCCTCCGCGCGCGGCGATCTGGGGAGGACGCTAATCTCACCGCGCCGCAGCGGAAAATTTTCGAGGCGCTGCGGTCCGGGCCTTCCGGTGTTGATTCCCTCTGTGAAATTTGTTCTCTACCGGCGTCGGTCGTGGTCGCGGAACTGACGTTCCTTCAGATCCGCGGACTGGTGCGGCGCGGCGCCGATCAGACTTATCAACCGGCCAGGAATGGGAAATCATAAGAAGAATACCATGGCCAAAGTCAAAGCCAATCGCATCGCGGTGTATGTGTATCGTACCGGACCCGCCGGCGTGGAATTTCTCCAGCTTCGCCGCGCCGCCGGCTCCGGCGATTATGCCGGCACGTGGCAGACCGTTTATGGCGGGATCAAGTCCGGCGAAACCGCCGTCGCGGCGGCCCGCCGCGAGTTGCAGGAGGAAACCGGCCTGACGCCCCGCCGGATGCACCAGGTGGAATACCTGGAGGGTTTCTACCATCGGGCGAGCGATCGCGTCACGTTTTTGCCGGTCTTTGCCGTCGGCGTCGGACGATCCGCAAAAATCACCCTGGACGCCGAACACGACGACTACCGCTGGGTTCCGCTGGCGGACGTGGGAACGCATTTTGTCTGGCGCGTCCAAAGGCGGGCCATTGCGATCATTGTTGAGGACATCATCCAGGGATCGCCGGCCCGCGACCTCCTGCGAATCAAGGCGGAGCCGCCATCACCGGAAAAAATCTAAGACGGTCCGGGAAAGGACGCCTGAGTTTTCTCGGGCTGCGCCGCGGCGGGTCCCGGCCTTGTCTGTCCTGCGGCGCCTGGATGG
>JAJYDU010000169.1 GCA_021790475.1 Planctomycetota bacterium | reverse complement strand
CGGCACGCCTTTCGCCAGCGGCTGGAGGAATTGAGCCTTCGCCTGGACGAAGCGGCGCTGGATCGGGCGTTCGAGAAGTTCAAGGTTCTCTGCGACAAGAAAAAAGAGATTTACGATGAAGACCTCGAAGCGCTGGCCGAAGAGCAGCTCGCCTCGGATCAGCAGTTGTTCCAGTTGAAGGCTTTGCAGGTGATGGCCGGCACGCAGGGCGTGGCCACGGCCATGGTCACGCTGGTCGACAGCGCGGGCGCCCAAATCACCGACGCCGCCACCGGCGACGGGCCGGTGGACGCCATGTTCGCGGCTATCCAACGGCTGACGCGCATCAGCGCCCGCCTGGATTCCTACCAGGTGCGCAGCCTCACCGGCGGTCGCGAGGCACAGGGCGAGGCGATTGTGGAATTAACACACAGCGACCGGAAAGTGCGTGGCCGGGGCTTGAGCACGGATATTCTGGAAGCTTCCGCCAAGGCGTACCTGGCGGCGATTAATCGCGTGCGAACCATCGCGCGGCGCACGGTGGACCAGGGTACGCCGCTGGAAGAATGACCTTCTGCGGCGGCCCGCGGCGCGGGTGCCGGCGTTATCCCGAGATCCGCGGTCCGCGGGTGGAACAAGCGGGTTTTTGAAACTATCTCAATAGATAGGTTCTTATTGTTGGTGATGGCGGGCTTTCCACTTGGCGTGACGTTTCTTACTGCCGATCTTACGGCGGCGACGGGGTTTGGGCATCAAGGTTCTCCTGCGTTAACGAGCCTGTTGCCCGTCCCTTTGCGAAGCCCAACGGCCATTCCGAATAGTTATCGGGACGGGCCGTAACGGCAAGGGGCGGGCCGGGCGGAAAATCGCACCGGGGATAGATTAGGCCGGTGGCGCCGGTTCGTCAAACCCGCCGCCGTGGGCGAATGTTGAGTTTTCCAAGGTTGAAAGAATCGGGTTCGCTTGGTGCGGAAGATCAAATGCCGTATGATACATGGTTTGGCCGGGCTTGCTCCGCCGACCGCTTAAGATGAAAAACAATAATATGAAACGTCGCGACGAGTTACGAAATATCGCCATTATCGCCCATGTGGATCACGGCAAAACCACGCTGGTGGACGCCCTGCTCCGCCAGTCGGGCATGTTTCACACCGGCCAGTTCGATGTTCGCACGCTGATCCTGGACAACAACCCCCTGGAACGGGAGCGCGGCATCACCATTCTGGCCAAGAATGTGGCGATGAACTACACCGATGTGCGGGGCGCCGCGCGGAAAATCAACATCATCGACACCCCCGGCCACGCCGATTTCGGCGGCGAGGTGGAACGCGTGCTGAAAATGGCCGATGGCGTTCTGTTGCTGGTTGACGCCTTCGAAGGCCCCATGCCGCAGACCCGCTTCGTGCTCAAGAAGGCATTTCATTACCACATCAAACCGATCGTGGTGATCAATAAGATCGACCGCCCGGATGCGCGGCCGAACGAAGTGCTCAACGAGATTTTCGATTTATTCGTGGAGCTGGAAGCGGATGACGACGCGCTGGACTTTCCGGTGGTGTATGCCTCCGGGCGGGAGGGTTTCGCCCGGCTGGATCCGGCCCATTCCGATAGCGACATGCGCCCGCTGCTGGAAATCATTGTTCAGAAAATTCCCGGACCGGTGGCGGATGCGGACAAGCCGCTGCAGATGCAGGTGACCAACATCGACTACAACGAATACGTGGGGCGGATCGGCATCGGGCGGGTATTCAACGGCTATCTGCGGCGCGGCGAGAAAATCGCCCTCGTCAAGCGCAGCGGGAAAATCGAAGCGCACGTTCCCAACGAACTTTATCTGTTTTCCGGACTGGCCCGGGAAAAGACGGATCACGTGCAGGCCGGCGATATCTGCGCCGTCGTCGGAATTCCGGACGTGGATATCGGCGACACCATCGCCGCGCCGGACAAGCCCGAAGCTCTACCGCTGATCGACGTCGACGAGCCGACGCTGAGCATGATTTTCAGCGTAAACGATTCCCCGTTCGCCGGGCGGGAAGGCAAGTTCGTCACCAGCCGGAACCTGCGGGAAAGGCTTTACCATGAACTGCAAAGCAACGTGGCGCTGCGGGTGGAGGACACCGCCTCTCCGGATTCCCTGCGGGTCAGCGGCCGCGGGCTTCTGCACCTGGGGGTGCTCCTGGAAAACATGCGGCGGGAAGGTTATGAGCTGCAGGTGGGCAAACCAAAGGTGATTTTCAAGGAACTTAACGGCCGCAAGTGCGAGCCGGTGGAAAATCTCACTATTGACGTGCCGGAAAAATTTGTCGGAGCGGTGATGGAGGCGGTGGGCAATCGCCGCGGCGAGCTGGCCCGCATGGACACGAAGGGAGCGATGACGCACCTGGAATTCCTGCTCCCGGCGCGGGGACTGATCGGTCTGCGCACGCGGCTGCTCAACGCCACGCAGGGCGAAGCGGTGATGCACCACACGTTTCATGATTATCAGTTGATTCGTGGTGCACTGCCGGGGCGGCTCAACGGCGTGATGGTAAGCATGGAAAACGGCGCGGCCAACGCCTACGCGCTCGACTCCCTCCAGGAACGGGGCGTGATGTTTGTTCAGCCGGGCGACGCGGTCTATGAAGGGATGATTGTAGGCGAATACAACAAGGACAACGACATTACGGTCAACGTATGCCGCGAGAAAAAGCTCACCAACATGCGCACGACGGCCAGCGACAAGAACATTATTCTCAAGCCGCCGCGCGACATGTCGCTGGAAATCGCGCTGGAATACATTGAGGATGACGAATTATTGGAAATTACGCCGCGGAACGTCCGCCTGCGCAAGCGTTACCTGAAGGAAAATCAGCGCAAACGTCTGGACCGGTCGGAGGCCCTGACGCCCGGATGATGAACCGGATTGACGTACATAATCATTTTCTGCCGGGAATGGACGACGGCTGTGTCGGCCTGGACGATTCGTTCGCGTGTATCCAGGCGATGGTGCAGCACGGCTACGATCGCTTTTTTCTTACCCCGCACACGGGTTGCACGGAATACGGCGATGTTACACCACAGCAGACGCGGCGGGCGGTGGAGGTTTTTCAGCGAGAGATGGATCGGCGGGGCGTGGCGGCGCAATTCCGGCCGGGAGGGGAACTGCGGCTCTCGCCGCAGCTTTTGCGGTGGGATGATATGGATCGTATACCAACTTATGGCCTGAACACGGCGTACTGTCTGGCGGATTCCTGGGAGCCGGACTGGCCGCACTGGGCCGACGAAGCGATCGACTTTCTGCAAGGCCGCGGCCTGACGGTGATCCTGGCCCACCCGGAACGGATGGACGCCATACGCGCCAATCCCGCCCTGATCGAGACTCTGGCGGACCGGGGGGTGTTGTTCCAGGGAAATCTGGGGCCGCTGGGCGGGTCGGAACCGGAGCCGATCCGCGCGCTTGCCGAACAATTTCTGACCCGTGGCCTCTATTTTATGCTCGGTTCGGATTGCCATCGGCCGGACCATCTGCCCACGCGACTGGCCGGATTGGAGCGGGCGGTTGAACTGGTTGGCCGCACGCAGGTTTGCACGCTTACGCAGAC
Organism: Planctomycetota bacterium; assembly: GCA_021790475.1. Classification (GTDB taxonomy): domain Bacteria; phylum Planctomycetota; class Phycisphaerae; order WQYP01; family WQYP01; genus JAKBMM01. Next base: position 1,505 of record JAJYDU010000169.1, on the reverse strand, counting down.
CAATCCCGCGAAATTATGGGTATAAATATGGTGAAACTCGGCGTCAATATAGACCACGTCGCGACGCTGCGTCAGGTCCGGCGCGCCCGGGAACCGGACCCTCTCTGGGCCGCGGTGGAAGCGCAACTCGGCGGGGCCGACCTGATCACCGTTCACCTGCGCGAAGATCGCCGGCATATTCAGGACCGGGATGTGCAACTGCTGGCTCAAAGCGTACGCGTTCCCCTGAACCTGGAGATGGCGGCGGTGCAGGAGATGCTCGCCATCGCGCTTCGCCTGCGGCCGGCCATGGCCACCCTGGTGCCGGAAAAGCGGACCGAAGTGACCACCGAAGGCGGACTGGATGTGGCGGGGCGGTTCCAGGCCGTTCGCCGCGTGGTTCACCGCCTGCGCGACGCCGGCATTCTGGTCAGCGCTTTTATTGATGCCCAGCCGCGCCAGGTCGCCGCCGCGAAAAAGGCGGACCTGGAGATCTGCGAAGTCCATACCGGCCCTTACGCCAATGCCGCCGACCCGGTCGCCCGGCGGGTTCAACTGGAAAAAGTGCGCGCCGCGGGTGAATATATTTTGAACTCCGGCATGCAGTTCAATGCCGGCCACGGGCTGGATGAACGCAATGTCGGGGCGATCGCGGCACTGCCGCACGTAGGCGAGCTGCATATCGGCCACGCCATTGTCAGCCAGGCTGTATTCATCGGTCTGCGCGAAGCGGTGGCCCGGATGAAACAGGCCATCCTCCGTGCCCGCGAGGGGTGAAGGCGTGGCTGCCGGGTGGCGGCTTTCGTTGCTCCCGGTCCCGGCGCGGGTGAATGAAGGCGCAGAAATGAAAGGGTTCTCATGGTGGATTCTCTGAGCATCGCCGGATTCCAGGGGCATATCCGGGACAGATATTCGCAACGCGATTGCGAGCGCGGAACCGCCGCCACATTCATGTGGTTTGTGGAGGAAGTGGGCGAACTGGCCACGGCTCTGCAGGGGAAAAATCGGAAAAACCAGGAGGAGGAATTCGCCGACGTTCTGGCCTGGCTCTGTACGCTGGCGAACATCCACGATATTGACCTGACCCAGGCCGTGGCGCGGAAATACCTTACCGCCGGCGGACCCGGGGGACACAAATAGCCGGACCGCGGTCCAACCGGGAGGTCTTTTATTTCACTTCCTTATTCCGAACTGACGTTGGATAAAACTATCCATACCGCACCCCGGCCAGGCGTGAGAGATTGCTGAATATCACAATGAAACAGCCCCCGGGCCGGCCGGCTTAGCCATCGGAACTGGCTTCTTCAGGGTGTTGCAAAATATTTCCTATTTTTCTCTTCCTTGTTCCCGGCGGATGCGGTATATTAACCTCTATATCGGCGCTGCCCGGTGTGCTTGGTCGCCGGCCGCGCCGCTGGTCAAGGATGGTCTTCGTGACATGGAGGTCCGCGTCATGAAACTCCTCTCTCTCGAGTTGGCGGGGTTCAAGTCGTTCGCCGATCCTACGGAATTCAAATTCGATAGAT